>LZSH01000065.1 GCA_001665255.1 Mycobacteriaceae bacterium 1482268.1 | reverse complement strand
GGGCATCCCGGCCAGGGCCTGTTCCCAGTAGCCCAATTGCTGGTTGATACGGCTGTGGGGGTCCTCGAGATCACCGAGCTGCGCGCGCTGCCACAGCGTGTAGTCGACATACTGCACCGGCAACGGCGCCCAGCCGGGGGCCTGTCCGGCGCACCGGCTGGCATAGGCCACTCCCAGATCGGTCACCAGCGGGGTGATCGACCAGCCATCGGAGGCGATATGGTGCACCACCGCCACCAACACGTGCGCTTGGTCGGCGACGCGGAAAAGTTGCGCCCGCATCGGAATCTCGGCCGACAGGTCAAACGGCTCACGCACCACCGCGACGAGGGCCTGCTCCAGCCGGCTGGCCGGCCAGTCGGTGGCATCGATGACCTGCCAGCCGAAATCGGCCCGCTCAACCGGCACCACCAGCTGCTGGGGGATGCCCTCGGGTGCCACAAACAAGGTGCGCAGGCTCTCATGACGGCCCACCACATCGGCCAGCGCGGTGCCCAACGCCTCCACATCAAGGCGCCCGTCCAACCGCAACGCCACCGCCATGTTGTAGATCGATGACGGCCCCTGCAACTGCTCGATGAACCACAACCGCTGCTGGGCAAACGACAACGGCACCACCGCCGGGCGCTGCACCGCCACCAACGGCTCCAGCCCACCCGCCGGCCCACCGATACGACGCGGCAACGGGGCCACCGCGGGGATCTCCACTGCCAGTTTGAGTTGTTGGCTGTACATTCCGAGCGTTTCGGGGGTCATCAACTCGTCGTGTCCGCAGTCGACCGGGTGCACGGTGATGTCCCCGGCCACATACGGTCGCCAAT
>LZSH01000064.1 GCA_001665255.1 Mycobacteriaceae bacterium 1482268.1 | reverse complement strand
CTGCGGCAGCTCGAACCTGAGCGCGCCGCCGATGTGCTCGAGGCGATGGATCCCGACGACGCCGCCGATCTGCTGGGCACGATGACACCCGCCGACGCCGAACTCTTCCTGCGACGGATGGACCCCGAGGATTCCGAGGACGTGCGCCGGCTGTTGGCGCACTCCCCCGACACCGCCGGCGGCCTGATGACCTCCGAGCCGATCGCGATCGCGCCCGACACCACCGTCGCCGAGGCACTGGCCCGGGTGCGCGACCCCGACCTCACCCCCGCGCTGGCCTCGCTGGTGTTCGTGGTGCGGCCGCCGACGGCCACCCCGACCGGCCGCTACCTGGGCTGTGTGCATCTGCAGCGGCTGCTACGGGAACCACCTGCGGCGCTGGTCGGCGGCATCCTCGACACCGACCTGCCTAGTCTCGGCCCCGAGGACCCGCTGACGGCGGTGACCCGCTACTTCGCTGCCTACAATCTGGTCTGCGGTCCGGTTGTCGACGAGGAGAACCACCTGCTGGGGGCCGTATCCGTCGATGACGTACTCGACCATCTGCTGCCCGACGACTGGCGGGAGCGGGAGGAACCCGAGATGTCGGGCGCGGTGCCCAACGTCGCCGGCCCTGCGGCTCCGGAAGGGCTCTCATGAGTGAGTTGACGGCGCGTCAGCGGCTGGACACCCCGCGGGCGTCGAGCCGTCGATTCGCCTTCAACGTCGACGCCGAGGCGGTCGGCCAGTTCAGCGAATCCATTGCCCGCTTCCTGGGCACCGGCCGCTACCTGCTGTGGCAGACCGCCATCGTCATCGTCTGGATCGCGCTGAACCTCTTCGCCGTGAGCCTGCGCTGGGACCCTTATCCGTTCATCCTGCTCAACCTGGCTTTTTCCACGCAGGCTGCGTACGCGGCACCGCTCATCCTGCTGGCGCAGAACCGCCAGGAGAACCGTGACCGGGTATCGCTGGAAGAGGACCGCCGCCGGGCCGAGCAGACCAAGGCCGACACCGAGTATCTGGCGCGCGAGCTCGCGGC
>LZSH01000063.1 GCA_001665255.1 Mycobacteriaceae bacterium 1482268.1 | reverse complement strand
GGCCGCCTCGGTCGCCAGCTCCACCGCTGACATGCCGCGATAGTTGGGGTCGTCGATGCTCTCGGTGAACTGACCGACGCCGACGATCACCGGCGTGCGCGGGTCAACCATTACAGACCTCCTGACGACTGTTAATTCGTCAGGCTAACTGAAAACTGGAACGTGTTACTAATCCAGCGGCGTCCGTCACAGCCGCGCGAGCGTGCACAAATGCAGGCAGCCGGCGGCGCGTCGCGGAGCAGACGCGCTAGAGGCTCTGCAGGATTTCCCGGGCCAGGCGGGCGGTCTCTGACGGCGTCTTGCCGACCTTCACACCGGCCGCCTCGAGGGCCTCCTTCTTCGCGGCCGCGGTGCCCGACGATCCGGACACGATCGCACCCGCGTGGCCCATCGTCTTGCCCTCCGGCGCGGTGAAGCCCGCGACGTAGCCGACGACCGGCTTGGAGACGTTGGCCTTGATGTAGTCGGCGGCCCGCTCCTCGGCGTCGCCGCCGATCTCGCCGATCATCACGATCACCTTGGTGTCGGGATCCTTCTCGAACGCCTCGATCGCGTCGATGTGGGTGGTGCCGATGACTGGGTCGCCACCGATGCCGATGGCCGTCGAGAACCCGAAGTCGTTGAGCTCGAACATCATCTGGTAGGTCAGCGTGCCGGACTTCGAGACGAGTCCGACCGGGCCGGGACCGGTGATGTTGGCCGGGGTGATGCCGGCCAGCGCCTCACCGGGCGTGATGATGCCGGGACAGTTCGGTCCGATGATGCGGGTCTTCTGGCCCTTCTCGACGTTATAGGCCCAGGCATATGCACTGTCCTGCACCGGAATTCCCTCGGTGATGACGACCAGCAGCGGGATCTCGGCGTCGATGGCCTCGATGATCGCGTCCTTGGCGAACTTGGGCGGCACGA
>LZSH01000062.1 GCA_001665255.1 Mycobacteriaceae bacterium 1482268.1 | reverse complement strand
ACTGCTTGAACGCCCAGATCACCGATTCCATGAACGAAAGATCCAGGGTCTTGTAGTCGTTGTCGAAGTCCACCCACCGGGCCTGGCGGGTCACATACGAGCGCCATTCGTTGGTGTACTTGAGTACCGACGCCCGACAGGCATCGTTGAACTTCTCGATGCCCATCTCTTCGATCTGCGATTTGTCGGTGATGCCGAGTTGCCGCTGTACCTCCAACTCGGCGGGCAGGCCGTGGGTGTCCCAGCCGAAACGGCGCTCCACCTTGTAGCCGCGCATCGTGCGATAGCGGGGCACGATGTCCTTGACGTACCCCGTCAGCAGGTGGCCGTAGTGCGGAAGCCCATTGGCGAACGGCGGCCCGTCATAGAAGACGTACTCCGGCGCGCCGTCGCGGCGCGAGATACTGGCGCGGAAGGTGTCGTCGTCTTCCCAGTAGCTGAGGACATCGGATTCCAGCGCCGGGAAGTTCGGCGCGCCGCCGGCCGGCTTCGGATAGGTAGTCACGGTCGTGCGTCGTCTCCATGCCGTCGTCAATGGCACGGGGACGACGACGCGCCTCTCGCGCGAACGCCGCGGTACCACCCCGCTTGCGCACACATGTGCGCCGCTCGACTTGGCTGTGACGGGCCTACCCGTTCGGGTCTACTGGGCCTGGGCTGTTCTTCCGAAGGCTCCCCGGTGATGGCCGGATCTGCGCCGATACGTCAGATTCTAGCGGTTCAGTGCCCGACGGCCATCGGGGTGTGCGCCTGGGGCGATGCCTCCGACGTCAGCTCGATGAGGGACAGCGGTAGCTGCTCGGCCAGCTCCTCCACCGTGTAGGCGTCGAAGCTGCGGGTGTCATACCACCAATCCAGCTGCACGACGCCGTCCTCGCGATACGTCCGAAGCTCGAGCGTGTGGCGAAGTCCGGGCTCCGCGCCGAGGTAGGAGAAGAAGAGCTCCGACGGCGGTTGGGCCGCGAGCTTCGGCGCGGTCGGACCCGCAGCCAGGCTGCGGTGTACAGCGCCGAGGGATTCCGTGGCGGTCGCAAGGCCGGCTGACGTGCACGACAGGGCCACCGGACCGATGTAGCCGGTGACGTCGACGGGGACCACGCCTTCGCCGATCGTGCGCGCGATCGCCAGGCCGAGCGCGGCGAGCAGGATCTCCTCGCTTGGCAGCCCCAGATACCACTCCGCGCCGTCCAACTCCTCGGTCAGGACGCTGTCCAGGGGCGCCGAGATCTTCGCAATTTCAGCGGGATGCGGGGCGTCGGTGGTCTCGTGGTCGGCGATGCGAAGGGGGCTGCTGGCAAACTCTGCAATCAACATGAGAACAACACTAGCCGTGCTGTCCCAAAATTGGGAGACCTCTCCCAAAACTGTGACACCAGCGTCAATAACAGCAATCCTCTCCTAGCTCCGATTGGCACTGCCCATTGCCGGGATAACGCGATAAAGTGAGACGGTGCCACGTACAGATGAGAACGGCCGCCAGCTAAAGGCCCTGCTCGATTACCTCCTCGACGGAGACGTCGACGCCAAGGACATTTACGACGCGCTCGGGGTGTCTAGCAGCACGTACTACCGCCGTATCAAAGAGGCGGGCTACCCCGACGCCGAAGAGCTGCGGCGGGTGGCCGACCGGTTCGGTCTCAGCTACCCCGACCTTCAGGTCCGCTTCGGGCTGATGAGCCATGCAGAGGTGCAAAGCTACGTCGAGTCCGCAGGGGTGGCACTGGCAACGGCGGAGGCCAGGCGCGTGCGTCCGCCCAAACTCTCTGAAATGAAACCGCGTCTGGATGCGCCCCCGTTATAGAATTTTGCTGGAAATCATTCAGCGCAAAGGCAAGAACGAACGATGGCTCTCGCAACACTCCTAGCGATCACGATCGCATGTATCGGGTGGAGCCTATGGATCCGGCGCGTGACCTGGACGTGCCGGTGGGAGGTTGCCGCGACCCTCAACATCGCCCTGCAGGGCGCCGCCGTGCTGCTGATGTCGCCGCTCGCTTCCGAGACCGTCGGGCACTGGCTGCACGCCCTCACCGGTAAGTGGAACCTCGAGGACTATCTCGGTCACGACTGCTACATCGTCGCCGCCTCTGCCATCGTCTACAACACGCTCGGCAGGCTCGCCGATGACGACGCCATGCAGCGCTCGTTCAAGCAGTACGTGGAACGGCCCGCGACGCTGTGCATCCCGCTGCTGCTGGTGACGTTCTCGATGGGCAACGGCGCCCATGTCTACGCGGCGGACTTCTTTACCGTCCCGACCGACTTCTGGCTGAACCTGTACTGGCTGCTGCTCTGCGGCACGCTGATCTATCTGCTGGGGTACGGCATTCGGGCCACTATGGTGCTCCGACGGGATCCGCGGTCGCGGACCATCGCCAACTTCTATCTGGCCGCGTCGGTCTGCGGCATCCTCGCCTGCCTCGTGCGCATCACCACCGCCTACGTACCCGCGCTGCAGACGGTCGCGGGCAGCGCGCTGGTGTGGGTGTTCGCCTGCATGTGCGGCGCCGGGTTCGCGCTCGCGTCGGCGCATTCCTGGCGGATCAAGACGAAGTGGTTTACGCGCGTCTGACCCGGTTGTCGTTGCGCCGCCGTCGAACCCGGAAGGAAACGCATTGACACAGCCAGCCACGACCGCCAAGCGCCATCACGTCGTCATCATCGGGTCGGGCTTCGGCGGTCTGGAGGCGGCTAAGTCGTTGAAGCGGGCCGACGTCGACGTCACCTTGATCTCCAAGACGACCAGTCATCTCTTCCAGCCGCTGCTGTACCAGGTGGCGACGGGCATCCTCTCCGAAGGGGAGATCGCACCGACGACGCGGTTGGTGCTGCGCAGGCAGAAGAACGTCCGGGTGCTGCTCGGTGAGGTCGAGGGGATCGACCTGCGGGCCCAAACCGTCACCTCCAAGTTGATGGCGATGCAGACGGTCCTGAATTACGACAGCCTGATCGTCGCGGCTGGGGCGCAGCAGTCCTATTTCGGCAACGACGAGTTCGCCACCTTCGCGCCGGGCATGAAGACCATCGACGACGCGCTCGAGCTGCGCGGCCGCATCCTCGGCGCGTTCGAGGCCGCCGAGGTCACCACCGATCCCGCCGAACGGGAACGCAGGCTCACCTTCGTCGTGGTCGGCGGCGGGCCGACGGGCGTCGAGCTTGCGGGTCAGATCGCCGAGCTCGCCAACCGCACCCTGGCGGGAGCGTTTCGTCGGTGCACCCCCAGCGACTGCCGGGTGGTCCTGGTCGAGGGAGCCGGCGCCTTGATGCCCCCGATGGGCCCGAAGCTCGGCGCACAGGCGCAGCGCCGGCTGGAGAAGATGGGCGTCGAGATCCAGCTCGACTCGCTGGTAACCGACGTCGACTACATGGGCGTCACGGTTAAGCACAAGCAGGGCGGCGAACAACGCATCCAATGTGCGTGCAAGGTGTGGTCGGCGGGCGTGCAGGCCAGCCCGCTGGGGGCCATGATCGCCGAGCAGTCCGACGGCACCGAGATCGATCGCGCCGGTCGCGTGGTCGTGGAGCCGGACCTCACCGTGAAGGGCCATTCCAACGTTTTCGTCATCGGCGATCTGATGTCGGTCCCCGGCGTACCCGGTATGGCGCAAGGCGCGATCCAGGGCGCCAAGTACGCGACCAAGGCGATTAAGCGGTCACTGGCCGGCGATGAGGATCCAGCCGCCCGCGCGCCGTTCAAGTATTTCGACAAGGGCAGCATGGCCACCGTGTCGCGGTTCAGCGCCGTCGCTCAGGTCGGCAAGTTGGAGTTCGGCGGTTTCATCGCGTGGCTGGCATGGCTCGTGTTGCACCTGGTGTATCTGGTCGGCTTCAAGAACCGCTTCACCACGCTGATCAATTGGTTCATCACGTTCCTCAGCCACAGCCGGGGCCAGATGGCCATCACCAGCCAGATGATCTACGCACGGCTGGCGATGGACATGCTGCAGAGCCAACAGATCACGGGCCCCCAGCGGTCGGCACTCGCCGCGGTCGAGGAGGCCGAGAAGCTCGAGCGGGAACGAGGCGCGTAACCGCCTTACCCGGCGACGGGCCGCGGTTCGGGGGCGAACGGCGAACCGAAGGCCGGCACCGGCCGGTAGCCGCGCTTGCGGGCCGCGGCGGCGCCCCGCCGGATCAGCGCCGCCGTCGCGACGAAGCCCGCCTGGTCGGTCAGCACGAACGGGGTGAGCAGCCGGTTGTGCACGTAGCCGAACGACAACCCGGTGTTCGGGTCGGCCCACCCGAGCGATCCGCCGAGACCGGCGTGGCCGAAGCCCGGCATCAGGTTCCCGAGCGGGATCGCGTGGTATCCGAGATGAAATGCCATGGGAAACACTATGTTTCGATCTGGGTGCAGGTCCGGCTTACCCACCAGCCCTGCCGTCAGCTGTGCCGACAGGAACTGCTTGCCGTCCACGCGGCCGCCGCATGCCAGCGGCGCGTACATCTTCGCCAGGCCGCGAGCAGTGGCCGAGCCGTTGGCGGCGGGGATCTCGCCGTCGAGGAACGGGATGTCGCCCTGCACGACCGAGACCATCTCGGGGAAGTACAGCGCCCCGATGCCGGCGGACCATTGCAGCGCGGCGAGCTTGGGCGCGACGTTGCCCAGCAGCGCGTTCTTGATGGTGCCCTGCGGGATGATGATCTGCGCCGTCTTGGTCGGCGAATCTACCGGCGGCCGCCCGAGGTGCAGACCGTCGGTGTTGAGCGGTTCGGCGAGTTCCTCACGGATCAACTGGCGCATGCCTTTGCCAGTGACCGACCGTGCCAGCCCGGACATCAGCCAGCCGTATGTCAGCGCGTGGTAGGCACCCTTGCCGTAAAGGACCTTGTTCACCGGGGCGGCCGCGAGCCGCTCCTCCATCTTGAGGTGGTCCAACAGGTCGGCCTTCGTGGCGCCGTTGAGTTGGGACAGCCCCGCCCGGTGGCGCATCACGTCGCGGACGGTGATCTTGGCCTTGCCGTTGGCGCCGAACTCGGGCCAGTACTCGGCCACTGGCGCCTCGTAGTCGATCAGGCCGCGGTCGACGAGGCGGTGGATGACGGTCGAGGCCATGCCCTTGGTGGCGGAGAACACCATGGCGCCGGTGTCGGCGGACCAGTGCGTGGTGCCCCGACGATCCGACCACCCGGTCCAGACATCGACGACGGGCTCGCCGTCGAGGTAGACCGACAGCGCCCCTCCGCCGTATCGGGGGCCGGGGAACATCGTTGCGAAGGCCTGTACCGCACAGGCGAAGTGCGGGTCGGCCGCGCCTTGAACACCGTGTGGGAGCGCCGCGCTGCGCTCCCCGCTGTCAGAGTGCCTCACAATAGATCTAATTTACCTGCAACCCCGGCAAATAATCTCGCCGTTACCAATCCGTTGTTGCTTCGCACGTCAAATACGCCGCTGCTCCACCGGACAGCAACCAAACGCCTCGGGATCACCCGGCGGCCGCGTCGAGAATCCGCTGAGCGGCAAGCGTCGGCGTCAGCTCGCCGTCGCGGACCTGGCGCTCGACTTCGGCGCGGATCTTGCGGACTTCGGGGTTGTTCAATACCCGGTCCAGCACGGTGTCGCGGACCATCGACCAGGTCCAGTCCACCTGCTGCGCATTGCGGCGGGCGTCGAACTCCCCTGCTTCCGTGAGCACCTGACGGTGTTTGAGCACCGTGTCCCAGAGCACGGCCAGACCCGTGCCCTCCATCGCGCTCATCGTCAAAACCGGTGGACGCCATAATGTTTCGCGCGGGTAGATAAGTCGGATCGCACCGGATAGTTCGCGGGCGGCCGCCTTGGCCTCGACGGCGTGTTCACCATCGGCCTTGTTCACTACCACGATGTCAGCAAGCTCGAGCACGCCCTTCTTGATGCCCTGCAGCTGATCGCCTGTGCGGGCGAGCGTCAAGAAGACGAACGTGTCCACCATGTTGGCGACCGCGACCTCCGACTGGCCCACGCCGACCGTTTCCACCAGGATCACATCGAATCCGGCCGCTTCGAGCAGCACGATGGTCTCCCGGGTCGCCCGGGCAACCCCGCCGAGAGTGCCCGACGTCGGGGACGGCCGAATATAGGCATCCGGGTGTACCGCGAGCTTCGGCATTCGGGTCTTGTCGCCGAGGATCGACCCGCCGGTGCGGGTCGAGGACGGGTCGACGGCGAGCACCGCCACTCGGTGGCCCTCCTCGATGAGGTGCATGCCGAGCGCCTCGATCGTCGTCGACTTGCCGACACCGGGAACGCCGGTGATGCCGACGTGCATGGCCGCTGGTCGCACGTCGTGCATCAACTCCATCAGCAGCTGCTGGGCCTGCTCGCGGTGATCGGCCCTGGTGGACTCCACCAGCGTGATGGCCCGCGGCAGCGCTGAGCGATCGCGATCTCTGATCGCGGCCGCGAGGTCGTGTGTGTCGGCCATCCCGTGGGCGGGCTAGGTCAGCTCGTAGCCCGACCGCTCGGCGAGCTTGTGCAACAAGCCGATCGCCGCGTCAGCGATCACGGTGCCGGGTGGGAAGATCGCGGTCGCACCTGCCTGGTACAGCTCGTCGAAGTCGCCGGGCGGGATCACACCGCCTACCACGATCATGATGTCGGGACGGCCCACCTCGGCCAGCGCGTCGCGCAGCGCGGGCACCAGCGTCAGGTGGCCGGCCGCCAACGACGACACCCCGACCACGTGCACGTCGTTGTCGGCGGCCTGGCGCGCCACTTCGTCGGGGGTGGAGAACAGCGAGCCGACGTCGACGTCGAAACCGATGTCGGCGAACGCCGTCGCAATGACCTTCTGCCCGCGGTCGTGGCCGTCCTGGCCCATCTTGGCGACCAGGATGCGCGGCCTACGGCCGTCGGCCTCGGCGAACTTCTGCACTAAATCGCTGGCGCTGGATATGTTGCTTGCCTTTCCGACTTCGTCGCGGTAGACCCCGGCGATGGTACGGATCTCGGCGTGATGCCGTCCCCATACCTTCTCCAACGCATCGGAGATCTCGCCGACGGTGGCCTTCGCGCGCGCGGCGTTGATGGCGAGCTCGAGCAGGTTGCCGTCTGCGCCGTCGGCTGCGTTGGTGAGCGCGGCAAGCGCGGCATCGACCGCGGACTGGTCACGTTCCGCGCGCAGCTTCTCCAGCTTGGCGATCTGCTCAGCGCGCACGCGGCTGTTCTCGACCTTGAGGACCTCGATCTCGTGATCCTCGTCGACCTGATACTTGTTGACCCCGATGACCGGCTGCTGGCCGGAGTCGATGCGGGCCTGGGTGCGGGCCGCAGCTTCTTCGATGCGCAGTTTCGGGATGCCGTCGTCGATGGCCTGCGCCATGCCCCCGTGCTCGTTGACCTCTTGAATGTGGGCGCGCACACGTTCGGTGAGCTGGTGGGTCAGCCACTCCACGTAGTACGAACCGCCCCACGGGTCGATCGGGCGGGTGGTGCCGGATTCCTGCTGCAACAACAGCTGCGTGTTGCGCGCGATCCTCGCAGAGAAGTCGGTGGGCAGCGCCAGTGCCTCGTCGAGGGCGTTGGTGTGCAGCGACTGGGTGTGTCCCTGGGTGGCTGCCATCGCCTCGATGCAGGTACGGGCGACGTTGTTGAACGGGTCCTGCGCGGTGAGCGACCACCCTGAGGTCTGCGAATGTGTGCGCAGGGACAGCGATTTCGCATCCTTCGGCTCGAACTGCGCAACCAGTTCGCTCCACAGCAGCCGCCCGGCCCGCAGCTTGGCGACCTCCATGAAGAAGTTCATCCCGATGCCCCAGAAGAAGGACAGCCGCGGTGCGAACTTGTCGATGGACAGACCCGCGTCCAGGCCGGCCTTGATGTACTCGACACCGTCGGCCAGCGTGTAGGCCAGCTCCAAATCCGCTGTCGCACCGGCCTCTTGGATGTGGTAGCCGGAGATCGAGATCGAGTTGAACTTCGGCATCCGCGCGCTGGTGTAACCGAAGATGTCGGAGATGATGCGCATCGACGGCTTCGGCGGATAGATGTAGGTGTTGCGGACCATGAACTCTTTGAGGATGTCGTTCTGGATGGTCCCGGCCAGCTTCTCCGGCGCCACACCCTGCTCCTCGGCGGCCACCACATACAGCGCAAGGATGGGCAGCACCGCGCCGTTCATCGTCATCGACACCGAGACGGTGGAGAGATCGATGCCGTCGAACAACTGGCGCATGTCGAGGATGGAATCGATTGCCACACCGGCCATTCCGACGTCACCGGCGACGCGTGGATGGTCGGAGTCGTAGCCGCGGTGGGTGGCGAGGTCGAATGCCACCGACAGGCCCTTCTGACCCGCCGCCAGATTGCGCCGGTAGAACGCGTTGGATTCGGCGGCGGTGGAGAAACCGGCGTATTGCCGAATGGTCCACGGCTGGTTGACATACATCGTCGGATAGGGGCCGCGCAGGTACGGCGGCGCACCGGGGAACGTGTCCAGCGGGTAGCCCGCTGCGGCGGCGGCGGCGCGATCTGCGGCGACGAAGACCGGCTTGACGTCGATCGCCTCCGGCGTCGACCACTCCAGCTGCTCGGGCGCGTAGCCGTGCGCCTCCGCTGCGGCGGCGACGTGTGCGGTCACGGCGGATTCCGAAGCGGGTTCGGTGGTCCGCTCGCTACGCAACGGTACGTCGGCGAAGCTGCCTATTCCTGTTGTAGCGGTCATGTCAGGCCCCCAATCGGGTGAGCAGATCCGACAAGGCGGCGACGGCGTCGATCTTGGCCGTCAGGTAGTCGTCGGGTTTTGAATCCGCTTCGGCGACCGCCTTTTCCGGGCCGGCCAGCAGGATCCGCGCTACGCCGGCCTTGCGCGCGGCCTCGACGACGCCCGCCGCGTCGGCCCCGTAGCGAGCGTCGGTGCCGCAGATCACCGCGACGGCTGCGCCGTCGGCGGCCGAGACGGCGTCTGCCACCCCTGCCGCGTCGACCGGGCCGGGATTCACCGCCTCGATGCCGCCGGACGCGAGCAGGTTGGCGGCAAACGTCGCCCGGATGTTGTGCTCGGCCAGCGGACCCAGCGGCAGCAGCAGCACCTTTGGGCGCGACCCCGTCGCCTCCAGATACGCGTCGGAGCGGTCTCGCAATGCTTCGAAACCTGCGGCGTACCGCGCGACAGCGCTCACCGAATCGCTGTGAGGCAGAGGCGCTTCCGCGAGGTTCGGATATTCGTTGACACCCGTGAGGGCCTTGCGGCGGTGGTTGATGTCGTCGGTGCGCCGGTCACGCACCTCGGCGATCTGGGCGGCGACGAATTCGCGGGCCTCGGTGAAACCGCCCTGCGCCTCGATCTGCTGGAAGTTCTCCCAGGCCTTCTCGGCCAGCTGCTCGGTGAGATCCTCGACGAACCACGATCCGCCTGCGGGGTCCAGCACCCGGCCGAGGTGGGATTCCTCCAGCAGCAACAGTTGAGTGTTGCGGGCGATGCGGCGGGCGAAACTCGCTGCGGTGCCAGGCCATCCGCCCGGGATGGCCGCGTCGAACGGCTGCACCTGCACGGTGTCTGCGCCACCGACGCCCGCGCCGAAGGCGGCGACCGTGGTGCGCAGCATGTTCACCCACGGATCCCGCTGCGCCATCATCGGCATCGACGTGACCGCGTGCACGCGCGCGGCGCCGGCATCCGGTTCGCCGACCACCTCGGCCACCCTGGCCCACAGCCGGCGCAGCACCCGGACTTTGGCGATCATCATGAACTGGTCGTCGTCTGCGGCCAACCGAAAGCTGATCTGCCGCAACGAGTCCGCCACACTGAGCCCGGCCTCGCCGAGCAGACGCAGATAGGCGACGCCCGCCGCGACGGCCCCCGCCAACTCCCACGCCGCGTTGGCACCGAGGTTGTGGAGGGCCGGCCCGTCGACGGTGATCGCCCGTACGCCACCCGCGTACCCCGTGACCTTCTCTGCGGCCGCAACCACATCGGCGATGTCGGCTGCCGCGCATTGGCTCAACGGCGCGGTGAGCGGGTCTGCGCCGAGGTCGATCGACAGCCGGGCACGCTGCTCGTCGTCCATGTCGGTCAACTGCGGCAGCAGCGATTCGGCGGCGGCGACGAAATCCGCACCTGCCTCCAGAATCACGGGCACCAGATCGAGGAACACCCCCTCGAGCAGACGGTCGAGTTCCCCGGCGACGACTCCGTCGGGTGCGCCCACCCGCAACACGAGCGCGCTGACCCCTTCGGTGAGGGCGAGCAGGACCGCGCCGTTGCCGTCGGTGACAGCCTTCTGGCCAGGAGCTGGAAACGCCTCGGCGACCTTCCACCCTGCCTTGACGTCGCGCAAACCGTCGGCGCCGCGAATGAACGGCCACGCGCCGGGCAGCGGCGGTTCCGGCAACTCGTCCAGGCTGGTGTACAGGGCTCGGATCGGGAAGCCCTCATAGGTGGGCGAATCGAGCAGGCGCTCCGGTTCGGGCGGCAGGTCGGCCGGATCGCGCCGAGTCGATTTCGACAACACGCCCGCAACGGCTGAGCGCCATTGCTGCCTTGATTCAGCCAAGCCGGATTCCTGCACGTCCTAAGGCTAAATGATCACCATCAGGCCAGCGTGCGCCGGGCAGCCGACTCGCGCTGCGTGCGGGGCGAGGTATCGCCGCGCGGCCCGTACTCTTGGTAGACGTGAAAACCGTCGTCAGCACCCTCGCCGCACTGCGCGCTGCGGTGATCTCGACGGCCAAGCAGGTCCCGCCTCGGCAGTTGGCCGCCATTACGGCGACCATTGTGATACTTCTCGCAGTGCTGTTGCTGGTGCCGCGGCCCGGCGCGCTGCAGTTACGCGACTGGGCGCAATCGCTCGGCCCCTGGGTACCGCTGGCCTTCCTTGCGACGCACATCGTCGTCACCGTGTTTCCGTTCCCCCGCACGGCGTTCACGCTGGCGTCGGGCCTTCTGTTTGGCCCATGGCTGGGCATCGCGATCGCGGTCGTCGCGAGCGCGGTCAGCGCGCTGCTGGCCCTGCTGTTGGTCCGCGCCGCGGGCTGGCGGCTCGAACGACTGGTCCCCCATCCGCGAATCAAAAGCCTCGACGCTCGCCTGCGCCAACGCGGTTGGCTGACGGTGATGTCGATGCGATTGATCCCGGCTGTCCCGTTCTCGGTACTCAACTACGCCGCGGGTGCGTCCGCAGTGCGGGTGCTGCCGTACACGGGGGCGACGCTGGCCGGCCTGCTCCCGGGCACCGCGGCGGTCGTCGTGCTCGGTGACGCGCTTACCAACCACATCAGCCCGCTGCTGATCCTGGTGTCACTGTTCACCGCGGGACTGGGTGTCGCCGGCCTGGTCTACGAGATCCGCACGTACCCGCGCCATCACGCCACCGACGAGGAACCCGCAACCGAAGAGGCTGCGGCCACTCGCTGAGGGCCCACCCCGCCGTTACAGCTCCACGTTGCCGCCGTGCCGGCCGACCGAAGGTGTCTGCGGCGGTGGCTGGTGGATCGGCTGTTGCGTCTGCTGCGAGTATTGAACCGGCGCGGTGACATTCGTCGGCGCCGACCCGATCGCGCCCTGGACCGGGGCGCGCGCCTCGGCCTCCGCCTTGGCGACGGCCTGCGCGATTGCGGGGTCCGTCTCGGTGGAGAACCAGTCGGCGACCTCGTCGGAGTCGTCCTCCGGCTTGGGCAGCTCCTCGTCCACCGGTGACGGCTCGTAACGGAAGACGCCGTCCTCGCCGGGTGCGCCGAGCAACTTCGTGAAGCCCTGAAGCGCCGCCCCGAAGTCACTGGGCACCAGCCATACCTTGTTCGCCTCACCCTTGGCCATCTGCGGCAGCGTCTGAAGGTACTGGTAGGCCAGCATCTCGGGCGTCGGCCTGCCCGCCTTGATCGCGGCGAACGTCTTCTCGATCGCCTTGGCCTGACCTTGGGCCTGGTAGTACTGCGCGGCGCGCTCGCCCTGAGCCCGCAGCATGCGCGACTGCCGATCCGCCTCGGCGGCCAGGATCGCGGCCTGCTTGGCACCCTCTGCGGCGAGGATCTGCGACTGCTTCTGCCCCTCGGCCTGTTTGATCGACGCCTCGCGGGTGCCCTCGGCGGTGAGGATCATCGCACGCTTTTCGCGGTCGGCGCGCATCTGCTTTTCCATCGAGTCCTGGATGGACGGCGGCGGGTCGATGCTGCGCAGCTCGACGCGGGCTACGCGCAGCCCCCATCGGCCGGTCGCCTCGTCGAGCACGCCGCGCAGCTGGGCGTTGATCTGGTCGCGTGAGGTCAGGGTCTGCTCCAAGGTCATACCGCCGACGACGTTGCGCAGCGTCGTGGTGGTCAGCTGCTCGACGCCGACGATGTAGTTGCTGATCTGGTAGACCGCCGCCTGCGGGTTGGTCACCTGGAAGTACACGACGGTGTCGATGTTCACCGTCAGGTTGTCCTCGGTGATGACCGGCTGCGGCGGGAACGACACCACGCGCTCGCGCAGATCCACCCGGGCGCGGATCCGGTCGATGAACGGCAGCAGCAACGTCAGCTGACCCGACACCGTCTTGCTGTAACGACCCAGCCGTTCGATGACGGCGGCCTCGGCCTGTGGGATCAGCGCGACCGACTTCGCGACCACGATGGCCGCGAAGATCACCAATACACCGACCAGGATCAGACCGGCGACGGCACCTTCCATGACGGGTTCCTTCCGTAGTTGCCCAGGCTTGGACTAGACGACTTTTTGCACTACCGCAGTGGCGCCGTCGATGTGTACGACGGTGACGTGGTCGCCCGGTTCGTAGACATCGTCGTCGTTGAGGGGCCGCGCCGTCCAGACTTCACCGTCGAGTTTCACCTGACCCTCATGGCGGGCGACACGATCGAGCACCAGCGCGCTCTTGCCCTCCAGTTCCTTCGGGCGGTCCGGCAGGCCCGTCCCCGACAGGAAGTGCCGCCGCAGCACGGGCCGAACCAGCAGCAGCAGCAGCAGCGACACGACCGCGAACACCGCGCCGTGAATCCACAGGTCGTCGAAGACAAGGCTGGATCCGGCGGCCGCCAGCGCGCCCCCGCCGAGCATCAGCAGAAACAGGTCGCCGGTGAGGGCTTCGGCTCCGGCGAGAGCCAGCGCCGCGATCAGCCAGATCAGCGCAACGGGCATGCCGTGAGCCTAGCGCGTGGCCCGCCGTTGGCGCGGCGAACAACTACACTGCGAGCATCATGTGGTGCCCTAGTGTTTCGCTGTCGGTGTGGGCCAATTCCTGGCTCGCGGGAGCCGCCGCGCCCGACGATGTCCTTGACGCGCTATCACAATGGGCGCCAAGGCATTCGGTGACCGCGTACGACGCCGTCGCGGCCGGTAGCACGGGTCTGCCCTGGCCGGACGTGAACCACTCGGGAACCATGTCGCTGCTGCAGACGCTGCGTACCGCCGCGGGGCCACCCGCCGGCGCGCCGGCCATTGCCGTCGTCCTTCCCGTGCCCGGCGACGTCCGCGGTCTGCCCGCGGGCACCCAGTTCCAGCGCGACGCCGTGACGGCGGCCGAAGCCATCGTGGTCGACGGCGGCCCGTCGACGCAGCCGGTCGGGCTGGTGCCGGACTTCGAATACGACGACTCCGAGTCCTATGACGAACCCGACGACGCCGAACTGTCCGGGCTGAGCTGGACGGTGTACTCGATGGCCGCCGCGCCGGTTGCCGCGCACATCGACCTCGGCGAGGCGGAATTCGCGCTGCGGTCGGCGGTTCGGTCGGCGGCCGACGCGCTAGGTGCCATCCGCGCGGAGGCGGGCGGCATGGACGTCGCCGATCCGCGCAAGCTCGTCGAAGAGGTGATGGAGGCCGCGGGCCAGCACCGCGCGCCTGACCATGCCCCGTCGCGGGCGCTGCGCGTGCTGGAGAACGCTGCGCACATCGACGCGATCGTCACCGTCAGTTCGGGTTTGATGCCGATCGGCCTGCAGAGCTCATCGGAGGCTCAGATCGCCAACGAGGCGCTGCGGCCGCTGGCCGCAGTGGTGCGTTCGGCCCGGCTTGCCGCGGTCAGTGCCATCCTGCACTCGGCGTGGCGTTGAGCGCCTCAGAACGTTGAGCAATCGGGCGTACATAGCGCCCCATCGACCGAGAAGCCATATCTCGGAGGCACATTGACTCCGCTCGGCGCTTGGGCCCGGGACGGTTCGCGGCCTTCGTGGAGCTCGTCGATCAAATCAACCGCCAACCGCGCAAAGCGGCGGTCGGCGTTGGGCGTTGCCGCTCGGGCGAACACCAGCCCGAGTTCGTTCGCCTGTTGGCGCAGTTCGTTATCCAGATCCCACACCACCTCGATGTGGTCGGCGACGAAGCCGATCGGACAGACGATGACGGCCTGGGCGCCTTCGGCGGCAAGTGCCGACAAGTGGTCGGCCACATCGGGTTCCAGCCACGGGACCTGCGGCGGCCCCGATCGCGATTGCCACACCTGGTCGTAGTCGACGTATCCCGCGCGGTGGGCCACCAGCCGCGACGCGTAGGCCACCTGGCGAGCGTAAAGGTCGACGCCGCAGCGCGACCGGGCCGAAAGCGGGATGGAGTGTGCGGTGAACACCAGCCGGGCTTGTTCGCGAAGCTCGGCGGGCAGGGCCTGCTTCGCGGCAGCGACCGACTCGACGAACATCTCGACGAACAGCGGATGGTCGAAATACTGACGGAGCTTGACCAGCTCTGGGGCGTGCTCGCCCGCTGCGGCACGACCGCGGGCGATGTCCTCGTTGTACTGCGCGCAACTCGAATAGCCACCCCACGCCGATGTCGTGAAAACCGCGGCGCGACGAACCCCGTTGTCGCGCATGGCCGCAACGGCGTCTTCGACATACGGTTCCCAGTTGCGGTTGCCGAAGTACACCGGCAGATCGAGCCCGCGGTCGGCCAGTTCGGCGGCAAGCTGTTCGATCAGTGCACGGTTGATGCGGTTGAGCGGTGACATCCCGCCG
>LZSH01000061.1 GCA_001665255.1 Mycobacteriaceae bacterium 1482268.1 | reverse complement strand
CCGCCGACGGCCGCGGCCGTCAACGGCACCGCCACTCCGCGAATGCCCGCCTCGACGATGAGCGACGAGACGGGTCGGCTGCGGGCGATCATTCCGGTCGCGAATTGGGGCGCCAGTCGCGTGATCGTCGCCGCTGCGGTGAAGGCGAGGGCCCCCAGCGCGCCGATTCTGAAGCCGTCCAACGACTCTCGGGTCGACGGGCGCGTCAGGCGCACCAGCAGGGCGGGGACGAGCATGACGATCATGCCACCGATCGGGATGCCGAGACCTTCGCGCAGCATCCGTCCGGCCGCAATACCAGCACCCAGCGGCACACCATACGAGCGGGCAACCACTGCACCCGTCAACAGCACCCAGCTGACGCCGAGGCCGATACCCAGCGCGGTGGCGAGAACCAGTGTGCTGGCGGGCAGATCGCGCTGGGCGTCGGTTTCGCGCATGTAAAGGACGAACAAGAAGGGCAATCCGAGCGCGGCGACGGTGATCAACGCGGCGGGCATCCGGAGGGAGGCGAACGTGACCAGGCCGAGCAACACGACGATCAGCACTACCCGGAACGGCATTCGGGAGCGGTCCGGAAGATGCGGGAACAGCGAACTGGCCAACGACGGCCGCAGCAGGTGCTCGCCGGAGGCGGCGCCGTATGCGCGAAGTCGCAGCCAGGACGGGCCGTTTCCCCTCCGGTCGGTGAGGAAGTCACCACACAACCCGCAGAATTCGCCTGCGGGAACATCGGTTTGACAGACCTGGCACTCCGTCATGGCCGGCGCATCGTCGGTGGGCGTACTCACGCGGCCACCTTCTGGACGATCAGAATGTTGCGCACTAGGTTGTCGACGTCGGGCGTGCCGAGTCCGGTGGTCAAGTCGTAGCCGGGCGCGGCCACCGCGACCGCGTTGCCGCCGAGGGTCACGTCGCGGAAGCCGGGCAGTCGCGAACCCTCAGCGACCTTGTACAGCAACGGATTCAGCTCACCGAGGGCGCGGCCGTCGTGGGCGATGAGCCACTGGTTCATCACCGCGGCCAGCCCGGCCCACAGCGGTGCCGATTGAGAAGTGCCGCCTCCCACCAGTTGCTTGCCGTTGAACACGATCTTCACCCCGGTGAACTGGTCGGCGACCGCCGACACGTCGGGGGTGAGCCTGCGGCCCTGGTCCCGGTCCGGCAGCACCGAGCGCTGCCAATCGGGACGGTCGAACAGGTTGGACACCCCGCCACCGCTGCCCAGCGACAGCGGGACGTCGAACCAGGCCTGTTCGGACTGCCACACTCCTGTGGCGTCGGTAGAGAGGGTGGTGCCACCGACGTCGGTCATTTCCGGAAGGGAGGCAACAGAGTCGAGCCCGATGTCGGCGTCGCTCGGCGGGGACGACCAGTCCTGGCCGCCCTTGCACTCGAGTCCGGCAAGATCGCCGCTGGCGTTGAAAGCCGTTGTGCCCCTTGCCTGTGCGGCAGCGATGGCAGATCGGACCGGCGCCAGGTCGGCTGCGGTGATGAGCTTGTCGCAGCCCCATCCGATCGAGAAGCTCCACACCGCGCCCGGGAACTGTTGGTCGGCGGATTCGAGCATCTGCGCGATCTTCTCGTAGGCGCCGCCGCCTTCGACCGTAGGCCGCGCATTGATGACGACCTTCTTCGCATCGGGTGCGATGGCGTGGGCGACCTCGAGGTCCATCGTGGTTTCACCGCGCGGTTCGGCCGGTTGTCCGCCCACCACGGTGGGTGTGAACCTCGGCAGGCGGTACAACGTCGCGAAGCTGTCGAGGTCGGCTTGGTCGAATCCGTCGAAGGCGAAGATCACGATGGTCTGGCCCTTGCCGGTGAAACCCTCGGAGGTGAGCTTGGTGACGTTGTAGGTGTTGCGCAGGGCGCTGGGTTGCAGACCCTGGTCCGGCACGTCGGTGGGGAACATCGGTGGCTTCGAAGCGTGATGCGGTGTGTAGCTGAGGATCCTGCCGAGTTCGACGACCTCCGGCCGCAGTTCTTGGGGCACCGACGGCTGCTGCGGGGATGCATAGAACAGCTGACCCCGTCGACCGCGGTAGTCGTGCACCTCGACACCGAACGCGGAGCCGACGCTTTGGGCATCCCCTTCGACGACGGCCCAGTTGTGGCCGGGCCGCCATCGAACCGACAAACCCTGATTTCGCGCCCAGCCGACCAACCGGTGCGGCTGGCTCGAGTCGTGGAGAGCGACGGTCAGCTGGGTGTCATCGCGGTGGGAGGGCCCGAGATCGGTTGAGGCACCGAGTAAGAGCGCAAACGGGCCGCCGATCGACGCCGATGTGTTGGGCACCTGCGTGACCCGCAGATCCGACGCAAGCACCAGCACCCCCGCCGCCGCAATCAGCGCCAGCAGTCGGTGCCCGGCGCTTGTTCGCCAACCGGGCACCAGGGTCGGTTAGTTGTCGCCGGGAGGGGCGGTCGGAGCCGGCGGCGCCTTGATGTCGGGCGAGAAGGGGTTTGGGCCTGTGGGATCGAGGCGCGGCGCCTTCTCCGTCGGCTCGGCAGGAGCCGTCGTCGTGGTCGTCGTCGTGGTGGTGGTGGTGGTCGACGTCTCGGGAGCCTTCTCCTCCTCCTTCGCGCACGCGGCGGACAGCCCGACCAGGGCGATGATTGCCGCGGCTCCGGCGATGGCCGGAAGGCGACGAGTCGAACGACGTGTCGTCATGGTGTTCCTATCTGTCCCCCGACTGGCGATGAACCGTTCACGGTTCTTCGAAACAAAACAATATCCGAATAACGAATTTCCGCCGGGCTAGGTCCAGGTAATTCCGCGCTGGGCGAACGGCGGCTCCCACGTCGAGACGCCGACGCTTGACGGTGTCGGTGGGCAGGTGTTTACTCGTGGTATCGAACAAACTTTCGAATAGATGGTGATTCTGATGGGGCGGAAGGTGCTGTTGTGACCGCTGCGATGAGCCTGGCTCGGCCCGTGCTCAACCGTGCTGAACAGGTAGAACACCTGCGTCGCAAGATGGCGGCGATATCCGGGAAGGTCGGTCAAGGCCGGCGCGGCCAGATGTCGTCGAACGACGTGTTGCCCGAGTCGGAGAGTTTGCTGCCGCTACCCGAATCCTCTCCAGCAAGCGGGTGGGACTCCCACGCCGAGGGGTTACCGGTCACCTTGCCGAGGGGGACGGTGGCGGTGCTGTCGGGTGCCCGGTCGCTGGCGTTGAGCATGGTTGCGTCGGTGACCGCAGCGGGTGGGCATGCGGCCATCGTCGGTCAGCCCGACGTCGGTCTGCTTGCGGCCGTTGAGATGGGGGCGGACCTCAGCCGGCTGGCCGTCATCCCCGAACCGGGAACAGATCCCATTGAGGTGGCCGCGGTGTTGATGGACGGCATGGATCTGGTGCTGCTCGCCCTCGGCGGGCGTTGCGTGCCCGCGACGCGGGCGCGCGCCGTGGTGGCCCGTGCGCGGCAGAAGGGGTGCACGCTGCTGGTCACCGGCGGCGACTGGCAGGGGGCGTCGGCTCGCCTGGAGGCCAGGGTCAGCGGTTACGAGGTGACCGGCGGCAGCGGTGGCAGGCCTATCTCGGGATGTGGGCGGATCAGCCGGGTGCGGTTGGCCACGCGGGCGAGGGGGCGGGCTGTTGGGCCGGTGCATGCGGTAGGCGAATGAGCGCGTCGCGGGTCCTGGCCCTCTGGTGTATGGATTGGCCTGCGGTGGCCGCGGCGGCCGCGGCCGAATTGTCTGCGACCACTCCTGTGGCGGTCACCCTGGCCAATAGGGTCATCGCCTGTTCGGCGTCGGCCCGTGCGGCCGGGGTGCGCCGGGGTCTGCGCCGCAGGGAGGCTCAGGCCAGGTGTCCGCAGCTGCACGTCGTCACTGCCGACCCGGCGCGCGATGCCCGTCACTTCGAGAACGTGACGGCCGCGGTGGACGACTTGGTGCCACGCGCCGAGGTGCTGCGGCCCGGACTGTTGGCGTTACCGGTTCGCGGCGCTGCGCGCTATTTCGGGTCCGAACAGGCCGCGGCCGAGCGGTTGATCGATGCGGTGGCCTCGGTCGGAACCGAATGCCAGGTAGGAGTCGCCGACCGGCTGCCCACCGCGGTCTTCGCCGCACGGGCCGGGCGGATCATCGAGCCGGGCAAGGACGCGGTGTTCTTGTCCGCGCTGTCCATCCGGCAGCTGGCCACCGAACCGAGCCTCGCGGCTCCCGGGCGCGAAGATTTAGCAGACCTGTTGTGGCGCATGGGGATCCGAAACATCGGGCAGTTCGCCGCGCTCTCTCGCGCCGATGTGGCCTCCCGGTTCGGGGCCGACGCGGTGGCCGCACATCGCTTCGCGCGGGCCGAACCGACCCGCGGCCCGTCGGGACGCGAACCGCCGCAGGATCTCGACGCCGTGATGGACTGCGACCCACCGATCGACCGCGTCGATGCCGCCGCGTTCGCGGGCCGGTCGTTGGCAGGCGATCTGCATCGCAGTCTCGAGGCGGCAGGTGTCGGCTGCACCCGGCTGGCGATCCATGCCGTGACCGCCAATGGTGAAGAGCTGAACCGGGTTTGGCGATGTGCGGAACCGCTGACCGAGGACGCCACGGCCGACCGCGTGCGTTGGCAGCTGGATGGCTGGCTGAACCGCCGCAATCCCAACGACCGACCCACCGCACCGATCACCGTGTTGCGGCTCCAGCCGGTGGAGGTGGTCTCGGCCGAGGCGTTGCAATTGCCGCTGTGGGGCGGCCTCGGCGAAGAGGACCGGTTGCGCGCCCGCCGCGCGCTGGTTCGGGTCCAGGGCCTGCTCGGCCCGGAGGCGGTGAAGGTTCCGGTGCTCAGCGGAGGCCGCGGGCCCGCCGAACGCATCACGTTGACGCCGTTGGGTGACGAACCGGTACCGCAGGCCGATCCCGGTCAGCCGTGGCCGGGGCAACTGCCCGAGCCCTCACCCACCGTGCTGCTCGATGATCCCGTCGAAGTGCTTGATGCCGAAGGCAATCCGGTGCGGGTGACCAGCCGGGGGTTGTTCTCTGCCGACCCGGCGCGGCTGGCCGCCCCCGGTAGGGAGTGCGCATTGTCCTGGTGGGCCGGGCCATGGCCGGTCGACGAGCGGTGGTGGGATCCCGACCGCAAGGCCGGACGTACCGCCCGGGCCCAAGTGCTTCTCGATGGCAAGCCTGGGCAGGCGTTGCTTCTGTGCTACCGCCAGCGGCGGTGGTATCTGGAGGGCATCTACGAGTAGTCCGTTGCGGCTGCCCGACTACGGCCCGAGGAGATTGCGGCCAACGGTTCGACGGCCGGGCTACCGCTCCGACGGCCGTTGCTTCTTTATCGCGTCAGCTACCGCTGACGACTGCTCTGGTACCACACCGGCGACACCGGAGGTCTGATCCGGTACAGCACTGACGACTCCGGTTGCCTGTTGCGTCACTGCCGCAGACGCTTGTTCCGGCGCCGCTTTCGCCGCCGCAAGTGCCAAGCGATTACGGTTCAGCCACAGCCAGACCGCCGCGCCGATAGCGCCGACGAAGAAAAGGACCATAGCAAACACGGTGGACAGGCTTCGACTCATGCTTCGCCTCCTCAGCCTTCGACTTCCTTCAACCTACGCCGTCGGAGCGGACGCGGATGAACGACGACGGATATCAGGCCAAGGTGCGGGCGAATTGGCCGACCCGTGCGATGAACCGGTCGAAGAAGGCTCCCGGATCCACATCAATACCGATGAGCGCGTTGGGTTCTCGACCCCACCGCCCCGACCAGTCGGCAATGGTCATGCCCCGGGTCAGCGTGCCGGTCAACTCGACGTCGACGGTGGCCGGCCGCATCCTCACCAGATCGGGATCCAGCGCCACACCGGCGGCAAGCGGGTCGTGCAGATGCGCGAGATAACCCTCGGCCTGGTCGAAGTGGAACTCGAAGTAGAACCGCATGGCGTCCTCGAGCACACGAATCAGCGGGTTGGCCGCCGCCGACCGGGTGCCGCGCTCGTCGAGCACGCTCATCGGCGCGGACGCCGAGCCCGCCTCGGTCGCGAGCCGGCCCAGCAACGCGGGCGTCATCGCGATGTTCTCGGTCAGGTTCAGCCCCAACACAATCGGAAGATGTTGCGGCGGGTCGAGTCCCCACGCGGCAGACCAGACGGAGAAGACCTCGTGGGCCGCCTCGGGGTCGACGCTGATGTTCCACTCCGCCACCGGTGTTGTGTTGCCGCGGTATTCGAAGGCGCCGCCCATGATGACCAGTCGGCGCAGCATCGTGGGCAACGCGGGTTCCTGCCGCAACGCCAACGCCAAGTTCGTCAGCGGGCCGGTCGCCACTGCGATCAGCTGACCGGGATGGACGCGTGCGGCACCGATCCACGCCTGCGCGGCGTCGTGGGCGGTGAGCTGCCGATCGGTCGACGGCAGGGTGGCATAGCCAAGCCCCTGTGGCCCGTGGGTGTCCTCGGCCGTGCGAAGCGGCGCGCGCAGAGGCTGCTCGGAGCCCTTGGACACCGGAATGCCCTCGACGCGGCACAATTCGAGCAGGCCCAAATTGTTGATGCAAACTTGTTGCACCGGAACGTTTCCCGCAGTGGAAGCGATACCGACGACCTCGGCGTCCGGACTGCCGAACAGGTAGACCAACGCCATCGCGTCGTCGACGCCCGTGTCGACGTCTACGAAGACGGGCTGCAGCACGCAGGTAACGATACTGCTGCCGGCGGTCTACCAGTGCACGCCGGGCACCAACCGAACCGCGCGCTTGACGGGGCGTGGGACCCGCATCGTCGTCACCGCTCTGGCCGGGCGGCGTGGCCGCCGCGACGGCGAGTGCACGCTCTGCTCGATGCCCTTGGCCGCCGCAGAGTCCGGATAGCCGAGGTAAAGCTGGTGCAGCACGCGGCGCGACAGCTTCGGGGTGAAGTAGTTTCCCGCGTCGGCCAGCGTGCCCAGCGGGGTATCGATCCTCGTCGGCTTCTCGATCAGGCCACGCACCACCATTGCCGCGGCGTGTTCGACGCTGATCGGCGGTACGGGATTGAGGCGCCGCGACGGGGCAATCATCGGTGTCTGCACCAGCGGCATGTGGATGTTGGTGAACGTGATGTGGTCCGACAATGTCTCGGTGGACACCACGTCTGAAAACGCGTCCAGCGCCGCCTTCGAGGGCAGATAGGAGCTGTACTTCGGGTTGCGGGCCTGCACACCGGCGCTCGAAACGTTCACCACGTGGCCGAACTGCCGTTCGCGCCAGTGCGGCAGCAGGGCCAGCACCATCCGCACGGCGCCGAAGTAGTTGACCGCCATCACCCGTTCGTAGTCGTGCAGGCGATCGGTGGACGCGATTACCGATCGCCGGATCGAGCGGCCCGCGTTGTTGACGAGGTAGTCGACGTGGTCGAACCGGCCGAGGATGTCCTTGATCGTGTGTTCCACCGAGGTGGTGTCGGTGACGTCGCAGGTGAATGCGTGCGCGTCGCCGCCTGCGGCGCGGATCTCGGCGACCAGGGCGTCGAGCGCGTCGGCGTTGCGGGCCAGCGCGAAGACCGTTGCACCACGCTCAGCTACCGCCCTCGCCGAGGCACGACCGATGCCGCTCGAGGCCCCGGTGATGATGACGTGCTTGCCGACCAACGGTCCTGCGGGGTCCTCGCGCCGCGCCCGGCCTGGATCCAGATGCTCGGCCCAGTACTGCCACAGCTTCGGCGCGTACGACGCGAACTCGGGAACCGCTATCGCGGTGTCGTGCAGCGCTTCTCGCGTGTTATCGGCAGTGAAAGTCGGCCTCAGGTCGACTACGTCGAGTATCTCGGCGGGGATGCCGAGCTGCGTCACCGCCATGTTGCGCAACACCTTGGCGCGACCAGTCACCCGAAGGAATGGTGTCGCCGTCCCCCGCGGCAGCGAGCCGCGCAGCCGCGGCAGCCCCGCCGCCCTGGAGATTCCTCGGTAGATGCCGCGTAGGCCGATGCTGTCGGGCGCGGTGAGGTGGAATGTCTGGCCGTCGCGGTCCGGAAGGTGCATCAGTTCGGTCAGGGCGTCGACGACGTAGTCGACGGGGACGATGTTGGTGCGGCCGGTGTCGGGAAGCAGAACCGGAGTGAGCGACGGCAGCACAGCCAGTTTCGCGAGGATGGGAAAGAAGTAGTACGGGCCGTCGATCTTGTCCATCTCGCCCGTGCGTGAGTCGCCGACCACCACAGCGGGCCGGTACACGCGGTAGCGCAGACCGGGCTCCGAGCGCACCAGCATCTCGGCTTCGAATTTGGTCTGGTGGTACGGCGTCGGGAGATCCTGCCCGACATCGAAATCGTCTTCGGTGTATTCGCCGCGGTAGGTGCCGGCCACCGCGATCGACGACACGTGGTGCAGGGTGGCGCCGAGCCGACGCGCCAGCGCGATCACCGCCCGTGTGCCGTCCACGTTCGCGACGCGCTGGACGTCCTCGGAGACGGTGATGTCGTAGACCGCGGCGCAGTGCACCACGTGATCGACACGACCGAGCTCGGCGATGGTGTCGTCGGAGAGTCCGAGATCCACCACGGTCAGGTCGCCGACCAGCGGCTTTACTCTTTCACCC
>LZSH01000060.1 GCA_001665255.1 Mycobacteriaceae bacterium 1482268.1 | reverse complement strand
GTAAGCACCCGGTGAACCCGTCTTGAAGGGGACCCGCGTAGCAAGGAGCATCGTGTCCATCTAGTTCTAGGTGGACACGTGGACACTATCGAAGAGAGCGCGCCAATACGGCGCCGACGTCGGCATAGCGCCGAGTTCAAGGCCAAGGCAGTGCAGGAGTGCATGCAGCCGGGTGTTTCGATCGCGGCGATAGCCCTGCACCATCGCCTCAATGCGAATCTGCTGCGGCGCTGGGTCGCCGAGCAGGAAGCAAAGAATGGCGCGCCTGAGGACCGCGAGTTGATGAGGGTGCCGCAAGGCGAGTTCATCCCGTTGCGGATCGGCGAGCCGACCACTGCCGTGCCGGACATCCAGATCGAAGTCCGCCGTGGCGCGACGACGATCAGTCTTCGCTGGCCGGGATCGGCCGCAGCGCAGTGCGCCCAGTGGCTGCAAGGGTGGTTGCGTTGATTCGGGTGGACGCGATCTGGTTGGCCGTGGAGCCGCTGGACATGCGCGCCGGTACCGAAACGATCCTCGCGCGGGTCGTCAAGGTGTTCGGCGCGGCACGCCCCCACCACGCCTACCTGTTTGCCAATAAGAGTTCGACGCGCATGAAGGTGCTGGTCTACGACGGCTTCGGCATCTGGCTGGCCGCGCGGCGCCTCAACAAGGGGCGCTTCATCTGGACGAACGGCGACCAGGCGATCGCCACGGCGCTCAATCCCGAGCAATTGCGTGCGCTGGTGACGGGGCTGCCTTGGCAGACGCTCACCCACGACCACGCGATCACGGTCGTGTAATACCCCCAAAGCCGTAAACTGGCTTCCTTCCAGAGGACTTGGGGTTCTGGCAGACTCGCCGCATGAACCTACCCACCAACCTCGATGCCCTGAGCCCGGACGAACTGCGCACACTGGCTGCGCAGTTGATGGCCCAGGTCGGCGAGAAGGACCGGGAGTTGCGGTACCGGCAAGCCAAGATCGACCAGCTCACACACGAGCTGGCCATCCACAAGCGCTGGAAGTTCGGCAAGCGCAGCGAGCAACTGACATCTGAACAGGCGAGTCTGCTGGACGAAGCCATTGACGCAGACCTCGAGGCGATTGAGACCGAACTGGAAGCGCTCCTGCCGTCGTCCAAATCTGAAGCCAAGAGCAAGCCCAAGCGCCAGGCATTGCCGCCGCAGTTGCCGCGCACCGACATCCACCACGAGCCGGACGCAGAGACCTGCACCTGTGGGTGTGCGCTCAAGCGCATTGGCGAAGACATCAGCGAGAAGCTGGACTACACGCCGGGCACGTTCACCGTGGAGCGTCACATCCGCGGCAAATGGGTGTGCGATCAGTGTGAGACGCTGGTGCAGACGCCGGTGCCACCCCACGTCATCGACAAAGGCATCCCGACGGCCGGACTGCTGGCACATACGCTGGTGTCCAAGTTCGGCGACCACCTTCCCCTGTATCGGCAGGAGCGCATCTATGCGCGCGCCGGTCTGGCCATCCCGCAATCGACACTGGGCGCGTGGGTGGGCATCTGTGGCGTGCGTCTGCAACCGCTGGTGGACGCCCTGCAAGAAGAGGTTCTGAGCCACGGTGTTCTGCACGCCGACGAAACGCCAGTGCAGATGCTCGCGCCCGGCAATGGCAAGACGCACCGCGCCTACCTGTGGGCCTATGCGCCGAGCGAGTTCGAGAAGATGCGCGCGGTGATTTACCAGTTTGCGCCCAGCCGCAGCGGCGAGCACGCTCGCGCGTTCCTGGGGCAGTGGCAAGGCAAGCTGGTATGTGATGACTTCGCCGGCTACAAGGCCAGCTTCGACGGTGGCGTCACTGAGATCGGTTGCATGGCCCATTCGCGGCGCAAGTTCTTTGAACTGCACGACAAGCACAAGAGCGAATTGGCGGGCCAGGCACTGCGCTACATGGTGAGCTTGTACGAGATCGAGGCGCAAGTGCGG
This sequence comes from Mycobacteriaceae bacterium 1482268.1, assembly GCA_001665255.1. GTDB lineage: Bacteria > Actinomycetota > Actinomycetes > Mycobacteriales > Mycobacteriaceae > Mycobacterium. The sequence continues at coordinate 465 of LZSH01000060.1, read as the reverse complement.
GATGCTGAGCCAGACCAGCGCCTGGCAGCGCGGCAACAAAGGGCTGGCCCGATTCTAGAGCGGCTGCACGCCTGGCTCGAGGAACAGCGACGCCGCGTCCCAGACGGCTCGGCGATCGCGCGGGCCATTGACTACAGCCTCAAGCGGTGGCCGGCTCTCGTGCGTTACCTCGACGACCCGACGGTGCCCATCGACAACAACCACGTCGAGCGACAGATCCGGCCGGTTGCCCTGGGTCGCTCCAATTGGTTGTTTGCAGGCTCACTGCGCGCCGGTCAACGCGCGGCTGCCGTCATGAGCCTGATCCAATCGGCCAAGCTCAACGGGCACGATCCCTACGCCTATCTGAAAGACGTCCTCACGCGACTGCCGACCCACAAGGCGGCCGACATCGCCGAACTGCTCCCGCATCGCTGGACGCCCAGCGCCACCTAGCTGGCAAGACGGGTTCACCGGGTGCTTACG
>LZSH01000059.1 GCA_001665255.1 Mycobacteriaceae bacterium 1482268.1 | reverse complement strand
ATAGCAGGAGAACAACTCACCGTCGAGCAGCGGACGCAGGTAGCGCTTCTTCTGGTCGTCCGTACCGTAGTGGGCGAGGATCTCGGCGTTGCCGGTGTCCGGCGCCTGACAACCGAATATTATTGGCGCCCATTGTGATCGGCCCAGGATTTCGTTGAGCAGCGCCAGCTTGAGTTGCCCGTACCCCTGGCCGCCCAATTCCGGTCCGAGATGAGTCGCCCACAGCCCGCGCCGCCTGACCTCTTCCTTCAGCGGGTCGATGACCTTGCGCCGGTTGTCATCCAGCGGCGTGAACTGTTGGTGTGGAAAGGCCAGGTCGAGCGGTTCGATCTCGTCACGAACGAACGCGTCGGCCCAGTCCAGCTCCTTCTGATACTCGGGGTCGGTCTCGAAATCCCACGCCATTGTGCGTCTCCTTCACTTCAGGGCTGCTGGTTGAAGCCTGCGATCAGCGCGGCGATGTCTCGCGCCACCACCTCGGCAAAGGATTGCTCGCCGAATCCGCCGAGGGCCCAATGCCGCACGCCCTCGCTGACGTGCATCTGGGCCAGCCTCGACAGGTGGGCCACGTCGACGTGGTCGGCGAGCTTGCCGTCGGCCTTCGCTTTGAGGAACAGCTCGCCGAACATGTCAGCGTCGACATCCTCGGGGCGGTCGCCGGTGAGAATCCGCTGCTCCTGGCGATAACCCTCGAGGATCGTCTCGACGATCAGCTCTCGGGGATTGCGGGCCATCGAACGTTCGAGGCTGCGCAGGGCCGCGACGATGACGGCGTTTACGTCGTAGTCGCCCGACAGGTGTTGGTGCACGGTCTTCTGCGCGGCACGCGTCGACAGCAGGCCGACCTCGAAGAGCACGTCTTCTTTGGCCGGAAAATAGAAGTAGAACAGTGCCCGTGAAACGCCGGCGGCCCGGCAGATGTCGGCGACCGTCGTCTTCGCGTACCCGTTGGTGCGCCACAGCGCCATCGCCGCCTGCACCAATGCTCGCTTGGTCTCGGTGGAGCGCGCCCTTTGGAAGGACGCTCGGCGCTGACCACCGTCAGCGGCGGCCATCGTGCTGCTCTTCGGCACTATTGAACACTAACAGCAAGTTTGGCCCGTGCAAATAGTTAACGCATGTCTAACTAGCGCCTTCGCCGAACTCAGAGACCAGCGACGCGACGAATTCCTGAGTGCGCCGACGTGACGCGCCCCGCTGGCGCGCATCGTCGCCGAGCGGTACCACCCGGACGGCGAGGTCGGTCACACCGGCGTCGCGGTAGCGGCGCAGACGTGTGAGCACAGTCGATTCATCGCCGGCCGCCATGGTGTCCCCGACGTCTTCGGCATCGCCGTGCTCGAGCAGCCGCACATAGTTCGGGGAGAAATCGGCGTGGCCGAGCACCTCGCTGGCGTAAGAGCGGGCCTGGCCCACCTCGCCATCCGAACAGAGCGCGACGGGAACGCCTGCGACCACGCGGATTTCGGAGCGACCTGCAGCAGTGGCCGCTTCGGTAATGCGCGGGACGACGTAGTCGCCGATCGCGCGCTCGTCGGCCATCCACAGGATGGTGCCGCGCGTACGCTCGCCCGCGATCCGCAGCATTGCAGGGCCGAGAGCCGCGATGAGCGCCGGCATGTCGTACGCATCGGTGACATCGACGGGGCTGTGAACGTGATAGCTGTCGTTGTCGACGGACACCGCGCCGGGACCGGCGAAGGCTGCGTCCAGCACGTCGAGATAGTCACGCACCAGGCGAGCCGGTTTGTCGTAGGGCAGCCCGAGCTGATCGGCGATGATCCAGTGGTGTGACGGCCCGAGGCCGAGCGCGAACCGGCCGTCGCACGCGACCTGCGTCGTCAACGCCTGCTGCGCCAGGATCATCGGGTGGCGTGTCTGAAGAGGGACCACCGCCGTGCCGATCTCGATGCGCTCGGTGACATGGCCGAGAAGTGCAACGGCGGTCATCGCGTCGAGATAGCCGGGCACCTGGGGAACCCAGAACGACGCGAAGCCTTCGTCCTCGGCGGCTTGCCCGTCGGCCAGCAGACCGTTGAGCCGGTCCGCCCGGGAACGCTCCTTATCGGAGCCGACCATCAAACCGACGCGCATCCAAACCCCTTACGGCACATAGCGGTCCCACTGGTACGGCACGACTGGATAGAAGGGGGCGGCGAGCAGCGGTTCGACGCCGGCTTGCTCCCAGCGCGCGTCGAGTAGAGGCCGTAACCGTTGGCTGACCGCTACCGGGTCGTCGTCGAGGAAGTAGTAGGTGAGCAATTGTCCGGAACGCGCGCTGGCGAGGCGTTCGTCGACGTCTTGCGACGCCACGGACCAGACGCCACCCACGCCATCGACGTCGAGGAGGTCAACCGGCTCCGTCGCGCCCCGTTCCAGCAGGAGGTACACGCCCCGCGCGGGCCACCATGGCAGGACGTCGGCGCCGATCTTTATCCGTGGCGCCGCGGCCTTGCGCTCGATTGCGTAGACGCCGCGCTGAACCGGCGGCAGTAGGGGCAGCTTGCGATCAGCGCCACCCAGCGCATCGGAGAGTTCGAGGAACGGCGTCAGCCCGCTCTGATCGGCGAAGAAGTACGTCATCACATGGTCGATGGCGTCGAAGCGCTCGTCGCCGTGGGCGCGGGCGGATCGGCATTCGGGCGTCGACACCAGCCGCAGGGAGGCCCGCACGCCGGGCAGCCGGTGCTGCTCGGGCCGGTGGTCGAGGGTGTGCCAGCGCAGGTACTCGGCGTCGCGCCCGTCCGGATGACGTCGCGCCATGGAGACGAAGAGGGTCCCGATGTCGCCGCGTCCGGCAGCGAGCACTGCGTCGACGTCATCGGAGGGAATCCCTGGAAGGGTCACGGCAATTCCTCCGGCAGATCGATTTCGGGGTGACGAGCAGCGATCATCCGTCGAAAACCTTCGCGCCAAGGCACTTTCGTTTTGCCGAGGACCTTGTGCATGTGGGTGACGTCGGGCCACAGCGGCGTGTGTGCGGCGGGGGTGTATTCGAAGACGGGTTCGACGCCGACGAGCTCGCCCATGTAGATGCAGTAGTCCTCGACGCTGACGGTCTCGCTGCCTGCCCAGTTGACGACCACCGGGGGAGTGGCGGCAACCTCCATCGCGCGGATGCCGAGCTCGACGTAGTCGTCCTCGAAGATCGGGTTGTAGTTGTTGGGCTTATCGGGGTGCAGCCGAATTGGTCTGCCCGACAACATCGCATCGAGGCGGTCGGCCGGTGCGCCGCCCTCCGGCCCATAGGTGGAGCAGATGCGGATGATGGTCAACGGGATGCCGTAGCGGTCGGAGACCCAGGTGCACACCGACTCGGCGGCGACCTTTGAGAAGCTGTAGTTCGATCGCAGCGGCACGCCGGGCGGATCGGTTTCGCGCAGCGGGCGCTGGCCCTGGTAGCCGTAGATCGAGCCGGTCGAGCAGAAGACGAAGCCCTTGGCAGCTCGGCAATGATGCAGCAGCGCACCGGAATTGTGGGCGTTGGTCGTCACGCACCTCGTCCAGTCGTCGGTGCCGGTATCGACCGCGGCGTGAAACACGTAACTGAAATCGGCTGGCAGCTCCGAGAAGTCTGGGTCGGCCATGTCGAGGACGAACGGGGTGATGCCCGCGGCGGCCAGCCGGTCCCGGTCAGCGTGGTCTCGCAGGCGCGCGGCGCCCCACACCTCGTTGCACTGGGCGAGCGCGCGGGCGATCGGGAAAGCGATCTTGCCCGTCGCGCCGGTGATCAAGATCTTCTCGCCGTCGAGCACCCATCAGTCATAGCGCATCGCTACCCAAATGTTAAGTACTTGATATGTTGGGTCCGTGCAATTGCGGTTCGACGACGAGATCGAGGCGTTCCGCGCGGAGTTCATCGCGTTCCTCGACGAGCATCTGCCCGCTGAGGCCGAAGCGGCCGCGGAGCGATCGCGGTCGACCTCACATGTGCCCGAATGGTCGCGGCGGTGGCAGCGGCTGCAGTTCGACCACGGCTGGCTGCTGCCGGGAAACCCGCCGGAGTTCGGCGGCCGTAACGCGGGCATCCTCGAGCAGTTCGTGCACCGAGAGGAGCTGGCGCGGCGACGCATCTACCACGCGTTCAATCCGCAGGGTGTAGGCATCATCGCAGCGTCTCTGTTGTCGTTCGGCACCGACGAGCAGAAGCAGCGGTGGGCCGTGCCTATCTTGCGGGCGGAGATCACGGCCTCGCTGGGGATGAGTGAGCCGGGCGCGGGCTCCGACCTGGCGGGGCTGAAGACGCGGGCGGTGCTCGACGGGGAGCAGTTCGTCGTCAACGGGCAGAAGGTCTGGACGTCGGGCGCGCATGACGCCGACGTCATCCTCGCCTTCGTTCGTACCGATCCCGACGCCCCCAAGCACAAGGGCATCAGTGCGCTGCTGATTCCGACCGATACCCCCGGGGTGACGTGTCGGCCGTTCGCGAATGTGTACGACCGCAACGACCTGGATTTCAACGAGGTCTTCCTCACCGATGTGACGGTGCCGGCCGAGAACTTGGTCGGCCCGCTCAACGGCGGCTGGAAGGTGGCCAACGGCTCGCTCGGACATGAACGCACGATGATGTGGCTGCAGTTCGCCAACCGGTTGGGGCAGACGCTGGAGAGCTTCCGCCCCGTCGGTCCGCTACAGCGTGACCACTTCGCCACCATCGCGATGGACTATCAGGCGATGCGTTTGCTCGGGTCTGCCGCGCTGGCGAAGGCCGCTCGCGGCGAGGGGGACACACCTGGGCTGTCGGTGCTGAAGGTGTTCGGGTCGGAGGCGGAGCAGAACGCCTATCGTCACGTCTTGGAGGCGACGGGCGTCGACGCGCTGGCCGACCCGGCGATGACGGCGCCCTATAACCCTTACAGCCCAGGGCAATTCACCGCGGGCTGGTTCACACGCTATATCGGCAGCTTCGCGGGCACCATCGCCGGCGGCACCTCGGAGATCCAACGCAACATCATCGCGCAGCACGTGCTCGGCCTGCCTACGCGCTGATATCAGGCCTTCGGCAGCCAGCCGGAACCCTTGGGCGACAGCACAAAACCTCGACCTTCGGGGTCTTTGCATGCCGTCGTTCCAGCATCATCAACTCCGCAGACCGTGCCGTCGACGGTGATGGTGTGCATCGGTGGCAGCGTCTTGACAGGATTTCCGTGGACAGTGTTCCCCTGACCGATCGATGCGTTCGTCGTGCGCAGCCCGGTGTCGGTTCCGATCGAATTGACGCCGTTGGTCACCGGCGGTACTGCCGGGAAGTTGTTGCCGGTACAGCTTGCCCCCGGTGGATAGCCGCCGATTCCACAGATGATTCCATCGGGGGTGAGGAAGAACAGGCCGCTGGAAGGTATGCCCGGTGTCGTGGTGTCCACTTCGTAGTCTTTGACGTTGACCGGTGCGTAACCGCTCATATCGGGGAATTGCGGTGTACCGGCTTGAGATTCGGTTCGGCAGCCGACGATGACGAGCAGGCTCGTCATCGCGATCGCCAGTGTCATTCGGCGCAGAGTCGTCATGGTCACCTGTCCTCGGGCTTACTGGTCTAGTCGGGGATTCGCCGCTCGGGATTACTTCGTCGGTGTCACGTTGGCGATGATCTCCTGGGTGTTGTAGGGCACGTTCAGGGTGGTATTCCACTGGCTGGCAAAGATCTTCATGTTGTCCAGCGTTGAGCCGGGAAGGATGTAGCCGCCGTAGTTCTGCGGCACGAAGTTGGATGCGCTGGGATCGCTCTGCTGCATGAGCACGGTCGGCTGGCGGCCGCCGGCGAAGAGCGATGTCGGGTCGCCGGCCACCCGAACCTCGACGGCGCCGGGGCCGTTGCTTGCGTTGAAGCCTGACAACACGACCCGTCCGTCGACTTCCCGCATGCTGAGCTCGCCGAAATGAATGTTGCGGTCGCTCAGGGCCATCGGCGCCTGTCCTGGTGTGCCCCAATCATTGCCGGTCCACGGTTGCCATGCTGAACGGTCGGTGAGGCTGTCTGCATCGACGCGATACATGGTGACGCCTTGGCTGCGGTCGAACGAGTCGGCCGCGATGTAGACGTTGCCGTCGGCGGCCTCGTATCCGCTGATCTGTGACGGCATCGCAGGCTGCGGCGCCCGGTACGTCCCGTCGATCGGCGCCCAACCGCCGGAGGGATTGTTGTTCGTTTCCACCATCCACGTGCCACCACTCGGTTTCAGGTCTTTGGTGCCCGCCACCATCATGAAGGTTCTGCCGTCGCGCATTTGGATGCTTCCGGCGGGCAGCGTGTTCGTGCCCTGCGCCTGCGGTGGTGGGGGGAACAACCCGGTCCCCATCCCCTCGGGCAGGTTCATGGGTGCACCGAAAATCGGCCGCCCATCCTTGTCGAAGGTGACGGGCACGGCCACCGACGCATAGTGCAGACCTTCGCCCATCTTGTCGCCGCTGAATGAATCACCGAAGATCGCGACGTACCGGCCGTCGGGCAGTTTGACGACCTCGCCGAGATCAGCGGCGCCGATGCCCGGTATGCCGGGATCAGCGCCGGTGCCCGCAACCGGGCCGAGGTTGCGTACCTCGCCTGGCTTCAACGGATCCGGCTTGTCCTCTTTCGGGTCGTCCCACCAGCCGCGGCGCTTCTTGTCCTTGGGTGATTTCGGCTCTTCGGTCTGGGGGGTCAGCGGAAGGTCGTAGGTCAGCGCCCGGATCTCGCCTGCAATTTCCGCCGCCTGCCGCTCCGTCATGGTGACGACGCTGTCGGCGTGCGACAGAAGAGTCTGCAGCGTTTTGAGGACCGACGCCTGGTCGCCGGGCGTCTTGACAAGCCCCGCAATTTGAGCGATCGCTTGTGCCTGCGCGCTCAGTTTGTCGAGTTGAGTTGCACCTGTGCGGGCGAGCGCGGCGGCCTTGGCGAGCTGCGTACCCAGCGCGGTGTCGGTGCGGCTGTTGGCCGCGATCGTGTTTGCATTCCGGTCGGCGAACGTGCGATAGCTGTCGACAAACTGACCGGAAAGTTCGCCCATCCGGGTCCCCGCTGCGGAGATGTTCTCGGCGGCGCTGTGCAGGACGCCGGCGGACCGGTTCGGCGCGGGCGACGGCTGCGGCCCGGCGCCGAACAGCGACCTGGCCCGCTGAATGCTGGCCACGGCCTGCCTGGCTGCCCCGTCTACCGACACGCTTATAAGTATCATTTGCCGCCCACTACCCGCCGAACGCTTTCTGGTTGTTTGTCGGATTGTCGGGAGGAGGGTGTAGTGTCGAACATGTGTTCGATATTTTGGAGGCTGATGAGTCCGGCTTGGTCGATGAGATCGCCCGGTTGGAGTGCGTGAAAGCGGCTGCTGCCGCTGGTCAGGCTCGGGTGACGGCGGCGCTTGCCGAAAAGCGGCGAGCCGCTGACGCCGCCGCCGGGATACCACGCGCGAAGCAGTGCCGCGGACTGGCCAGCGAGGTGGGTTGGCGCGGCGCGACTCTCCGACACGCGGCGGCAGGCATCTGGGGTTCGCCACGGCGTTGGTGTTCGAAATGCCGCATACCCTGGCAGCGTTGGAGTGCGGGGCGCTCTCGGAGTGGCGGGCGACCCTGATCGTGCGGGAATCGGCATGCCTGACTGTCGAGGACCGGCGGGCGTTGGATGCCGAGATGTGTGGCGATGTCGGCACGCTCGACGGGATGGGCGATAAGCGGATCACCGCCAAGGCCAAGTCGATCGCCTACCGGCTCGATCCGCAAGCGGTGGTCGAGCAGGCCGCCAAGGCCGAAAAGGACTGCATGGTGACAATCCGGCCGGCTCCCGACACCATGGCCTACGTGACCGCGCTGTTGCCGGTCGCCAAGGGTGTCGGGGTCTACGCCGCCTTGAAGCGGGCCGCCGATACGACGTTCGATGAGCGGTCGCGCGGTCAGGTCATGGCCGACACGTTGGTCGAGCGGATCACTGGACAGCCGGCCGACGTGGCGGATTCGGTGGCGGTCAACCTGGTGCTGACCGATGAGACGTTGCTCGGGGACGACGGAAGTGCCGCAGTGGTCGACGGCTACGGGCCCGTCCCGGCCTCGGTGGCCCGCAGGCTGATCGTCAAGGCCGTCGCCGACAAGCGGGCGCGGTGCACGCTGCGGCGGCTGTACCGGCACCCCAAGTCGGGCCAGCTGGTGGCGATGGAGTCGCGGTCGCGGCGTTTCCCGCGTGGGTTGGCGACATTCATCGGGCTGCGGGATCAGAGCTGCCGCACACCATACTGTGACGCGCCGATCCGGCACCGCGACCATGCGGAACCCCGAGCCAGGGGCGGACCGACCAGTGCTGAGAATGGGCTGGGCGAGTGCGAACGCTGCAATTACGTCAAGGAATCACCAGGCTGGCGCGTCACCGCGGCCAATGACGAAAACGGTGTGCACACAGCCGAATTCGTTACACCGACGGACCACCGCTACTGGTCGACGGCACCGTCGGCGCCGGGCACGATGCGAGTGCACCTCAGCAAGGTCGAGGTCGGGGTGGGTATAGCGCTGGCCGACCAAGAGGCCGCGTAGGAATCATCCTCGCTGTGGTGTCGGCGCGGCGAGTTCCCGCAGCGACGACAGGAACAACTCATCCATTCGTGGACTCAACTCGGCCAGGGTCGCAGCACTGGCATAGCTGGCGGAGCCGAAGACGCGTTCAAGCGAATCGGCTTCGGTGGCAGCGCCGATGGAAAGACACAGGCAAGCAACGCCTTCCATGCGTAGCTCCTCTAACGCCTTGTGGGCGTCGGCCTCGGCGTATTTGCCTTCGTACCCGTCGTCGTAGGGGAAGCCGTCAGAAAGGACGAGCAATAGCCGGTTCGGCGTACCGGCCTGCTTCTTGAGAACCTCGCCAGCGCCACGGATTCCGGCACCGAGGCGGGTATAGCTCGATGGTTCGAGCTGGTTCAGCCTGGCCCGGCCGACGGCGCCGAAACTCTGATCGAACGTCTTGATGACCGGCAGATGCACGGCGTGGCGACCCTGCGATCGAAACGCATAGACGGCCACGCGGTCGCCGAGCTCTTCGAGCGTGACGGCCAGAGTGGCGGCCGCCCGTCGTTGATGGTCGTGCACGGCGAGGCCGTCCGAATCGGCGTCGACGGCTGATCCCGAGGCGTCGATCAGGATGAGCACGCCGAGATTGCGGGCGAGTTTGCGCCGCTCCAGGTAGACGTGCTCGGGGGCGGTAAATCCTGACTGAAGGTCGACGAACAGGTCGATGAGCGCTTCGATATCGAGGTCGTCCCCGTCGGCGCGGCCGCGCAGGACCTTCGGGCCGAGCCCGACCCGAGCCAAGCGGCGGCGCAGCACGTCGTCGTGCGCCACGCCGGCATCGGCCACATCGGCGGCGACGGTCAGCGGGAAGTCGATGACCCGGCACCAGTCGGGCTTGTAGCGGTCGTTGAAGACGTCCCACTCTGGATACAGCGCGCCGCCCACCCCGACCGCAGCCCCGGGCTTGTTGTCGTCGGTGAATTGGATACGGGTGGGCAGGGGACGGGCATTCGCACCGGCCTCCTGTACCCGACGGATGGAGCGAACCGTCATCTCGGCGCCCGCTTCGCTCTCGCTTTCGGAACGGGAACCGCCGAACATCTTGCGGAAGTAGTCCGAAAGCGACTGGTTGTTGAAGGCGGGACTCTGGAAGAGTTTGAGAATCTTGCTGTCCTCGGACTTCCCGCCGTCGTCGTCTTCGTCTTCTTCGTCGTCCGACTCCGGCATGTCGATGGGGTCGAACTGCAATTTGAGATCTTGGTTGGTGGCCTGCCCGCCGGGGCCTGCGGTAGACCCCAGCAACCGGGAGGGTTTGATGACGCCGAACCACTCGGGCGGGTCAGCAACCTTGGCCCGGGTCTTGGCTACCTCGAGTGACTCGTCGGCCGACGCGGTACCCGGGTGGCCGTGGGGAAACATCGCGGCGTCGAGCGGAATCTGTTGGGCGAGTTCGACGAGCACCCGGTGGCCTTCGAGGGCCAGGTAGCGACGCGCGATCGTGGCCCGTGCCCGCAGTCCTTTCACCAACCGCGGATCGAGGCTGCCCGCGCCGAGAAGTGCGGCCTGGACCAGCATTTCGCGGCGCTGCTCCTCGACGGAACGCCCGGCCGAGACAAAGATGAACCGGCCGTTGGTGTGCGCCGGCTGACCGGCCGGTGCTTCGGCGACGTCGACGGACCGCCCGGCGATGTAGGTGGCGAGGAACCGGAACCGGTCAGGGTTGGAATCGGTCACGTCTGGGGCAGAACGGAATTCACGAGTTCGTCGAGTGCGCGGATGACGTCGTGATCGTCGGACAGTACCTCGACGACGGCGGCGTGCACTGCACTGCGCAGGTCCAGACCTTCGGCCGCGAGCCCGCCGGCGAGGATCAGCATGCGGGTGGACGCGACTTCGCGCAAGGGGGAGCCATCCAGGTTTCGGATCGCGTACGCGAGCTTGACCAACGCACGTGCAGTCTCGGGTTCGATGCCGGCTTCGTAGGCAACGACTTCGGTCTCGATCTCCGGGGAGGGGTAACCGAGTTCGATGGCGATAAAGCGCTGACGGGTCGACTCTTTGAGGTTCTTCAGGACACTCTGGTATCCGGGGTTGTACGAGATCACCAGCTGGAATCCGGGAGCCGCCTGCAACGTCGTGCCGAGCCGGTCGACCGGTAGTTCACGACGGTGGTCGGCGAGCGGATGGATGACGACGGTCGTGTCCTGGCGCGCCTCCACCACCTCGTCGAGATAGAAGATGGCGCCTTCGCGCACCGCGCGGGTCAAGGGCCCGTCCACCCAGACCGTCTCGCCGCCCTTCAACAGGAATCGGCCGACCAGATCCGCCGATGTCATGTCCTCATGCCCCGCAACCGTGATCAACTCCCGTCCGAGCTGATGGGCCATGGCCTCCACGAAGCGCGTCTTTCCGCAGCCCGTCGGACCTTTCAACAGCACCGGCACACCTCGGCGGGCAGCCGCGCGGAAGACCTCCACCTCGTCTCCGACCGCACGATAGAACGGCGCGTCCGACACGGGGGTCACCACGGCAGAAGTACTGTTGCGCAATTTACTTTCCTCGCTCTAGCGGAACGTTTTCGGGAAGCTCTACGCCCTTGGGAAGGACGAGCTGACCATCATGGTTGATGTACCCGGAATTCGTCAGGGGCATCGGTAATGCGGGGTCGGGGCACGGTCGATCGGTGTCTTCGCCGCAGATCCCCATCAGGAAGTACGACCGCTTGAGGATGTCGTCGGGCCAGGGGTCTTGGTGCATGGCAAAGAACTGTGCCGGAATGTTGTAGAAGACGAAGAAGAATGCGCTGCACGCGGCGAAGATCGCCAGGAACCGAGTGAATTGTTGTCTGGCGAATCCGCCCCGGACACTGTCCAATCCGCGTTCGACGAACGTCCGACCGCGATCGTCGGTGAAGTAGCGCAAGCAGCACAGGCCGGCCTGCACACCACCCCACATGAGCCCTTCATAGAGCGGCCACTGGTAGTAGGTGCCGGCATTGACCGACAGCGCCTGAATGGCGCCCGGATAGGTGAACAGCCCCATCGGCATGAGGAACAGGCCCTCGATGACGAAATCGAATATAAAGGTCCACGCGATCACCACGCCGATCAGACCGAGGGTGTTGATGTTGGGCCACCTCTTCTTGGCCAACCGCATGACCCAGCAACCGAGCATCGTGCACAGCAGGACGAAGAAGTAACCCGGTGCGTTCATCAGGGCGGGTTCGGCCATCATGGCGCCGGGTTCCCCGAACGACACCCAACCCGGAACGTCCTGGACCCAGGAGCCCATGTTCCACATCCAGGTGTTGTACGTGCTCCACGTGTTGAAGTAGTTCAACAGCGGATCCTGAAACCACAACAGCCCGCAGGACACGAACAGCATGCCGTCGAGGGTGATTCGCCGCTCCCGACGCCAGGGCCGAATGAGGAACCACCAGATGGCAATTGGCATGCCGACCATGATCACGCCGGTCCAGGTGAACAGGATCGCCTTCATGAACGTCGGCGGCTCGGTTGGTCCCGGGGGAACCCGCTCGAAGTTCGGCCCGGCGATCCAGCGGATCCACACGTACAGCTGGAACGCGAGGATCACACCGCCGAGCGCGGCCCAGATCTTCACCGCGGGGATCTTCGACTGCGGCTGTGCACCGAGGGTCGCGTCGTTCAGCGACTCGGTGAGGACGGGCTTCTTCTGCGACAGATCGCTCACAAGACCGTCACCTCTGCACTTGTCGATCGCATGGACTCCAGCTCCTCCCGGGTGGCCGATGATCCGAAAATATACCAGCCGGTATCTGAATGACCAAGGGGTCAAAAGTTGTGGCAAGATTGGCGCATGGTCGAACCTTGGACCCGCGAACGCCGCCTCGAGCGCACTCGTACCCTGCTGTTGGATGCCGCCGAGCAGGTGTTCGCCGAAAAAGGGTTCATGCCAGCGACTCTCGATGACATCGCCAAGGTGGCCGGCTACTCCAAAGGCGCCATTTACAAATACTTCGCCAACAAGGAAGAGCTCTTTTTGGCCGCGAGCGACCGGTACTGGCGCCGCTACTTCGACAATTTCGCCGAAATAATGTCGTCGTCGGACCAGATCGGGGCGCACGAACTCCAGGAGATCGGTGACCGCTGGCGTCAGCTCAGTCGTGAGCGCGGCGCCGAGCACGCGGCACTGGGGATCGAGTTCAACCTCTATCTACTTCGTAACCCCGACGCGCGGGAACGCGTGGCCGCCAAGCGATCTGAGGTAGTCGACCAGCTCGCCGAATACATCGTCGCGGGAATCGACCGGCTCGGTGCGACCTTGTTGATCCCCGCGACGACGTTCGCGCACGTCATCATCGCCACAACCGACTCCGTCGAGCTGGGCAGCCACCTGGACGATGTCGACCTCTATCAGCCGATCGTCGAGATGTATGTCTCGGCCGTCAAGATGCCCTAGAACTCATTTCCCTCGTTCGAATGGGACAGTCGTAGGAAGCTGTGCGCCCTCCGGGAGGACGAGCTGGCCGTCGACGTTGATGAAGCCGGACTCCCGTGTCGGGAACGGCAGCACGGGGTTGGGACATGGCATATCCGAGCCCTCGCCGCAGAGGCCGTTCATGAAGTAGGAACGCTTTTGGGTGTCCTCGGGCCAGGGGTCAGGGTGCATGGCGAAGAATTGGATCGGAAAGTTGAAGAAGAAGAAGAAACATGCGCTGACGGCGGCGAAGATCGCGAGAAAGCGCGTCAGTTGTTGCCTGAGGAATCCACCTCGAACATGGTCCAATCCGCGTTCGACGATCGTGCGGCCACGATCGTCGGTGAAGAAGCGCAGGCAGCACAAAGCCGTCTGGACACCAGCCCACATCATGCCCTCGTAGACCGGCCATTGGTAGTAGGTGCCGGCGTTGAACGACAGCGCCTGGACCGCACCGGGATACGAATACAGCCCGGTGGGGAGCAGAATAAGGCCCTCCATGATGAAGTCGAGCACGAATGCTGCTGCATAAGTGACGAAGATCAGCCGCAGATTGCTGATGTTCGGCCAGCGCGATTTGATCTTCCGCATGACCCAGCAGCCGAGGATGGTCAGCATGAGAACACCGGCGGCGTACCCGGGTGAGTTCGTCAACACAGGTTCCGGCACCATCCGGCCCGGTTCGTCGGGTGATACCCATCCGGGCACGTACGGCGTCCACGCGCCCCAGTTCGGCAGCCAGCTGTTGTAGGTACACCAGGTGTTGATGTAGTTCAGGAACGGATCCTGAAAGAACATGAGTCCCATCGACACCAGCAGGATGCCGTCGAGAGTGATTCTGCGTTCGCGCACCCACGGCCGGATCAGGAACCACCACACCGCGATCGGGAGACCGACGCAGACGACGACCATGTTCACGATGAGCGGGATCTTCATGTACATCGGCGGATCGGAGGGGCCGCCTGGCACCCGTTCGAAATACGGCCCGGTGATCCACCTGGTCCACACGTACAACTGCATCAGCAGGATGGCGGCGCCGATGACGGCCCAGATCCGGACGGCCTTGCTCGGCTGCTGGGTCGAAGTGCCGAGCTCGGCGACCTTTGTGGCCGACTCGGTCACCGTGGGCTTCTTGTCCGACAGATCGCTCATGACGCCTCCTCGGGGTCTGCTTCGTCGGAAAGATACCAGTCAGTATCTCGGTAGCCAATAAGATTCTAAGATTCTGTGGCAGACTTTTTTCATGGTTGAGCGGTGGACGCGGGAGCGACGTCTCGAGCACACGCGCTCGCTCCTACTTGATGCCGCGGAGGGCGTGTTCGCTGAAAAGGGCTTCACGCCAGCGACGCTCGACGATATTGCTAACGCGGCGGGTTACACGAAGGGTGCCATCTACAAGCACTTCGCGACCAAGGAAGACCTCTTCCTGGCCGTGAGCGACCGGTATTGGCGTCGCTATTTCGACCACTTCGCCGAGGTGATCTCGGCCGAGCATGTGGGATCACATGAACTCGACGAGATCGCCGCACGGTGGCGCGAACTCAGCCGTGACCGCGGAACGGAGCACGCCGCGTTGGGTCATGAGTTCACGCTGTACCTGCTGCGCAACCCCGAGATACGCGAACGCGTGGCCCAGAAGAGATCGGAAGTCGTCGAGGATCTTGCGAAGTTCATCGTCGCGGGCATCGACCGGCTCGGTGGAACGTTGCTGATTCCGCCGTTGACCTTTGCCCAGATCCTGGTGACCACCAGCGACTCCGTTGTGTTGGGCAGCGAACTCGACGATGTCGATCTTTATCGGCCGGTCATCGAGATGTACATCTCGGCGATCAAGCTTCCCTGATCTCCGCCTCGCGCAGACCGGCACGCCGGGTCAAATAGTCGACCTGCAGGTAGATGGCGAAGAGAACCAGAAACGGCAGCACCATGTAGGTGACGTTCTCGCCGACGAATTTGAACCAGAAGCCGAACGCGCCCTGTCCGATGTGGTCGAAGCCCGAACGCACCTCGGTCATGTAATACACACCGGTACTGCTGATGAGCATGGCGGTTCCGGCGAACGCGAGCCACAGGCATCGAATCCGCGACTCGACAGGAAGTTCCGGCTTGATGAGGCGGGTCCACACGACGAAGAGGATCACGCCGACGATGACGCCCATGAACTCCAAGCCGAAGATCCAGTTGTTGTCGTTGGTGTACCGCGAATCGGCCAGCCCGTACTGCCACCACAACCACTTCCAGCCGGGATCGTCGGTCGGTCCCCACAGACCGAAAGGGTGGCCGAGAAGGAAGATCGACTCGTAGCCGATTTGGCTGCCCGCGGTGTAGGGGGAGATAAACCAGCACCAACTCCGCAGCCTTCTCCAACCGCGATCGTTTCTCGTCTCGCCCGGTCCACAGGATGACGAACGGCAGCACGATCACAGGAATGCCGAACAGCAGATTGGCCACGACATCCGCAGTGAACGTCGGTGCGATGAAACCGAGCCCGACGCCGACAGTCATGAGCACGAACATGATTCCGGGTATTGCGGCCAGGACGAAATAGGTCCGGACCCGGTGTGGTGCCCAGGGTCGGGCCAGGTCCGGCGCTTCGTCGATGGTGGCGGTCATCTCATGCTCCTTTGCCTGCGGCCGCTGTGGCCGAATCCTGTTTGGCGGCCACCGAAATCGATTTCGTCTCGGTGTACCCGTCGATGCCCTCGGGCCCGAGTTCGCGTCCGTACCCGCTGCCCTTGACCCCTCCGAATGGTGCGAACGGATCCATCGGGTAACCCTGGTTGATGCCGAACGTTCCGGTCTGGATTCGCGTCGCGATGCGCAGTCCTCGCTCGGTGTCCTGCGTGAAAACGGAGCCGGCGAGTCCGTAGTCGGAGTCGTTGGCAATGGCCACCGCGTCGTCTTCGTCGGCGTAGGGGATGACCGTCAACACCGGACCGAAGATCTCCTCGCGGGCGATGCGCATCGAATTGCTCGCGTCGGCGAACAGAGTGGGACGCACGTACCATCCCTTGTCGATGCCGTCGGGCATCGAGGTGCCACCGGTGACGAGCCGGGCGCCTTCGGCTTGGCCCGCGTCGATGTAACTGCGCACCCGCTCCTGCTGGCGTCGAGCCACCAGCGGGCCGACCTGGGTCGCGGGGTCGGTCGGGTCCCCGACAACCAGGGACGACATCTCGGCGGCCAGTGCGTCGGTGAAGTCGTCGGACCGCTTGGCGGGCACCAGGATTCGGGTTAGCGCATTGCAGATCTGCCCGCTGTTGGACAGACTCGCCGACCGCACACCGGCCGCGACGGCGCCGGGATCGGCATCGGCGAGCGCGATCGCCGCGGACTTGCCTCCGAGTTCCAGGCTGACGCGTTTGAGATCGGCGGCGCATGCCGCCGCGACGGCCTTGCCCGCGGCCGTCGAGCCGGTGAACGACACCTTGTCGACGCCGGGATGCTTCACCAGGTACTCACCGAGCGCGCCGTCGCCCGGCAGCACACTCACCACGCCCGGCGGCAGATCCGCTTCGGCCATGATCTCGGCAAGCAACACCGCGTTGAGCGGCGACTCCGGCGCCGGCTTGAGGACCACGCTGCAGCCGGCCAGCAGTGCGGGAATGAGCTTCGTGATGATGAGGAACTGCGGCATGTTCCACGGCACGATCGCAGCAACGACACCGACCGGTTCGCGACGAATGCGGACATCGGCGCCGTACATGCCGGGCCTGACCTCCTGCCAGGAGTACGACTCGGCCAGATTGCAGAAGGCGGTCATCATCGTCCACGGCAGCGCGACCTGCGCGCGCTGGGCGAAGCTGATCGGCGCGCCGATCTCCGACGTGATGACCTCGGCCATCTCTGGCCGTCGTGCACCGTAGAGCTCGGCGAGCCGGCGGATCGCCGCGATGCGGTCGGCGGGATCCAGTCGGGGCCATGGACCGGAGTCGAATGCTGCCCGCGCGGCCGCGACCGCCTTGTCCACGTCCTCGGGTCCTGCCGCGGCGACGCGAGCCACCGGCTCTTCGGTGTGCGGCGAGACGACGTCGATCCGCTGTGCGGTACACGCGGATGACCAATTACCACCGATGAACAGATCGTCCGAACGCACCTGTTCGACTCCCTCCGCGATGACGACGCCGAGCAATATCAACTACTTGCGATTGTGACATGGAGCATATACCGTCGGCCCTGCACCTCCCGGCGCGGTCGGGCCGGGACGCAGAGTCGACAGGAGTATGCAATGGCTCGCTTTCCCAAACCGCCAGAGGGAAGTTGGACGCAGCACTATCCGGAGTTGGGCACCGATCCCGTCTCCTACGAAGACTCGATCAGCCCGGAGTTCTATGAGAAGGAACGCCAGGCCATCTACAAGCGGGCCTGGCTGCACGTCGGCCGCGTCGAACAGATTCCGCGTAAGGGCAGCTACTTCACCAAGGAAATCAAGGTCGCGAACACGTCGATCATCGTGGTGCGCACGACCTCCGGTGAGGTGAAGGCCTACCACAACATCTGCCGCCACCGGGGCAACAAGCTGGTGTGGAACGACATGCCGCTGGAAGAGACGAGCGGCGTCTGCCGCCAGTTCACCTGCAAATACCATGCCTGGCGTTACGACCTGGACGGCAACCTGACGTTCGTGCAGCAGGAGTCCGAGTTCTTCGACATCGACAAGAGCCGCTACGGGCTCGTGCCGGTGCACTGCGATGTCTGGGCAGGCTTTATCTTCGTCAATTTCGCCAAAGAGCCCGAACAGTCCCTGCGGGATTTCCTGGGCCCGATGATCACCGATCTCGAGGGCTACCCGTTCGACAAGATGACCTCGCGCTTCGTCTATCGGTCGGAGGTGAAGGCCAACTGGAAGCTCTACATGGACGCGTTCCAGGAGTTCTACCACGCGCCGGTGTTGCATGCGAACCAGTCGCCCACCGCTTACTCGAAGGCCGCCGCGGAAGCCGGGTTCGAGGCGCCGCTTTACCGCCTCGACGGGCCGCACCGTTTGGTGAGTACGTCCGGCGTGCGCGCCTGGGAGATGGCCGACGAGATGCGCAAGCCGATGGAGGACATCTGCAGGAGCGGTCTTTTCGGACCGTGGGATAAGCCGGATCTGGGGGAGATGCCGCCCGGTCTGAATCCGGCGAAATGCGATCCGTGGGGCCTTGATTCGTTCCAGCTGTTCCCCAACTTCACCATCTTGATCTGGGGTCAGGGCTGGTACCTGACCTACCAGTACTGGCCGACGTCATTCAACACGCACATCTTCGAGGGCACGGCCAACTTCCCGCAGCCACGCAACGCCAGAGAGCGCGTCGCACAGGAGCTCGCCGCGGTGTCGTTCAAGGAGTACAGCCTGCAGGACGCCAACACGCTGGAGGCCACCCAGACGATGGTCGAGTCCCGCGTCCTCGACGAGTTCCTGCTCTGCGATCAGGAGATACTCATCCGCCATCTGCACAAGGAAACCGCCACCTGGGTGGAGGACTATGAGCGCAAGACGGCAGGAGTTTGAACACATGACAGGAAAACTGCCGCCCGAATTCGCTGATCTCGAGCCGTATTCCGACTGGTGTCTACCCAGCGAAGCCGAGCGCTACAACAAACGGCTCGCAAGTTCGATGGCCGAGATGCAGGCGTTCTATGACGCCATCACTCCGAGGGCAGAAGAAGCGATCTCGTTCTGCGATAAGTTCCCGTTGGACGACATGCCCGACGACGTGCTCAACCTGATGCATCTGCTGTACTCGATGATCATGGTGTCCTTCCCCGTCGAGTGCTGGAAGCAGCCGCGGGTGCCGGATTCCGGTGCGACCTGGCTCGACTGCGTGTCCGAACCCGTACCGTGAGAACGGTCCTGCGGGCCGCCCGCTGGGCAGACGTCGATGCGGGCGAAGTCCACTCACCGGCCGTGGTGGTCGTGGAGGGCAATCGCATCTCCGCGGTGAATCCGACTGAGCCACCTCAAGATCCGGCGCACGACATCGATCTGGGCGACGTCACCCTGCTGCCCGGGCTGATGGACATGGAGCTGAACCTCCTCATCGGTGGGCCTGGCGGCCCTGAGGGGTTGCCCAGCCCCATGCACGGCGTGCAGGACGATCCCGCGTATCGCACGCTTCGTGGGGCGGTGAACGCACGCACCACGCTGGAAGCCGGCTTCACAACAGTGCGCAACCTCGGTCTGATGGTGAAGACGGGCGGCTACCTGCTCGATGTGGCATTGCAGCGCGCGATCGACCAGGGTTGGCACATCGGCCCGCGCATCTATCCTGCGGGCCATGCGGTCACACCGTATGGCGGACATCTTGATCCGACCGTCTTCCAGCGTTTGGCGCCGGGCATCATGCCCCTTTCGGTGGCCGAGGGTATTGCCAATGGCATCGACGACGTCCGCGCCTGCGTGCGTTACCAGGTCCGGCACGGCGCCAAGCTGATCAAGGTGTCGGCGTCCGGTGGGGTGATGTCACACAGTACCGCTCCCGGCGCGCAGCAGTACTCCGACGAGGAGTTCGCCGCGATCGCCGACGAGGCACACCGCGCGGGTGTACGGGTAGCTGCACATGCGGTGGGGGACAGTTCTATTCGCGCGTGTATCAAGGCGGGTATCGACTGCATCGAACACGGGTTTCTCGCCAGCGACGACACGATCCAGCTGATGGCCGACACCGGAACCTTCCTGGTGTCGACGACCTATCTCACCGAGGCGATGGCCATCGACCGGATCGCCCCGGAGTTGCGCAAGAAGGCCGAGGTGGTGTTCCCGCAGGCGCAGTCCATGTTGCCCAAGGCGATCGCGGCTGGGGTACGCATCGCCTGCGGCACGGACGCGCCGGCGATCCCGCACGGCCAGAACGCGAAGGAGCTGCGTGCGCTCGTCGACCGGGGCATGACTCCGATGCAGGCGATCCGCGCCGCAACCGTCACAAGCGCCGAGCTCATCGACGCCGACGACGAATTGGGCCGTCTCGCACCGGGATACCTCGCCGATATCATTGCCGTCCCAGGTGATCTGTCGACCGACATCGCCGCCACACTCGACGTGCGGTTCGTGATGAAGGACGGCCACGTCTACAAGCACGACGAGAGTTGATGTCATGGCTGAAGACCTCGGCATGGAGCTGGTCGACAACATCCTGTGGCATCTCAAGCAGGCGTGGTACTTCTCGCTGACCGCCGTGAACGACGCGGTCAGCCAACACGGCGTCAGCACCGCACAGATCGGTGTGCTGCGCCAGCTCGCGAACGAGCCGGGGCTCTCGGGTGCCGAACTCGCACGCCGGCTGCTGATCACACCCCAGGGTGTGCAGCTGGCCATGAAGGCGCTCGAACAGCGGGGATTCGTCGAGCGCAAGCCCGATCCCCAGCACGCGCGAATTCTGAAGGCCTATCTGACCGACGAGGGTCGCAAGGTCGCCACCGCCGTCGTCAGCGACGCGATCGCCGCCCACGAGGCCGTCTTCGGTGTGCTCACTGCCGACGAACAACAGACTCTGCGCGACCTATTGGCACGTGTCGTGGAAAAGGGCACGGGGCACACGCTGGCCGGTGACCACATCGGGGACTAGGCGCTTGAGCCCGCGGGCCGACGCAGTAACGGAGTCGGCCACCAGAACCATCGGCCGAGCAGCCTCACAAGTGACGGCAGGACGAAGGTGCGCACGATCAACGTGTCAAGTAGCAGGCCGACACCGATCGTGACACCGATTTGCGCCACGCTGAGCACGCTGCTGCCGGCGAGAGCGAACATCGTGATGCCGAACACGATGCCGGCCGTCGTCACGACGCCACCGGTGGCACCGAACGCGCGAACGATCCCTGTGCCGAGTCCGGCATGTGCTTCCTCTCGAATTCGCATGGCCAGCAAGAGGTTATAGTCGGCACCCACCGCGACCAACGCGATGAAGGAGATGCCGGGGACCGCCCAATGCAGGTCGTGGCCCAGCAGGTGCTGCCAGATGAGCACGCTCGCGCCCAGAGCGGACGCGTACGACAACACGACGGTGCCCACGACGACGATGCCCGCGACGGGGCTGCGCATCAGCGCCGCGACGATGACGAAGATCAACGCCAGCGTGGTAACAACCAACAGGGTCATGTCCCCGTTGACGAGGCGCTGCAGGTCCGCGGTGACGGCACCGACGCCGGTCAGATATACCGCGGTGGGGGTCAGCGAGCCTTCCTTGGTCGCTTCGCGCACGGCCGTGGCGATCTGTTCGGAGCGCCGCGCCCCGTCGTCTCCCCACTCGTTCCCGTCGTCGTACACCAGCAGATAGGTGGCGCGTCCGTTGGAAGCGATCAAGCGGTCCAACGCGCCGCTGAGCGCGGGATCGGCGAACGCCCGCTGCGGCATGAAGAAGCCACCCTCGGCGCTGCCGCGGAACTGTATGTCGAGTTCCTTCAAGTAGCCGGTCAGCTGGTGCAGTTGTGGTCCGAAAGTGGTTGCAAGCGACACGAGGTCGGCTGTGGCAGATCGCGCTGCGCGTAACTGACTCGCCATTGTGTCCACTGCCGCCGGCAGATTGACCAACGCGCCGGCGGCACCGGCCGACCCGGCGGTGAGCTTGTCGGCGCCACCGACGAGCTGGGCAGAGCTGAGCACGACATCGTCGACCGGCTGCACGACCCGGGACACCACGGAGCAGATCGGATTGGCCGGGCAGTCCGGAGTCGACGACACGAAGTTGCGAAGCGGATCGAGGTAACCCGAGACAGTGGTCATGTTCGACTGCAGGCCCGACATCCCGTCTCGCATGTCGTCCGCCGCTGTGCTGACTTGGGTGAGGCCCGCGCCGCTGGCCTGCAGTCCGGACGAGAGTTTGCCGACAGCCGTCGACATCGATGCCAGCGCGCCGTCCAGCACGGCGACCCCGTCCAGCCGCGCGGTCACCTGGTCGACCATCTCGTCGACCTGGTCGGCGATGAGTCCTGCCTGTCCGCTGAGAGTGGCGGCGTCGGGAACCGTGCCTGCCGGACGGCTGGCGGACTGCACCTTGCGGACACCGGGCACGGCCATGATCTGTCGGGTGATCCGCTCGACGGCGATGAGGCCGGCCGGGGTGCGGATGTCCTCGTCCGCGGCGACCGTGACCACCGCGGGCAGCAGATGATTGGTCGGGAAGTGACGGCCAGCGGCCGTATAACCCCTGTTGGACTCGGTGTCGGCGGGCGTAGCGGCGGGTTCGTTCCAGCCCATGTGCATGCCGATCAGCGGCAGCGCTGCGATCAGGATGATCGCGATGCTGGCGACCAGAATCGGTGCGGGCCACCGCGCGACGCTGACGCCGATGCGCCGCCAACGACGTCCACTGCCGTGGTTGCGCGGCTCAAGCCGGCCCCGTCGCCCGGCGATCGCGATGAGGGCCGGAGTGAGAGTGAGCGATGCGAGCATGACCACGAGAATGCCGATGGCGCAAGGAATCCCGGTGCTACGAAACGCACCGACATCGGCGAAGCTCAGACAGGCCAATGCGGCGGCGATGGTCAGCGCCGAGCCCACGATCACAGGAGTGACACCGCGACTGGCGACAGCCAACGACTCGGTTGACGGAATGCCGCGGCGCCGACCCTCGTGATAGCGCCCGATCAGAAAGATCGCGTAGTCGGTGCCCGCACCCAGCATCATGGCGGCCAGCAGCGCGACCGAGAACAGCGACACCTCGACCAATTCGGCGCGGCCGAGGGCCGCGACGACCGGACGCGCCACCGCAAGCGCGAGTCCCACCGACATCAGCGGGACCAATGCGCCCACCGCTGACCGGTAGACGACCAGCAGTAGCAACAGAATCAAGGCGACCGTCGCGCCGGTGATACCGAGCATCTGTCGATCGATCGCACGGAACTCGTCGGAGATCGTGGCACCCGGTCCGGTCAGGTACACGTGCAAGCCGTCGGGCGGCTGCAGTTGCAACACGGCGTCGCGCACCGCGTCAACAGAATCGGTGGCTTGCGAGGTACCCAGCATTCCGGACAGCCGAAGCATGACCGTGACGGCGTGACCATCGCGGCTCTGTACCGCTGACTCGGTCACCGGGTCCGACCACAGGTCGGTCACCGAATGAACGTGTTTCGAGTCTGCTCGCAAGATCTGGACGAAGCGTTGGTAGAACTCGCGGTCTTGCGGTGTGAGCGGCCGATCACCCTCCAGCACAAGGTAGTTGAGGTTGTTGCTGGGAACCTCATTGAGCAGCAGGGCGGCTTGACGTGCCGCGACATTGCTCGGTGCGTCGACGGGCATGAACGAGCGCGAATGTTTTTCGACGACCTGTTCGAGTTGCGGAACCGCCACGTTTGCGCCGCCGGCGACGACAAGCCAGCCGACGACGACCCAGATCGCGTGCCGGCTCAGGAATCGTGCCCAGCGCGCCCCCTCCTGCGTCATCACTCGACGGTAGGAAGCCCTCTGCCGCCTGTGCGTCGTGCCGCAGGACTGTTTTGCCCTCCTACCGAGGTAGGAGGGCTGTGCCGCCCCCAGAACGATGCAGGAGGGCGGATCACTTGAACCCAATCACAAGTACTTGATACTGTGGGTGGCGATGTCCGAAAATGCCGTCGATTTCGCGCCGCTGCGCATCAAGCGGGTGGTGCGCGAGACCAGCGATGCAGTGTCGCTGGTGCTCGACGTGCCGGCTGACTGCTCACAGCGGTACCGCTACAAGGCAGGGCAATACCTGACGCTGGAGGTAAAGGTCGCGGGAGACCATCACCGGCGGTGCTACTCGATGTCGTCGTGTCCGCACAACGGTGACGATCTGCAGATCACCGTCAAGCGGGACCCCGGCGGATTGGTCTCGAACTGGCTCAACGACACGGCAGCGACCGGCCTCGAGATTCACGCTTCGCCACCGGAGGGCCGCTTCGTTCTGAGCGACTCCAACCGTGACATCGTCGCCTTCGCCGGAGGCAGCGGGATCACACCCGTGTTCTCGTTGATCGGTTCCGCTTTGGTGAGCACCGAGCGACGCATCAAGTTGTTCTATGCCAACCGAAGCCGTGACTCGGTGATCTTCGGGGAGTCGCTGCGCACGCTCGCCGACGCCAATCCAGACCGGTTGGCCGTATCCGAACATTTCGACGACGAGTCCGGCGTCGTGCAGCGCGCGGCGATCAAGTCGTTCATCGACGCGACCGGGGAAGCCGACTACTACATCTGCGGCCCGGGCCCCTTCATGGACACTGTTGAAGAGACCTTGCTCGAGTCGGGCGTTGCCCGCGAACGGCTGCATCTCGAGCGCTTCCAGGTGGCGCCGGTACCGGCCGACGCCGCAGAAAGTTCAGGAACGACCGAAGAGGTCGTCATCGAACTGGACCGCAAGACCGTCACAGCGTCCTACCGGGCCGGCAACACGCTGCTGCAGACCGCCCGCCTGGCGGGCCTGAAGGCGCCGTCGTCCTGCGAGACCGGGTCGTGTGGAACGTGTATGGCGCGCATCGAGTCCGGCAGCGCGCGGATGCTGAACAACGACGCGCTCGACGACGACGAGGTGGCCGAGGGCTGGGTGCTGACGTGTCAATCTCTGCCGACGAGCCGAACAGTCCACGTGGTCTACGAGTAGAGGCGGTTTCGTAATGGGTGTGAAGGAGAGGCTTCAGTGACGCGGGTTGCCGTGGTGACCGGCGGCGCTTCCGGAATGGGGGAATCGACCTGCCACGAGCTGGGCAGGCGAGGGCACAAGGTCGCCGTGCTGGACCTCAACGGCGAAGCGGCCCAACGTGTCTCTGAAGAACTGCGCGCTGACGGCGTGACGGCGCTGGGTGTGGCCGTCGATGTCAGCGACCGCGCGGCAGTCGAGGAAGCATTCGCCAAAGTGCGCAGCGAGTTGGGACCCGTGCACATCCTGGTCACCAGCGCCGGCCTGGTCGACTGGGCACCGTTCACCGAGCTGAGCGTCGAGGCCTGGCAGCGACTGATCGACGTGAACCTCACCGGCACCTTCCACTGCTGTCAGGTCGCGATTCCGGACATGCTGGACGCGGGATGGGGCCGCATCGTGATGATCTCGTCGTCGAGCGCCCAGCGCGGTTCACCCCAGATGGCGCACTATGCCGCGTCCAAGGGCGCGCTGCTATCGCTGACGAGATCGCTTGCCCGCGAATACGGTCCAGTGGGTATCACGGTGAACAACATCCCGCCGTCGGCCATCGAGACCCCGATGCAGCACGCCGGTCAGGCGGCCGGACATCTGCCGCCCAACGAGCAGATGGCAGCCAGCGTGCCGGTAGGCCATCTCGGAACCGGCGACGATATCGCGGCAGCGGTGGGGTTTTTGTGCTCAGAGCAGGCCGGTTTCATCACCGGTCAGGTTCTGGGCGTCAACGGCGGATCGGTGATGTGATGACCGGCCTGCGTCTCGAACACCAACCACGACAGGGAGGTTCGCATGGGGAAGTGGCCTAAGCCGGCGGAAGGCAGCTGGACTGAGCACTATCCAGACCTGGGTACTGCGCCGATCTCGTTCCGCGATTCCATATCCCCCGAGTTCTACGAACTCGAGCGCGAGGCCGTGTTCAAACGGGCGTGGCTCAATGTCGCTCGTGTGGAGGAACTCCCGCGTGTCGGCAGCTACCTCACCAAGGAAATCGACGCCGCCAGAACATCGGTGATCGTGGTGAAGGGCAAGGATCAGCAGATCCGCGCCTTCTACAACGTCTGCCGTCACCGCGGAAACAAGCTGGTCTGGAACGACTATCCCAACGAAGAGGTCAAAGGCGCCTGTCGGCAGTTCACCTGCAAGTACCACGGCTGGCGTTACGACCTCAAGGGTGACCTCACGTTCGTCCAGCAGGAGGCGGAGTTCTTCGACCTCGACACCGACAAGTACGGGCTCAAGCCGATCAACTGCGATGTCTGGAACGGCTTCATCTTCATCAATTTCGATCCCGAACCGCGGTGGAGCCTGCGGGAATTCCTCGGTCCCATGATCACCGCGCTCGATGACTATCCGTTCGGGCTGATGACGGAGCGCTACGACTTCGAGGCGCAGAACAACAGCAACTGGAAGATCTTCGCCGACGCGTTCCAGGAGTACTACCACGTGCCGTCGCTGCACAGCCAACAGGTACCCAGCGCGGTGCGCCAGCCCAACCAGACGTTCGAGTGCGGGCACTTCCAGATCGACGGCCCCCACCGCCTGGTATCCACCGCGGGCACCCGGCGCTGGCTACTGGATCCCGAGTACATGTATCCCGTCGAACGGATCACGCGCAGCGGACTCGTCGGGCCGTGGCGGACCCCGGAAACGCACCAGTCGGCCGGCCTGAATCCGGGTGGAATCGAACCGTGGGGGATCACAAACTTCCAGATCTTCCCGAACCTGGAGATCCTCATCTACCACGGTTGGTATCTGCTGTACCGCTACTGGCCGACGTCGCACAACACCCATAAGTTCGAGGCCTACAACGCGTTTCACCCGGCGCGCACCGTGCGCGAGCGGATCGAACACGAGGTTGCCTCGGTGGTCCTCAAGGAGTTCGCGCTCCAGGATGCGGGCATGCTCGGCGGCACACAGGCGGCGCTGGAGTACGACGTCGTCGACGACTTCCCACTCAGCGACCAGGAGATCCTCGTGCGTCACCTGCACCACGAGGCCGTCAAATGGGTCGAGGAGTGCAAGGCCGAGCGCGCACCGGTGGGGGTGTGACCATGTCTGCACCCCGACTGCCGAGTGCTTTCGCCGAGTTCGAGCCGTTCGCTGAGAAGTGGTGTCTGGCAACAGAACCCGAGCGGTGGGAAGCGCGCCTGTCGACGCCGATGAAGGAGATCAGGGAGTTCTACGATGCCTTCTCGCCCCGCTTCGAGGAGGCCATCGATTATTGCGACAAGTTCCCGCTCGACGATGTGCCGGACGACGCGCTGAACCTGTTGCATCTCATCTACTCGATGATCATGGTCTCGATGGCCGTCGAGATCTTCGGCACGCAGAAGCCAGCCGACTCCGCCGACGCGGAAATGCATCGCGTCAGCGCGCCGGTGCCATGACGCGCACGCGTGGGGGGACCTCCCGCCCGAAGGGCAGGGGGAGAGCATTGGAATGACGGGAGAACCATGAGTCTGCTGACGATCAACAAGCTCACCGCGTCGGTCGGGGCGGAGGTGACCGGGTTGGACCCGTCGTCGCTGGCCGGTGACGATGCGCTCGGCACCGCCGTGCTCGATGCGCTGGAGGACAACGGTGTGCTGGTGTTCCCCGGGCTGCGACTCGAACCGCAGGCTCAGGTCGAGTTCTGCCGGCGACTGGGGGAGATCGACCATTCGTCGGACGGCCACCATCCGATAGCGGGCATCTACCCGGTCACCCTCGACAAGTCGAAGAACTCGTCGGCGGCGTATCTGCGTGCGACGTTCGACTGGCACATCGACGGGTGCACGCCGACCAACGACGAATACCCGCAGAAGGCCACGGTGCTGTCGGCAGTCCAGGTCGCCGACCGGGGCGGGGAAACGGAGTTCGCGAGTTCCTACGGCGCCTACGAGTCTTTGAGCAACGACGAGAAGGCGCGACTCGCCCCGCTGCGTGTCGTGCACTCACTGGAGGCGTCGCAACGCCGCGTCACCCCGAATCCCAGCGCCGAGGAGTTGGCGCGTTGGCGGGCCCGGCCCACCCACGAGCACCCGCTGGTGTGGACGCACCGCAGCGGGCGCAAGTCGCTGGTGCTCGGCGCGTCGGCCGACTACGTGGTCGGCATGGGCCTCGACGAGGGACGGGCGCTGCTGGCTTCGTTGCTCGACAGGGCTACCACCGCCGACAAGGTGTACAGCCACAGCTGGTCGGTTGGCGACACCGTCATCTGGGACAACCGCGGGGTGCTGCATCGCGCGGCGCCCTACGACCCTGACTCACCGCGCGAGATGCTGCGCACGACCGTGTTGGGCGACGAGCCGATTCAGTAGCCCACCCCCTCGTTGACGGCGGCCGGGCACTATGGAAATCTAATACCCGCAGATGAGAATCACATTCTCTTCATCCGAGATCATGGAGTAGCAATGCCGGAGGACCTGACCGCGGTCGACTTCTTCCGGGACGGCCGTCTCACCGACGACCCGTACCCGTTCTATGAGGCGCTTCGTAACAAGTGTCCGGTCAGCCGGGAGGAACACTACGGCGTCACCATGGTGACGGGCTGGCAGGAAGCCGTCGACGTCTACAACGACGCCGAGACGTTCTCGTCGTGCATCTCGGTGACAGGGCCATTCCCGGGATTCCCTGTACCGCTCGAGGGCGATGACGTCACCGAGATCATCAAGGAACACCGCGACGAGATCCCGTTCAGCGACCAGCTGCCGACGCTGGACCCGCCCGTGCACACCAACCACCGTGCCCTGCTCATGCGCCTGATCACACCCAAGCGCCTCAAGGAGAACGAGGACGCAATGTGGCAGCTCGCCGACGACATCCTCGACGACTTCCTGGCGCCGGGTGAGGGCGAGTTCATCACGGGCTTCGCCGGGCCGTTCACCCTTCGCGTCATCGCCGATCTGCTCGGCGTGCCCGAGAGCGACCGCCCTGAGCTTCTCGAACGGCTTGCGCGCGGCACCCATGGCAGCGGCCTGGGCAACGCTGACAAGACCTTGGCCAAGACGCCACTGGAGTACCTGTACGAGATCTTCGCGACGTATGTCGAGGACCGTCGGGCCGAGCCGCGCGACGATGTGCTGACCGGGCTGGCGACCGCGACGTTCCCGGACGGCACCATGCCCGAGGTTGCTGACGTCGTGCGGGTGGCCACCAATGTCTTCTCCGCCGGCCAGGAGACCACCGTTCGGTTGCTCGGTACCGCTTTGAAGGTGTTGGGCGACCGGCCCGACATCCAGCAGAAACTGCGTAGCGACCGCAGCCTGCTGCCGAACTTCATCGAGGAGTGCCTGCGCATCGAAAGCCCGGTCAAGGGCGACTTTCGACTGTCCCGCGTGCCGACGACCGTCGGAGATGAGGCCCTCGCCGCCGGCTGCACGGTGATGGTGATCAACGGGGCGGCCAACCGCGACCCACGCCGGTTTACCGACCCCGACACCTTCGACCCCGAGCGCAAGAACGCGCGCCAGCACCTGGCCTTCGGCCGCGGCATCCACAGTTGCCCGGGCGCGCCGTTGGCCCGAGCGGAAACGCGCGTCGGCCTGGAAAGGCTGCTGGACCGAACGACCGATATCCGTATCAGCGAGGCGCACCATGGCCCGGCGGGAAGCCGCCGCTACCAATACATTCCGACGTACATCCTGCGCGGCCTGACCGAACTGCACCTCGAATTCGACCTGGCGGAAGGCCACTCATGAAGGTCACCGTCGACGAGGACCGGTGCCGCGGGCACGGCATGTGTCTGACGCTTTGCCCCGAGGTGTTCAGCATGACCGACGACGGGTATGCCGTCGCCGACCCCGAAGAAGTGCCCGCGGGCCTCGAGGATTCCGCCAAAGAGGCCATCGTCAACTGTCCCGAACAAGCCATCGTCGAAACCGATTG
>LZSH01000058.1 GCA_001665255.1 Mycobacteriaceae bacterium 1482268.1 | reverse complement strand
CCCTGATTGATATCCGCAACCCGGGTGAGCGCGAGAACGGTGTTATCCCCGGCTCTACGCATATCCCGCTCGCGCAGCTGCGGTTGCGCTTCGACGAGGTGCCTGCCGATAAGCCGATCGTCCTGCACTGCGCGGGCGGGTGGCGGTCCAGCGTTGCGGCATCGTTGTTGCGCGCCAAGGGCTTCCAGCAGGTGTCCGACCTGCTCGGAGGTTACCTCGCCTGGTCCGAATCCCACGCCGCCCTCTGAGGTAGCCGCATGGCGTTAGCTCTGGGCCTGGTCCTGGGTGGACTCATTGGCGTACTCCTGGGACTGATGGGCGGTGGCGGTTCGATCCTCGCCGTGCCGGCACTGGTCTACGGCATCGGCCTGGATGTCGAACAGGCCATTCCGATCTCGCTGATCGTCGTCGCCACGGCGTCAGCCGTCGGGGTGCTGCCGAAAGTCAAAGCAGGACAAGTGCAGTGGCGACTGGCCGGCATCTTTGCGGCAGCGGGCATTCCGGCGACAATCCTCGGCAGCGCCATCGGTAGGCATCTGCCCGAATCAGCACTGCTGATCGGCTTCGCGCTGGTGATGGTGGTTGCAGGCATCCGCATGCTGGCCGACCAGGGCAACACCGGTACCGCCTGCGAGGTTCGGACCGGACAGGTCAACTGGCGCCGGTGCGCGCCACGATCGATCGGCGCCGGCCTACTCGTCGGCCTTCTCACCGGTCTGTTCGGTGTCGGCGGCGGATTCCTCATCATCCCGGCGCTCGTGGTTGTGCTCGGTGTCGAAATGTCCACGGCGATCGGCACTTCGCTGCTGATCGTCACCGTGAACTCCGTCGCGGGTGTCATCGCGCACCTTCATACGATCAGCATCGACTGGTCGATCACGTCCTCATTCGTCGTCGCCGCGATGGGGGCGTCATTGGTGGCAGGGCTTTTCGGCGCCAAGGTGAACACCGCACGATTGCAGCGCTGGTTCGCTTACCTCGTTTTCGCCGTCGCGGCTTTCGTTCTCGTCGACACCGTGTTCCTGCGCTGACCGGCGTCGGATCTTCTAGGAGCGAACGAGCCGCGCGATCGCAGCCGAGGCCTCGGCCAGCTTCGCCTCGGCTTCATCGCCGCCCTCGGCGACGGCCTGGGTCACGCAGTGGCCGAGGTGTTCGTCTAGCAGGTTCAGCGCCACCGACTGCAGCGCGCTGTTCACGGCGCTGATCTGGGTGAGGACATCGATGCAGTACTTGTCATCGTCGATCATCTTCGCGATCCCGCGGACCTGACCCTCGATGCGACGCAGCCGCTTGGCGTAGTTGTCCTTGTTGGACGCATACCCGTGGGAGGAAGTCATAGCTCCAGCGTACGGTACCCCGCGGGGGTATGCATATTGGTTTGGTCGGGTGAAACGCCAGGCGCATAATCGACGCCATGCCCTCAGACTCCAGCTCCATCGACACCGAAGCCCACCGTCGGGCGGAGCCCGACATCAAGCCTCGAAGCCGCGACGTCACCGACGGCCTCGAGAAGGCCGCCGCCCGCGGAATGCTCCGGGCGGTAGGCATGGAGGACGACGACTTCGCCAAGCCGCAGATCGGCGTCGGGTCGTCGTGGAACGAGATCACTCCGTGCAACCTGTCGCTCGACCGGCTGGCCAAGGCCGTCAAGGACGGCGTGCACGCGGCGGGCGGTTTCCCGATGGAGTTCGGCACCATCTCGGTGTCCGACGGCATTTCGATGGGCCACGAAGGCATGCACTTCTCGCTGGTGTCGCGCGAGGTGATCGCCGACAGCGTCGAGACCGTCATGCAGGCCGAGCGACTCGACGGCTCGGTGCTGCTGGCGGGCTGCGACAAGTCGCTGCCAGGCATGCTGATGGCCGCCGCGCGGCTCGACCTCGCCAGCGTGTTCCTCTACGCCGGCTCGATCCTGCCCGGCAAGGCCAAGCTGTCGGACGGCACCGAGCGCGACGTGACGATCATCGACGCGTTCGAGGCGGTAGGCGCGTGCGCCCGCGGCCTGATGCCGCGCGAGGACGTCGACGCGATCGAACGCGCGATCTGCCCCGGCGAGGGCGCCTGCGGTGGCATGTACACCGCTAACACGATGGCTTCGGCGGCCGAGGCGCTGGGTATGTCGCTGCCCGGCAGCGCGGCGCCGCCCGCGACCGACCGACGGCGCGACGGGTTCGCCCGCCGCAGCGGCCAGGCCGTCGTCGAGCTGTTGCGGCGCGGCATCACCGCCCGGGACATCCTCACCAAGGAGGCTTTCGAGAATGCGATCGCGGTGGTGATGGCGTTCGGCGGTTCCACCAACGCGGTGCTGCATCTGCTCGCGATCGCCAACGAGGCCAACGTCAAGCTGTCGCTCGAGGACTTCACCCGCGTCGGTCAGAAGGTTCCGCACCTGGCCGACGTGAAACCGTTCGGCAAGCATGTGATGTTCGACGTCGACCGCATCGGCGGCGTCCCGGTGGTGATGAAGGCCCTGCTGGATGCCGGTCTGCTGCACGGTGATTGCCTCACGGTGACCGGCGAGACGATGGCTGCGAACCTTGCCCACATCGCGCCGCCCGACCCCGACGGCAAGGTGCTGCGCGCGCTGTCCAACCCGATCCACCCGACCGGCGGCATCACGATTCTGCACGGGTCGCTGGCGCCGGAGGGCGCGGTAGTGAAGTCTGCGGGCTTCGACTCCGATGTGTTCGAAGGCACCGCAAGGGTTTTCGAGCGTGAGCGGGCCGCGCTCGATGCACTCGAGGACGGCACGATCACCAACGGCGACGTCGTCGTCATCCGCTACGAGGGACCCAAGGGCGGCCCCGGCATGCGGGAGATGCTCGCGATCACCGGTGCCATCAAGGGTGCCGGGCTCGGCAAGGACGTGCTGCTGATGACCGACGGGCGGTTTTCCGGCGGCACCACGGGCCTGTGCGTGGGGCACGTCGCACCCGAGGCGGTCGACGGCGGGCCGATCGCGTTCGTGCGAGACGGTGACCGCATCCGCCTCGACGTCGCCAAGGGCACGCTCGACGTGCTGGTCGATCCAGCCGAATTCGAGTCGCGCAAGGCGGATTTCGAGCCGCTACCTCCGACCTACACCACCGGCGTGCTGGCGAAGTACACCAAGCTCGTCGGTTCGGCTGCCACCGGCGCGGTCTGCGGTTAGGTGTTGCGGCCGCCGTTCACGCCGAGGATCTGGCCGGTGATGTAGCCGGCCTCCTCCGATACCAGGAACGCGCATGCCGCGGCGATGTCTTCGGGCCTGCCCATCCGGCGCACCGGCGTCATCGCGGTCGCCTTCTCCACGTTGGTGAAGCCGCGCTCCTCGGCACTGCGCAACATCGGGGTGTCGATGAAGCCCGGCGGCACCGCGTTGACGGTCACACCCATCGGACCGTATTCCAGTGCAAGCGATTTCGTCAGCCCGTTGACCGCCGACTTGGCAGCGACGTAGTGCGCCATCCCCGCCACGCCGGAGTGGGTGCTCGACGAGCTGATGTTCACGATCCGCCCCCAGCCCGCATCGACCATGTCGGGCAGAACCGCCTGGCAGCAGTGGAAGACGCCGTTGAGGTTGACGTTGATGACCCGCTGCCAGGCATCGAATGAGATGTCGGCGAAGCGTGAGAAACCGTCCAGCCCAGCGGCGTTCACCAGCACTGACACCGGCCCGAGCTGCGTGCGGATCTTGTTGAGCGCTGCGTCGACCTGTTCGCGGTCGGTGACGTCAGCGGTGTAGGCGAAGTCCCCGTCGGAGCGCTGCAGATCGATGGTGGCGACGTGGTGACCGTCGGCTTCCAGTCGCTGCGCGATGGCGCGGCCGATGCCCGACGCTCCACCGGTGACCACGGCAGTCTTCATGACCCGTTTCCTTTCCTGCGCAGCCCAAGGGTGCGCCGTCCTGTTTCCACGAGAAGCGCCAGCAGGTCGTCGTCGTCGACGGGGACCATCGCTCCTCCTCGCGTGCGGGTGATCCATGCCGGTCCGACGGCGCTCGAGATTCCCGCGAGCGCCACGGTGGCTCTGATCAGTCCGGCGGGATCCTGGCCGCCGGCGAGCAGTTCGAGTTGACGGTTGATCAGCTCGGCCCAATGCGGTTGGTCGCGGAGCAGCGAAATCACGCTCGGGTCGCAGGCGAGCACCGAAACCAACGCGCGGTTCGCCACCGCCAATCGGGCGTAGCCGTGCAGCATGTGGTCGGCGCGGGCAGTGGCGCTGCGCTGCGCTTCGGCGGCGGCGACGATATCGCTCAGGTGCTCACGCATGGGCTCGACGACGGCGGCGAGCAGTTCCTCACGCGTGCGGAAGTGGTAGTAGATGGCGGCCTTCGTAAAGCCCATCTCGTCGGCGATCATCTGCAGCGACGTCCCGGCAAAGCTGTGCCGGGTGAACAGGTCGACGGCGACGTCGATCAAGCGCTGCCGGGTGTCCGCAACGCCCGGCGCCTGGACCGCCACAGTCTTCATACTTGCCGATCGTACAGGAAGGCACTTGCCGATCGTAAAGTGCGGTCCCGCTCTTTGCGGGTCAGTTGGCCAAAACCTCTTTTCACTGAGCTTCGACAGGAGCACGATGGAATCGGGCGCCAGTGACGGGCTCGGTTCGGTGGTTGGTAGCACGGGGGTGCAGCCGTGAAAGTGAAGACGACTGTCGTTGGGGCTGGTATCGCGGGTGCGTTGGGCATCGGCGTTCTAGCACTAGGCGTGGGTGGTGCCGCGATTGCCACCGCATCGCCAGTCAGACCAGGCACGCCGTTGCCGCAAGCGCCCTATGCCCAAGACGGAGAAGTTTTCTGGTACGGGCCGGGGTGGTATTACCCAGACAACGCCATCGGCACAGTGTGGTACGGCCCAGGGCTTCCGGCCGGGGTGAACGTACCCCCGGTCAACGTCACGTTGCCGACCTTGCCGACGGTTTCCCTGCCGACGGCACCCACCCTGCCGACCGCGCCGACCCTGCCGACCGCGCCGACTCTGCCGACTCTCCCGACGTTGCCCACCCTGCCGACGTTGCCAGCCATTACGCTGCCCACCTTGTAACCACGCAGCGTGCGGTCGGCACCTGCGAAATTAGTTAGATCAGGTAGCGTTTACAGGGTGAATCTGGGTCCATGGGGTGATCTCACAGTGCTCGCTGCTGTACTGGAAATCGTCTTCGCCACTTGCGTATTCGTCTACATCAGCAGGCTGGAGAGGCGGCGCGCCCATCCACTAGGTGAGAAGGTCGGCGCCCATAAAGAGGTGCTCGCCAAACTCCGCAAGCGGCAGCCGATGTCGCAGGAAGAAATCGACTACGCGACCGAGCTGATCACCGATGCCCGATCACCGCTCGCCTACGCGATACCCGCCGCCCTGTTCACCATGGGTTTCTTCTATGTGGTCGGCTGCCTGTTCATGCTGCACATCCACGGCGGCCATCCCTCGTTCCGCACGTTCATCGGCGGCATCCCCATGCTGACCTCCATGAACATCGTCGCTCAGCTGAGAAGGGTCGCAGGGCTGAAAGGGCGACTGCCGTCCGCGGAGCTCACCAGGGCTTAGTCGTCCCACAGGGCCAGTTGCCGGTCCTTCCGATCGCTCGCGGCGAACGACTGGGGGACGGGGCGTTGACGCACCCGCAGCGGCCACCAGAACCAGCGGCCCAGCAGCGCCGCGATGGATGGCGTCATGAACGACCGCACGATCAGCGTGTCGAACAGCAGGCCGAGGGCAATCGTCGTTCCGATCTGACCGAGAATCCGCAAATCGGCGAACAGGAACGACGCCATCGTCGCGGCGAAGACCAGACCCGCGGCCGTCACCACCGCGCCCGAGCCGGCCATCGCCCGAATGATGCCGGTGTTCAACCCGGCGTCGATCTCCTCCTTGAAGCGGGATATCAGCAGCAGGTTGTAGTCCGACCCCACCGCCAGCAGCAGGATGACCGCCAGCGCCAACACGATCCAGTACAGCTCGATACCGAAGAGGTCTTGCCAGATCAGTACGGACAGCCCGAACGAGGCACCCAGCGACAGCGCGACGGTGCCCACGATGACAAAGGCGGCCACGATGCTTCGCGTGATGAACATCATCACGAGCAGAATCAGGCTGAGCGCCGCGATCGCGGCGATGAGCAGATCGTATTTGGCCCCGTCCTGAATGTCCTTGTACGTGGCAGCGGTGCCCGCGATGTAGATTTTGGACCCGCCCAACGGCGTCCCTTTGACGGCCTCCTGGGCGGCATGTCTGATGGCCTCGATGTGCGAAATGCCCTCGGGCGTAGCGGGATCGCCATCATGGGTGATGATCATGCGGGCGGCTTTACCGTCCGGCGACAGGAACAGCTTGAGCCCGCGCTGGAACTCCGGGTTGGTGAACGCCTCGGGCGGTAGATAGAACGAGTCATCGGTTTTCGACGCGTCGTAGGCCTGACCCAGCGCGGTCGAGTTCTGCAACGCCGCCGCTGATTGGTCGTTGAGACCCGACGTGGTGGCGTAGTTGGTCATCGTCAGGTCGCGGTTGGTCTGCTGACTTGTAATCTGCGGCGGAATCAGCGCAAGTAGCTTGGGCTGCAACGCATCCAGCTTGGTGATGCTGCCAGAGACGTTCCCCAGTTGCTCAGTCAGTTCGTCGACGCCGTCGAGTGCGTCGAACAGCGACCGCAGCGCAGCGCACATGGGGATGTCGAAACAGTGTGGCTCCCAATAGAAGTAGTTGCGCAGCGGCCGGAACTGGTCGTCGAAGTCGGCGATTTTGTCGCGTAGGTCGTTGGCCGTGGCGACCGTCTGCTGG
>LZSH01000057.1 GCA_001665255.1 Mycobacteriaceae bacterium 1482268.1 | reverse complement strand
CGTCGCGGCTGCCCGCAGAGGAGATCAAGCGGCGGCTGCCGTCGATGTATCACCAGTTCATGGAGCTGGCCGAGGTGGACATCACCAAGGAGCCGATGGAGGTCGGACCCACCTGCCACTACGTGATGGGCGGCGTCGAGGTGGATCCCGACACGGCTGCGGCCAAAACCCCCGGCCTGTTCGCCGCCGGTGAGTGCGCCGGCGGCATGCACGGCTCCAACCGGCTCGGCGGCAACTCGCTGTCCGACCTTCTGGTGTTCGGACGACGCGCCGGACTCGGTGCCGCCGACTACGTGCGCGCGCTGTCGAACCGTCCCACGGTGACCGAGCAGGCCGTCGACGACGCCGTCAAGCGGGCTGTGCTGCCGTTCGAGACAGCGACGAACGGGGAGGCTCCAGAGAACCCGTACACGCTGCAACTCGACCTTCAGGACACGATGAACAGCCTCGTCGGCATCATCCGCAAGGAAGAGGAGATCACCGAGGCGCTCGACAAGCTGGCCGAGCTGCGCGAGCGGTACAAGCGGGTCCGGATCGACGGCGACCGGGCGTTCAACCCCGGGTGGCATCTCGCGATCGACCTGCGCAACATGATGCTGGTCAGCGAGTGCATCGCCAAGGCCGCGCTGACGCGGACCGAGAGCCGCGGCGGTCACACCCGCGACGACCACCCCTCGATGGAATCCGACTGGCGCAAGACGCTGCTGGTGTGCCGGACCGAGGGCGATCCGGACACCCTGGTTCCCGAGGTCGGCGTCACCAAGCAGGACCAGATTCCGGTACGCCAGGACCTGCTCGACCTCTTCGAGCTGTCCGAACTCGAGAAGTACTTCACCGACGGCGAGCTGGCCCAGCATCCAGAACGGAGCAAATAATGGCCTACCAGGCGAGCATGCGTGTGTGGCGCGGCGACGACGAGGGCGGCGCGCTGGAGGACTACTCGGTCGAGGTGAACGAGGGCGAGGTGGTGCTCGACATCATCCACCGCCTGCAGCAGACCCAGACGCCGGATCTGGCCGTGCGGTGGAACTGCAAGGCGGGTAAGTGCGGGTCGTGCTCGGCGGAGATCAACGGCCGGCCGCGGCTGATGTGCATGACCCGGATGTCGACCTTCGGACAGGACGAAACCGTCACTGTGACGCCGCTGCGGACCTTCCCGATCATCCGCGACCTCGTCACCGACGTCTCGTTCAACTACGAGAAGGCCAGGGAGATCCCGTCATTCACGCCGCCGAAGGATCTGCAGCCCGGCGAGTACCGGATGGCGCAGGAGGACGTGAACCGCAGCCAGGAGTTCCGCAAGTGCATCGAGTGCTTCCTGTGCCAGAACACCTGCCACGTGGTGCGTGACCATGAGGAGAACAAGCAGGCGTTTTCCGGGCCGCGGTACCTGATGCGGCAGGCCGAGCTCGACATGCACCCGCTCGACGTGCTGGAGCGGCGCCCCGAGCAGGCGCAGGATGACAACGGCCTCGGCTTCTGCAACATCACCAAGTGCTGCACCGAGGTGTGCCCCGAACATATCAAGATCACCGACAACGCGTTGATCCCGATGAAAGAGCGCGCCGCCGACCGCAAGTACGACCCGGTGGTGTGGCTGGGCAACAAGCTCTTTAGAAGGGGTTAAGCCGCGCGGCTTCCCGGGTAGCCTTTCCGTCAGCGGCCAATTCATGACGGAAGGCAGCATCGCTATGTCACAGGCTCACAGCGTCAACGACATTCGCACCGCAATTCGTGAGCTTTCGGCGCGCGCAGACCTTGCCCGCAAGGAGGGCAGGCCGGATGACGCTGCCGAGATCGAACAGCGCATTGACGGTTACCGCCAAGAACTCGGCGAGCGACCCTAAGCGCCTAACCGGCGAAACGCGCTGCGGTGGAAGACGATCGGTGGCACCGCCGAGTGCACCGTGATGTCAGCGACCCGCAGGATCACGATCGTGTGATCGCCCGCGGGGACCAATTGCTCGATGGCGCTCTCCACCCACACGCTGGTGCCCTCGATGAACACCGCGCCGCTGTCTGTCGACACCGTGGACAAACCCGCGAACCGGTCTCCGGTCTTCGCCGCGAGCGTGCGGGCGGCCTCATCGTGCGCTTCGCCGAGCACGCTGATGCCCAGCCGCGGCCGGTCCTTGAGCTTGGGCCAGGTCTCCGAGGTGTTCTGGACGCAGAACGACACCAGCGGCGGATCCAGTGACACGGGCACGAACG
Organism: Mycobacteriaceae bacterium 1482268.1; assembly: GCA_001665255.1. Taxonomy (GTDB): domain Bacteria; phylum Actinomycetota; class Actinomycetes; order Mycobacteriales; family Mycobacteriaceae; genus Mycobacterium. The sequence goes on along the minus strand of LZSH01000057.1, from coordinate 936 downwards.
TGCTGGCGGCCAGACCGGCCCGCACACCGTCCACCTCTGCCGCGATCGCGATGACACCGGAAGGGAAGTGCCCGAATGCCTCGCGCAGCGCGGAGGGGCTCAAGTCGGTGGAACTCATATCTCACCCATCCTCCCACGCGCACGTCGGACGCCGCCATCGTCGAGTTCCGCGCCAGGGCGCGGTGTACACCATCGCGGCGAAGACGAGGCGGGCGGTAGCCTGACGCTCGATATGTGGATCACGCTGCTGGCGATGGCCGTTGCCGTCAGCCTGGAGCCGTTCCGGATTGGTATGGCGGCCCTGATGATCAACCGGCCCCGGCCGCCGTTGCAACTGCTCGCGTTCTTGGCCGGCGGGTTCACGATGGGTATCACCGTGGGCCTGATCGCACTGTTCATTCTGCGGCCCGCCGCGGGGTCAGCACATTTCACGCTGCCCACGGTGCAGATCGTCGTCGGTGCGGTACTGCTGCTCAACGCCGTGGTGGTGGCGACGGGCGTGCTTCGTAAGCGGGGCGAGGCATCGGCGGGTTTCGCGTCAGGCCGATTCGAACCGCTCGCGACGCGGGCCCGCCAACTTCTCAACGGCCGTTCGCTGTGGACCGCGGGCGTCGCGGGCCTCGGCATCGCGCTGCCGTCTGTCGACTATCTCGCCGTGCTGGCGCTCATCGTCGCCTCGCGCGCCGCCCCCTCGGTCCAAGTCGGCGCCTTGCTGTTGTTCAACGTGGTGGCGTTCGGGTTCGTGGAGATCCCGCTGATCTCCTATCTGGTGGCCCCCGACCGCGGTCAGCACCAGCGCAAGCGCGCGGCGGCGCTGCGCGCGCATCCAATCCTGCAACGCTGAGAGCAGTGCACGGGTGCGGTCGGGGGCCACCAGATAGGAGATCAGCGGGATCTCCACGAACCCGAACGCCACCACGTTGAACAACAGCAAGG
>LZSH01000056.1 GCA_001665255.1 Mycobacteriaceae bacterium 1482268.1 | reverse complement strand
CCGCCCGCCGAACTGGTCGCCGTTGCGGCGATGACGGAACAGCAGCTCGCTGAGCGCCGTGTCCGAAACGGCGCTGCCCCACAACGGCTTTCGCCACTGATGCGACTCGTCGAGGCTGATCACGCACGCCGAGTGGCGGAAGCCCGCGCCCGTGATGTATTTCAGGCCAAGCTGGACGCCGAGGCGGCCACTGCCGCCGCACGAGCCGAAGCCGAGGAATCTGCCCGTACAGCCGCGGCTGCGTGGAGCCAGGCGCGCGCGGCGCAGCAGCAGTCTGCACAACGGGACACCGAACGAACGGCTGAACGGGCGGCCGCAGCCGAGGACCACGAACGCGGTCTGCAGGAGGTGCGCGCCGAGCTCGAGCGGGTCCGCTCCGATGCCGAAGCCGAGATCGCGACGGCCCTCGAGCGCGCCAAGGCGGCTGAGGCGCGCGCCGAGCAGCGGGCCGCGGAGCGCAAGACGGCGACCGAGGCGGCCGAGAAGGCGTTGCAACAGTGGCGCGCCGAACTCGAGAAGGTCCGAGCTGATGCGGAAGCCGAGGTGGCGGCGGCCCGCGAGCGGGCGGCCGCGGCGGAGGCGCGGGCGGATCAGCGAACCGCTGAGCGCGCGGCCGCAAGCGAGGCCGCCGAGAAGGCGGCCCAGCAGCTGCGAGGTGAACTCGAACGCGTCCGAGCCGACGCCGAGGCCGAGGTTGCCGCGTCCCGGGGCTGGGCAGCCGGCGAGGCGCAGGCCGCGCGGGAGACCGCGGAGGCCGAGATCGCGCGCGCCTACGCGGCCGCCGACGAGGTGGTTCGGCAGGCGCAGGCCAAGGCGGCACGCACTCTGTCGATGCCGATTCCACCCTTCGAGTTCCGCTCGGAGACTGCGCCTATCGAGAACGCGCTCAACGCACTACACCAGATCGATTACGTGCTCGAGGTCGGGATGGCCGGCGACGGTGACCCTGACATCGCGCTCGACATCGACCTCATGGAGACCCTGGTGCGGGCGGTTGAAGACCACGCCAGGCACTTGACTGACGAATCACGCAGCGCCACAGGAAGTCCCACGCCGACTGGTGGCGCCGCCGCGGACTACGCGGAGGCCGCAGAGGAGGCGTTCTGCGCCTTCCTACAGCGGATCGAAACCGTCGTCCGGCCGCTGGAAGGCCGTTATCGCAGTCCCGATGCCGAGATCGTTGACCTCGTGACCTCGATGCTTGCCGACCCGTGGGTGCAACGCGCCCGCCACAGGGACAGCCAAGGGTCGGCGACTACTTTGTAAAACCGATCTTGGTGTAGTCGAGGTCTCCGATGCCTGCCGGACCGAAGTTCGCAAGGCTGCTGCGTACCGCGACGTTACCCGGCGACTGGAACAACGGGAGGCTGAACCCGATGTCGAAGATCATCTTGTCGAGCTCGTTGGCCAGTGCCCGTGCCTTCGCCGGATCGAGCTCGTTGAATGTCTGCTCGGCTTTGGCGTCAATCTGCGGGCTGCTGATCTTGCCGAAGTTGCTCTCCGCGTTGGTCGTATAGATCTGGTTGAGGCAGCACAGCGAGAACGCGTCGCCGACCCACGTGAACTGAGCGATATCGAAATCACCCGGAATGATGTAGTTGGTGAAGAAGCCGGTTCCGCCCTTGGTGTCGAGTTCGAGCTTGACGCCGATCTGGGCGAGACTGTTTTGAGCGATCTGGGCAACCTGTTTGGTGGTCTCCGCGTCGAAAAGGACATCGCGGATCACCAACTGGCGACCATCCTTCTCGCGGAACGGGCCGTTCATCCGCCATCCGAGCGCATCGAGTTCCTGCTTGGCCTTCTCCGGGTCGAACGCCACGCCGCCGCTG
>LZSH01000055.1 GCA_001665255.1 Mycobacteriaceae bacterium 1482268.1 | reverse complement strand
GGTCCTTGCTGCCGGTGCGCCGGCCAGAGTTTTGCGGAAACTCGACATTCCGGACGGGTGGAGGCGATGAGGAGCACGGCACCACGCAGTTGCAAAATCAGCAGACCATTCTTTCTAATCAGATTGTGCTCGGCAATGTGAAACGATTGGTACGTTCCTCCATCCGTCGAGCGGGCTATGACGTCGTTCGGCTGCCCCCCTCCGTCGCCAAAGATCCGATGTTGCAGGCAACCTCCACGACTTGGGAGACCGTCGCGGAGTACACGATGACCAGCGAAGAACGGATATTCGCCTTATGCCACGCCGTCGAATACGTCGTCACAAGTGAAATACCTGGTGAAATCGTGGAATGTGGCGTCTGGAAGGGCGGAAGCATGATGGCGGCCGCACTGACGTTGCGCGCTATGGGGACAACCGACCGCAGACTGAACCTCTTCGACACGTTCGACGGCATGTCGGCACCCGGCGAGGTGGATCGCGATTTTCGCGGCGCGTATGCCAGTGACCTGTTGGCATCCGCCGGGCCCGACAGTTCGGTTCTCGCGCGAAGTCCGTTGCAGGAAGTGGCGGCGAACATTGAGAAGACCGGTTATCCACGCGACCTGGTCCGTTTCATCAAAGGACCAGTCGAAGAAACCCTCCCCCAACACGCGCCGGAAAGCATTGCACTGCTGCGACTGGATACAGACTGGTATGAGTCGACGCGCCACGAACTCGAGCACCTGTATCCCCGCCTCAATGTTGGCGGTGTGCTCATCATCGACGATTACGGCCATTGGGCCGGCGCACGGAAAGCCGTAGATGAATATGTGAAGACTCGGCGATTGAAGCTGCTGCTCAATCGAATCGACTACACAGGATGCATCGGTGTAAAAGTCGAAGGCTGAACCCGGCGTTGTGCGGCCGGTTCCGAGACGACCGTCATCCGCATTTTCGCCTGACTTGGCTCATCGGATCGGATCGATACTCGGCGCGCAGCAGGGCTGCAGGCCTGAAAGAATTTCAGTATCAGTATCCATATGGTGCGAAAGACGATCGCGACGTCCAGCCAGAAGCTCCAGTTAGCGATATAGAAGTTGTCGTAGTTTGCGCGTTCAGCGATGGAGGTGTCCCCTGTCAACCCGTTTACCGCGGCCCAACCAGTCATGCCGCCGGGAACACGATGACGAGCTGAATATCCGTGAACGGACGCGCTGAACATCGCAACAAAGTGCTTTCGCTCGGGCCGCGGCCCGATCAACACCATATCGCCGCGCACGATGTTCCATAGCTGTGGCAACTCGTCGAGTGAACTGGCCCGCAGGAAACGGCCGAGTGCGCCAACTCGGGGATCACCATCGATACACCAATGAGTTTGTGACTCAGCCTCATCCGCCGGGCTCATCGAGCGAAACTTATGCAGCTCGAACTCAGTTCCATCCAGTCCGACTCGTTTCTGGCGGAACAACACAGGTGCCGTCGGGTCGGAAATCTTCACCATAGCGGCCAACGCTCCGAGCAAGGGAGACACGATCATGAGGGCGGCGGCGGCAAGACACCGTTCGACAAGCAACTTGAACCGCCATTTGATGCTTCTCTGCAGATGGTGATCGAGCCGCTGGAGGGGGATGGGCCCGATATGGTCCATGCGCCCGGTAATCGGGCACGTGTCCCATAAGCGGGAAACCATCCATATTTCGCAGCCTCGTTGGCCACAGTCATGAACAAGTTTCGCCAGCTCGGCGTCGTTCATTTTCGGAAAAGCGAGTACCAGCGCGTCGATTCCCTCGGTGCCGAGCGTGTCAGTCAGCGCATCGTCGAGAGATCGAACGGGAATCGCGTCAGGGGTAAGGCGCGGCGGGGTGTCGACATCGAGAATGGCGACGGGCTCGAGGCCATATTGTGGATGTTGGTGCATCCGTTTGGCCAAGTCGAAGCCGCCCACCGGTCCTGCTCCTAGCACGATGGTTTTCCGGCGCAAGACTCCGTGGCGGCGAAGTAGCCACTGAGTCGAGTAGGCGACGAACCGCCCCACGAATAATGCGCCGCAAACTAGTCCGACCACGGTGAGAAGCGCCGTGAATTCGACCCCATCGGGTGCGCCAACGACGACCGCGGCCGTGGCACCGATCGTGGCGGCCGCCATCAGCCTGGGAGCGACCTCAAACACCGACAACGTGAGCCGGCGTCGATAGAGCCCTGCGGCACCGAGGCAACCAGCGATGATCGCTATGCCCAACCAAGGTGAGCTCGCGTCGACAAAGTGGAGGGCAGCAGCGGCGATCCCGAGCTCGACTACGTAGGTGGCCACACCAAGATGTCGGGAAATCCGACCCGGTGTTGGCATCCCGTTCGGCACGTCGCGGTCAGCTGATGGCCCTGCATCCAGCTCGACGAGGTGTGCGGGAGGACGGTAATTCTGCGGCGGCAAGCCGGCATCGGCGTCGGGCTCCGCCCAAGTGTGTTCCTCGCCCACTAGCCTAACTAAGCTTATTTTGAGCATATTTCGTTTACCGCTTCCCGCGTCGAAAGAACCGAAACTCGCACAACGCGGCGCTCCTGCCCCGGGTCGCCTCATTCGACCCGCACTTCGTCTCCGGCAAATTACGGGTGGCCTGCCGCAAAGCGACGAGCCCAGATCGGCAGACGCTAGACCGAGTGTCAGTGACGTTTGCCCGTTTTAAGATGTTGGCCGCTCGTGCGCGGCGCTAGGAGCCAAAATACTCCTAAACAAGTGGTCGACAGCGGCGTTTTGACGAATGAACCTTCATTCGGATCACCTGGTCGCGTAGCTTGCCGAACTCCCCTATACACCGCCAGATGTGGGTGGCACATGGATTCCTCGTTCGTGACGGAAGGCCGAGCTCAGTACCCACCCGCCGCAATTCCGCCCGCATCGCGCGGTATGAAAAATTCCGATCCCGAGCTCCCGGGCGGGCCTCGGCTGCGATCCTGGGCCGTACGGGACCGGCGGCCGATGCGCGCGAACCGGACGCCGATCCTCGATGAAAGCCGGCGCCGCTCTGCTCGATATGGGTAGGGTTTGGTGCTCTGCACCTAGTTTGCCCGGTGGCAACTTGGATTCAACTGCGCGGAGTGAAACGGCCAGCTCCGAGCCATCGTCCGACGCGGTCTCGGCGAATAAGGTACGAGCGGACGATGCCGTCCGCTCAAGAATTTCCTAAGCGGGAAGGGATTGAATTGACTAAAGCCCACCCGCAAACCTTGCTGGGATTCGCGGAGAGGCGGATTCGCAGGATATGGCGGTCTTTCAGTCCGCCGTATGCGCGAGCCCGACTCGGAGTCGGCATACGCCCTTTGAGCTACCAATGGGGGAACGATCGCGGGCTTGAGATCGCCCGCTACTATCTGGAAACCAAATTCCTCTCTGAATTCGGCGGGGATATCCGTGGCCGGATTCTAGAGTTCCATTCAGGCGAATATGCCCGTCGTTACGGGCTTCCGACGAGTATCGACAAGATCGATGTGCTGAACGTCGAAGACGGAATTCCTGGGACAACGATTCAAGCCGACCTCACCAAGGCGAACGACATTCCTGACAGTGTTTTCGACTGCATCATATGTACGCATGTGCTTCACCTGGTCAAGGATTTCGACGCCGCAGCCGACGGTATGCACCGCATTCTCAAAACAGGAGGGGTCCTATTGGTCGCAGTGCCTCATGTGAGTATGTGTGATCCTGCATGGGGTGAATACTGGCGCTTTACCAGGCTCGGCCTCCAGGCCGTGATGGAACGCAATTTCGAATCGGTCAATATCGAGATGCGGGCTTACGGCAATTCCCTTACGGCCGCAGGCGAGATTCGCGGAATGTCAGCTCACGAATTCACCCGCCGAGAGCTTGATTACCACGACCATCGGTTTGCAGTCGAGATCTGTGCGCGAGCCGTGAAAAGTTGACTCGGTGAAGTATTGGTCGCACACCGCCGTGCCGACGCAGCCGTCCGCGTTCCGCAGAGGCGCACAGAGCTCGCGCATGATCACATAAAGTCTTCGTATGGGGAGTCAGGCTGACGCAACGTCGGCGCTCCGCTCGTTTACTCCCGCGCACTCGACAACGAACACGACACGCAGCCAACACGCGAGCGTGGCCAAGCGCGAATTCGCCGCTCGGTTGATGTGTGTACTGGGGTTCCCCGAAAGGACCCGGCGAGGAACTCGCGGGCGGCTAACCATCCTCATGTTCCACGGTGTCGAGGAGGAGACACTGTCGCCGCCTTGCTGGCATGTCTTGGATGCCGCGACTTTTAGACGCCAACTGAAGTATGTACGTCGACGTTTTCAGGTGTTGCCACTCGAAGAGGCCCTCGAGCGGCTCAGCGCCGGCACGTTGCCCGACCACGCAGCGGTGCTGACTTTCGATGACGGAACGCGAAACCTTCTCACGTGTGCGGCACCCGTGCTGCGCGACTTGGCACTTCCAGCTTCACTGTTCCTGACGACGGGACCGATGGGCACCGATGACGCGCTCTGGCCCGATCGGCTCTGGCTGGCGTTCGCACGAACCCAAGCATCTGAGCTGGATCTAACCCCGCTCGGCCTCGGCGCATATTCGCTGAGGTCGGCAGCTCATCGTGGTGAAGCGTACGCGGCAGCGGTAGATCGCCTGAAAGCGATGTCCGATCCGGAACGTGTACAGCTGCTTGAGAGTTTGATCGCAACACTGGGATTAGAGGTCGGGTACGACCCAGGGCCCTTCCGACTGCTTTCTTGGGACGAGGCGCGCTCGCTCGCGAGCGATTACCGAATGACGCTATACCCGCATAGCGTCACGCATCCGATTTTGTCGCAGTGCTCAGATGAAATCGTCGAGCGTGAGATCTACGAATCCTGTGCTGCGGTTGAGCGTGAAACCGGCTGTCTTCCAACAATATTTGCCTATCCCAACGGTCGCCCCCAAGACTTCGATGAGCGCGCGAAGGCGGCGCTGCGGCGCTGCGGCGTACGCTGGGCGGTGTCGACAACCGAAGGCTTCGCCGGATACGATTCCGACCCATTCGCCTTGCCGCGCATTGCGATTGGGAGCGATCTTTCTTTCGCCCGCTTCCGGCTCCTCGTGTCCGGAGCGCTCGAGAAACGCCACAATGCATCGGGGGCGTAAGTGGGCAGGCCCCGCTGCAATCGCGACTGCGCGTGGACGTCCGCGCAGCCGACGTGCCGGCGGAAGGAGGGTGGCTGGTGAAGTCCGTTGCGTTGTTGAGCGCCGTGAACCCGTATCCGACAGATGCGGGCAAGAAAATCGTTTTGGCAGGCTTTCTGGAGTATTTTGCCGCCCGTATGGGCGAGCGCAATGTCCACTACGTGATGGTCGGCGAGCACGGCCACGACGAATTCCCAGCGGAACTCCACACCATATCCAAGCCGACGACCCTGAAAGCGCTGACAAGTGTGTTGGTGCGGACCGGCACCGGTCGAACGAGCCTGCAGGAAGCCTTGCTTTACACCCCCGGCCTGCGTGCCGAGGTCGGCCGGCTCATTGAACAACTGGGAGCCGACCTCGAGGTTTATGACACGATTCGGATGGCTCAGCACGCCCCAGCGCGGTGCACGACGCAGGTCTGCTACCTCGACGATTTATTCTCAGAGCGTTATCGGGTGATGCTTGCCGCCGCTGAGAAATATTCCGATATGCAGATCCAACCACTTGGCAACTTCGCCACGCATGTTCCAGCTCGGGTTCGGTCCTTGGCCGAACACCCTCGCAATCAGCGCGCGCTGCTACGGGTGGAAAAGGCGCTGGCGTATTCCAGCGAGATTCGCGTCGTCAATGGCTTCGACGCCGCGCTGCTGCTCAATGATCGGGAGGCCCAACTACTGCGGGATAGATGCGCTGTAGAGGCCGACCGTGTGCGCGTTATTCCGCCGCTGATCGGCCCTCGCGCGCCGACCAGGCGCGACTACACCGGGACGCCGGAGTTCATCTTTTTGGGCCTGCTTTCCTTGCCTCACAACGACGACGGTCTGAAGTCGTTCCTCACTCATGTCTGGCCGCTGGTGCTCGCCACGCAACCGAACGCGCGACTGAGAGTTGTTGGACGGCAGGCTCGCTCGGGTCTGACCGCACTGGTTGCCCGGTACACTGAAAGTGTGAAATTGGAGGGCTTTGTGCCTGACTTGAGCGAACTGTTCTCGCGTGCCGCGGCGATGATCGTTCCCCTACGGTTCGGTTCCGGAATCAAGCTGAAGATCATCGAGGCGATTGGGGGCGGCGTTCCAGTCATATCAACATCGATCGGCGCGGAAGGCGTCGCCACCGGAGCTGACCGAGGTGTGCTGGTAGCCGACGATCACGCCGAACTGGCGGATCTGCTGCTCGAGGCAACCGGAGTGTCCCGCAACCGCGACCTTTCCATGGCAGCCCTCGAGCACTTCAAGAGATGCTATTCCAGGCCCGTGGTGTTTGCGCGCTACGATTCAGCGTTCGGGCTTGCCTGACTGGATGACAATCAAGGCAGCATCGGCTGCAGTCGGCACACTCATGTTGTCCGCTTGGGTATCCGGTTCCAGCCCTGAAGCACGTCCTCGTACTGCTGCCGGAGCTCATGGGCCCACGTGTGAGCGCTGAACCGCGTTTCGTAGAGTTTGCGCGCTGCTCGCTGCAGGCGGTGCGAGGAGGTCGCGTCGTTGCTGATCGTCTCCACCATCTTCACTATCGCCGTGCCCAATTCCGAAGGGCGGCCAGGGGGCACGAGGATTCCGCAGCCGGGGCTCACGATGTCAGGGATGCCTCCAGCGCTGGTAGCCACGATAGGCCGTGAGGCGGCAAGTGCTGAGATCAGCGCGGTCGGCAGGGCGTCTTCCCTCGACGGGTGGATCACGAAGTCGCACGCCGCAATGAGATCCGCGACGTCAT
>LZSH01000054.1 GCA_001665255.1 Mycobacteriaceae bacterium 1482268.1 | reverse complement strand
GGTGTTCGTCTGCCAGAACAATCTGTACGCCGAGATGACGCCGACCGCCGACACGATGAAGCTCGAGCGGGTGGCCGACCGGGCGGCCGGCTACGGTATGCCGGGCATACGGGTCGACGGCAATGACCCGCTGGCGGTCGCCGACGCGCTGGCCGATGCGATCGGCAAGGCGCGCAACGGGAATGGCCCTACCTTCCTGGAGTGCGTCACCTTCCGCTTCCGAGGCCACTATTTTGGCGACCGGATGCCCTACATTCCCCACGAGCAACTGGAAGCGGCGATAGCGGCCGATCCGATTCCTGCATTCCGCCGCAGGCTCGTAGACGGCGGCGTCGCGTCCGACGACGAGCTCAGCCGCATCGAGGAGGGCGCGCTGGCAGCCGTCGAGGAGGCTTTGAGGACGGTCCTGGCCGCGCCGCCGCCGACGCCCGACGAACTCGACACAGACGTGTACGCACGTCCGATCAAGCACCCCGTCTGAGGAAAGCCATGGACGAACAACAGATGTCGATGCGCGAGGCGCTGAACCTCGCGCTCGATCAGGCGATGGCGGCCGACGAGCGGGTCTTCTTGCTCGGCGAGGACATCGCCGATCCCGGCGCATCCGGACCGACGGCGGGGCTGTCCACAAAGTACGGCCACGATCGCGTGGTGGACACGCCGATCTCGGAGGCGGCGATCGTCGGTGCGGCCATCGGCGCCGCGATCGACGGACTACTTCCGGTCGCTGAGATCATGATCATGGACTTCATCGGTATCGCGGCGGATCAGCTGATCAACAACGCCGCCAAACTTCGGTTCATGACGGCGGGCCGCACGACGGCGCCGATAACGGTCCGGACGCAGGTCTACGGCGGCCTGGCCACCGGGGCGACACACTCGCAGACATTGGAAGCCTGGTTCATGCACATACCCGGCATGAAGGTGATTGTGCCGTCGACACCGCGCGATGGTAAGGGTCTGCTGGCATCGGCGATCTTCGACGAAGACCCGTGCCTGTTCGTTGAGACCATCCGCCTACAGGCTCAGAAGGGATCGGTGCCAACTGACCCCGATTTCCGGATTCCCCTGGGCCAGGCCGACGTCAAGCGTCCCGGCTCGGACGTCACCCTCATCAGCTACGCCCGCAGCGTGGGCGAATCCCTCACGGCGGCACAGACATTGCAGGATCAGGGCATCAGCGCCGAGGTCATCGACCTGCGGACGCTTGTGCCGCTGGACGTCGACACGATGGTTGAGTCGGTGCGACGTACAGGACGGGCGGTGGTGGTGCACGATGCGGTGCAGTTCGCCGGTCCAGGGGCGGAAATCGTCGCTGTTCTGCAGGCCGAGTGCTTCGGCGAGCTCGCGGCGCCGATCGAACGGGTGGCGGCGAGATTCGTCCCGACTCCGGCGGCGGCGGCGCTCGAAGCCCAGATCTATCCGTCGGCGGCGCGCATTGTCGAGGCTGTGCAGAGAACGTTCGAGCGGGCAGCTGCCGGTGGCTGACTTCATCATTCGCATACCCCGGGTTTCGGTGGCCGTCTCGGAGGCGGAGCTGACGGAACTCCTCGTGGCCGCGGGCGAACACGTCGAGGAGGGCACGCCGATCTACACCCTCGCCACCGAGAAAGTGGAACAGGAGATCGAAGCCGGCGCGTCGGGCACTGTGCAGTGGACGGGCGCGATCGGCACCACCTACAGCATCGGCGCCGAAATCGGCGTCATCCGAACGAAAGGGTAAAACACATGGATCTCAACGAAACTCGTGAACGTATCATCTATGAAAAGGCGGGCGCGATTGCGAAGATCACGCTGAACTGGCCCGAGAAGGCCAATGCGCAGGATCAGAAACTCGCGGAGGAACTCGACGCTGCGCTACTCGACGCGGACCGCGACTACGACATCAAGGTCGTGGTTCTCAAGGCCAACGGCAAAGGGTTCAGCTCCGGGCACTGTATCGGCAACAACTCGGTCGACTACCCGTCGTTTGTGGAGGGTGCGATGAAGATGGGCCACCCGTGGAAGCCGCAGTTCGATCTGTTCGTCAAGCCGACGTTGAACCTGTGGGAGTTCTCCAAGCCGACCATCTCCCAGATCCACGGCTACTGCGTAGGTGGCGGCACCCACATGGGCTTGACCACCGACATCGTGATCGCGTCGGAGGACGCTTACTTCTCCTATCCACCTCTGCAAGGCTTCGGGATGCCGTCGGGCGAATGTTCCATCGAGCCATGGGTGTTCATGAACTGGCGCCGCGCC
>LZSH01000053.1 GCA_001665255.1 Mycobacteriaceae bacterium 1482268.1 | reverse complement strand
CTCTGCTGCGGTGGTGGCGCGATCTCGGCCGCCTGCTTGCGACCCAATAGCGCCGCTATCCCCGCCGCGACGAACAGCAAGACGGCCACGATCACGGCCGCGGCCCACACCGGCAGCACCAGTGCCAAGGCCGCGACTCCGGCGGCGATCACGGTCATCAACCCCAACAGGGACAGTACGCCCGCGGCGCTGAACAGCCCCGCGCCCACGCCCGCGTGCTTGACCGACTGCTGCAACTCCTTCTGGGCCAGCCGCATCTCGTCACGAACCAGACGCGACGTCTGCGCCGACAACTGGCTCATCAGCTCGCCGATCGACGCGTCGGCGGCCGGTTTGGATTCCACGCTCATGCGCAGTTGGGTTGCCCCGGGCCGCGGAGCCGAAACCCTAATCGATGGCGGACTGCTGCTTTTCGACGAGGTCGGTAGCGACCGAAATCAACGGCGTGTTCGAGTCCTGAGACAGCTTGCGCAACAGATCGAAGGCCTGCAGCGCACTGATGCCGTAGCGCTCCATGAGCATTCCCTTCGCCTGCCCGATGATGTCGCGGCTCGCCAGCGCCTTCTTGAACTGTTCGTCGCGGCGGGCCGCGTTCCATGCGACCGACGAATGAGCAGCGAACACCAGCCCCACGGCACGGGTCTCGTCGCCGAACGCATTCGCCTCCTCGGCGTAGACGTTCAGCGCTCCCATCGTCTGACCGGCGATCCATAGCTGAAATGCCATTACCGACCGAATCGGGGTCTCCCTCAACGCATCTCGGGCATAGAGGGGGAAACGTTCGTCGGTTTCCAGGTTGGCGACGTGAACCGTCTTCTCCTCCCACGCCGCTGTCAGACACGGCCCCTGGCGGTGGCGCTGCTGGATTTCGTCCAGCAGCAACGGCCACTTGTGCGTCGCCGCCGGGGTCTCGATGTGCTTCGCATTGCGGGTGACTGTCACGCCGGCATACTGGGCGCCCGGGATCTCGATTGCGGCGTGCTCGGCCAGCTCGGCGATCACCGTGTCCGAGTCGGTATCGGGCCGGCCGTAGAGGTCCACCACCAATTGCGCGATACGCCGATGGGTGGCGTCCACTTCAGCAGGGTTAATCACCAGCAATATCCGATCGTCGAGTCGAGAGTAAGACTATCGCGGGTGCGCGGCGGACGAAGGACGGATTGACTGCGGCGTCAATTCGGTTATCTGACGCTTGCCTAACCGCGCGGGGGTCAGAGCGCCGTCAGGTACCGCGCTGTGATGACGCGCTGCGCCAGTGACGTGACGGGCGAGCCCAGCTTGCTCCACCACGTGGCGTGCCGCGCGAACGCGGCGACCTCGGCGTGTACCTCTTCGGTCGCCGGGTCGAAGCGAACGGCGAACATCTCCTCGCCGGATTCGGGGTGGCCCGGCAGCGTGCCGTAGGCGAACCCGCGACGGTCGGCCTCGTCGATCACGTAGACGACCCGACACGGCGCCCGCAGCGGACCAAAGCCCACCAACACCTCGGAGCCGACGGCCGCGACCTCGGTGGTCGCGTCGACGCGGACACCAGCTCCGCGCAGCATGCCCCAGCGCATGACCGTCGCCGCGGCCTCCTCGAATCTCGGGCGCCCGCGGCCGATCACGGCGGACTCGCGCACGTGGTGGTAGCCGTCGGGCAGCGGGCCCGCCGTCGCTCCCACTTCGCTGTACGTCAGTTGCAACGTCGCCAAGTCCGTCAACTTCATCCCGCCACCATGGCATCACCGGCGTACGGTCGCTGAAGTGACCACTTCTTCTTCTGTTGCCCACGCCGCGGGCGCTTTCTCCATCGGCGGCGACGTCACCGTGAACAGGCTGGGTTTCGGCGCGATGCGGATCACCGGCAAGGGCGTCTGGGGCCAGCCCGATGACCGCGACGAGTGCGTGCGTGTCCTGCGCCGCGCGGTGGATCTGGGCGTGAACTTCATCGACACCGCAGATTCCTACGGCCCCTACATCTCGGAGGAGCTGATCCGTGAGGCGCTGTCGCCGTATCCCGAGGATCTCGTCATCGCCACGAAGGCGGGGCTCCTGCGCACCGGTCCGGACGTCTGGATCCCGCTCGGCTTCCCCGGTTATCTGCGTCAGGAGGTGGAGTTGAGCCTGCGGCGGCTGGGCGTCGACCGGATCGACCTGTTCCAACTGCACCGCATCGACGACAAGTTCCCGCTCGAGGATCAGCTGGGCGAGCTCGCCACGCTGCAGCGGGAAGGCAAGATCCGCCATATCGGGCTGTCGGAGGTCGACGTGAAGCAGCTGGAAGCCGCGCAGAAGGTCGCGCCCATCGTGTCCGTGCAGAACATGTACAACCTGACCGCGCGGACGGCCGAACCCGTGCTCGACGCCTGCGAGGCGCAGGGACTCGGCTTCATTCCGTGGTTCCCGCTCGCCGCGGGGCCGCTCGCGGCGAGCGACGGCCCGCTGCAGCGCATCGCCGCCGACCACCACGCCACCGCCTCCCAGCTGGCCCTGGCCTGGCTGCTGAAGCGGTCGCCGGTGATGTTGCCCATTCCCGGCACGTCCAAGGTGAGCCATCTGGAGCAGAATGTGGCCGCCGCCGAAATCACGCTCTCCGATGAGGAATTCGAGACCTTGAGCAAGGCGGGCGCACAAACCGGCTAGGCGTACACCTGGGAGACCGCCGCCGATAACGAGGCAATACGGTGATCGGGTGGCCATCGACCCCAGTGAGGCGCATCCCGGCGGCGGGTTCAACCCGCCGGAACCGACCACCCGAGGCGGGCCCGACTACGGCCGGTTCATCGAGGCCGTCCGCACTCTGCAGGACCACGCACGCGCCGCCGACGCGCCAGACGAGGTGATCACCGAGGCGGCCGACATGGTCGAGGCGGTGTCAGGACTGCTGGCCCCGTACGAGGCCGACGAATGGACCACACCGTCGGGCAGGCGCATGGATCTGCCCAACCGCGGCAATATCATGCAGGTGCCCACCGAACTGACCACCAGCGGTGACGAGATCGACGGGGTGGTGCGCTTTCGCCGCTACCACCTCGGCCGGAACGGGGCCGTGCACGGCGGCGCGCTGGCACAGATGTGGGATTCGGTGCTCGGCTTCGCCGCGTTCCGGCTCACCCGCGGCTTCAAACAGCGCACGGCCTACCTGCACGTGAACTACCGCAATATCGCCCCCATCGAGAAGGATCTGCAGGTCGACGCCAGGATCGACCGATCCGAGGGTCGCAAGATCTTCGTCGCCGGGCGACTGCGCGACGGGGACACGTTGCTCTGCGACGCCGAGGCGTTGTTCGTCAAGCTCAACCCGGGTCAGCCATGACAGACGACACGACATCGCGGTGGTCGGCGACCAAGCGCCGCTGGGCCCGGTGGCGCGACCGGTTGCGCGAGCGGCCCAAAGTCGACTTCACCTACCGCATCACCGTCGGCCTCGTCGG
>LZSH01000052.1 GCA_001665255.1 Mycobacteriaceae bacterium 1482268.1 | reverse complement strand
ATTGCGCGGACTTGCCGTAGGGCTGTTGCGACGGTTCATCGATGACGGTGCCGCCTGCCTGGCGTACCCGGGCGACCGCCGCATCGACGTCATCGACGGTCCACATCGGCACCGTCACCCGCTGGGGGCTGCTACCAGCCACCCCCGCCATCGGATGGGTCTGATCGACCTGCCAGCCGTCGACGATCCGACCGGGCTGGAAGGTCCAGAACAGCACGCGGCTGTAGAACGCCCTGAACGCGGCTGAGTCGGGGACCTCGTAGGTGATGTACGAAAGTTCGCCCGGCCCAGTGCCGTTGATGGCAGGGCGGGGTCGCCCGGGGTTCGGCCGGAAGATGCCGAACGATGCGCCCTGCGGGTCGGTGGCGCCGCGGAGCGTGCCGAAGTCGAATTCCTCGACCTCGTCGACCGTGCCGCCGCCGTCCACGATCGACTGCGCGGCACCGTCGAGGTCATCCACGGCATAGCAGCAGAACAACGTCGGCGGTCCGGACACGCTGTAGATACCGATGTGCTCGTGGGTGTTGGTCACCTGGTGGGTCTGCGGATCGTAGGTCCAGCCGAGAACATGGCCGTAGAAGGCGGCAGCGCGGTCGGCGTCCGGCGTCCACACCGAGACATAGCCGACGTCGCCGTGCTGGATCTGGATCGCTGCACCCGTCACCGGCCCGCTGAGCATCCACCGATGCCCGAACGGGTCGATGATGGTGGCGGCGCGGGCGCCGTAGTTTTCGTAGGGTTCGCGCTGCACGACCGCGCCGTGCTGCCGCGCGCGTTCCAGCGTCTGGTCCGTGTCGGCGACATGCAGCATGAGGCTGACCGAAGTCGCCTGCGCCTCAGGCGCTTTCAAGCCCAGCTCGGGGTATTCGTCGGCGAGAT
>LZSH01000051.1 GCA_001665255.1 Mycobacteriaceae bacterium 1482268.1 | reverse complement strand
CTGGCTGGGACTGGATCCGACCAACGATCAAATGGTGGACGAGCGCTACATCGTCGTGGCCTGGGGCCGTGACTATGCCGATGTGCCGCCGTTGCGCGGCATCATCTACACCGACTCCGACAGCAGCGTCATCGATGTCTCGGTTGACGTCGCGCCGTTCGAAGGGGAAGTGGCTCATGCGTGATTTCATCTGCCCGAGGTGCGGCCAGCATCTGGCGTTCGAGAACTCGCTGTGCCTTTCGTGCAACAGCCCGTTGGCTTTCTCGCTGGACGATATGGCGTTGCTGGTGATCGCCTCGGGGGAGGAGAGTTCGCAGCCGGGCTTCGTCGACGCCGACAAGTACGAGCTGTGCGCGAATCTTCATCTGGCCGAATGCAATTGGCTCGTCGAGAAGGCCCCCGTCAGAAAGCTCTGCACCTCGTGTGCGCTGACCCGCACGCGGCCAAACGATGCCGACATCAAGGGGCTCGCCGCATTCGCCGAGGCCGAGCGGGCCAAGCGGCGGCTGATAGCCGAGCTGTTCGAACTCAAGCTCCCCATCGTCGGGCGCGACGAAGACCCCGACCTCGGGCTGGCCTTCGACCTGCTGTCCAGCGAGTACGAGAAGGTGTTCACCGGCCACGACAACGGCGTGATCACCCTGGATCTCGCCGAGGGCGACGACGTCCACCGCGAGCAGCTGCGCATCTCGATGGACGAGCCGTACCGCACGCTGCTCGGGCACTTTCGCCACGAGATCGGCCACTACTACTACTTCCGGCTGGTCGATCCTGTGCCCGACTACAAGAGCACCTTCACAGAGCTGTTCGGTGATCCTGACGCCGACTATCAGGCGGCGATCGACCGGCATTACAGCGAGGGCGCCCCGACGGGCTGGCAGCAGACCTACGTGTCGTCCTACGCCACGATGCACGCCGCCGAGGACTGGGCCGAGACGTTCGCGCACTATCTGCACGTCCGCGACACCCTAGACACCGCGGCCGCGTTCAGTATCGCGCCCGCGGCGGCGACCTTCGAGCGGAAGGTGCTCGGCCCCAGCGGCTTCGACCAGATCATCGACATGTGGCTGCCGCTGTCGTGGGCGCTCAACATGCTCAACCGGTCGATGGGCAAGGAAGACCTTTACCCGTTCGTGCTGCCGGTGGCGGTGTTGGACAAGATGCGGTTCATCCACACCGTCATCGAGGAGACGACGGCCGGCTAGTCGCGATTTCCGCGGCCGTGTCGCGGTTCGACAGCGAGGGTATGCCCCTACGATCACCCGGTGGTCGATCGATACGGCACTGACGTCCTCGCCAGCAATCCGCACAAAAAGCCCCGTTCGACAGAGTGTCCGATCGAGATCGGCATGGTCGTCGAGGACGCGCAGACGGGCTACGTCGGAGCGGTGGTCCGCGTCGAGTACGGCCGCATGGAACTCGAGGACAGGCACGGCAGGCGCAAGCCGTTTCCCGTCGGCCCCGGTTACCTGATCGACGGCGAGCCAGTGATCCTCACCGCGCCGCGGCGCGCCGCGCCGGCCCAGCCTGCGCGCACGGCGTCCGGATCGGTCGCCGTCGCCGGCGCAAAGGCGAGAGTGGCGCTGTCGAGCCGCATCTACGTCGAAGGGCGGCACGACGCCGAACTCGTCGAGCAGGTGTGGGGAGACGACCTGCGCATCGAGGGCGTGGTCGTCGAGTACCTGGGCGGGGTCGACGATCTCGCCGGCATTGTTGACGAGTTCCGGCCTGGGCCCGGCCGCCGCCTCGGCGTGCTGGTCGACCATCTGGTAGCCGGGTCCAAGGAGGCGCGCATCACCGCCCAGGTAAAACGTCCGCACACGCTCGTCGTCGGGCACCCGTTCATCGACATCTGGCAGGCCGTCAAGCCGGACCGGCTCGGCATCCCGGCGTGGCCGAACGTTCCCAAAGGTGTCGACTGGAAGCACGGCGTGTGCCAGGCGCTGGGCTGGCCGCATGCCCGGCAAGCCGACATCGCGCGGGCGTGGCAGCGGATCCGCGGTCGGGTGCGCGACTGGAACGACCTGGAGCCGGCACTGATCGGGCGCGTCGAGGAACTGATCGACTTCGTGACGCAATGCGAGTCATAGCGGCGTGGTAAGCAGAGAGCGTGTCCGACGGTCTTTTTGACGTCCCGGGCGGGCCGACCTCGACGGGCGGTGCGACGGGACCCGTGGGCGCGTCCGCCCCGCTCGCGGTGCGGATGCGGCCGGCGTCGCTCGACGAGGTCGTCGGTCAGGACCACCTGCTCGCGCCGAACTCGCCGATGCGTCGTCTGGTCGAGGGGTCGGGTGCGGCGTCGGTCATCCTGTACGGGCCGCCGGGCACCGGCAAGACGACGCTGGCGTCGCTGATCTCGCAGGCCACCGGCCGTCGATTCGAGGCGCTGTCGGCGCTGTCGGCAGGCGTCAAGGAGGTCCGCGCCGTCATAGAGAAGGCACGCGTCGCACTCCTTCACGCCGGCGAACAGACCGTGTTGTTCATCGACGAGGTGCATCGGTTCTCCAAGACCCAACAGGACGCACTGCTGTCCGCGGTCGAAAACCGGGTGGTGCTGCTGGTGGCGGCGACCACGGAGAACCCGTCGTTCTCGGTGGTCGCGCCGTTGTTGTCCCGGTCACTGATCCTGCAGCTGCAACCGCTCACCGCCGACGCCGTCCGCACCGTCGTCACCCGCGCCATCGAGGATCCGCGCGGGCTGGCGGGCAAGGTGGACGTCACCGATGACGCGGTAGACCTGTTGGTGCAGCTGTCGGCGGGCGATGCCAGGCGGGCGCTGACGGCGTTGGAGGTGGCCGCCGAGGCGGGGGACAAGGTCACCGTTGAGACGATCGAGCAGTCGCTGGACAAGGCCGCGGTCCGCTACGACCGCGACGGCGACCAGCATTACGACGTCATCAGCGCCTTCATCAAGTCCGTCCGCGGCTCCGACGTCGACGCCGCCCTGCATTACCTGGCCCGCATGCTGGTCGCGGGGGAGGACCCGCGGTTCGTCGCCCGCCGGCTGATGATCCTGGCCAGCGAGGACATCGGCATGGCCGATCCGACGGCGCTGCAGACCGCTGTCGCCGCCGCGCAGACCGTGCAGCTGATCGGCATGCCGGAGGCCCAACTCACTCTTGCCCACGCCACGGTCCACCTTTCGACGGCGCCGAAGTCGAACGCAGTGACCACCGCGCTCGGTGCGGCGATGAGCGATGTCCGCGCCGGCAAGGCGGGCCCGGTCCCGACGCATCTGCGCGACGGGCACTACTCCGGCGCCGAGGCCCTGGGCAACGCGATCGGCTACAAGTACAGCCATGACGACCCCGATGGCATTGTGCCGCAACAGTATCCACCCGATGAGTTGGTGGGCGTGAACTATTACCAGCCGACCAGCCATGGCGTCGAACGGGAGATTTCGGGCCGGTTGGAGAAGCTGCGCGCGATCATCCGGCGCAAGCGCTGACTTTGTTTTCCGAATAAGGCCACGGCGATGCGCCGACGAGTAATCTCACTGCTCTCGGGGAGTTTGCTAGAAGCTGTCGGCAGTTAACGGCAGCAACGAGGATTTAATTGCGAAGGACTAAGTTCCATGAAGTACAGCCAACTATTCTGCGCAGCCGCAGCTGTTGCCTTAGGCATGCTGTTCACCTCCGGTGTTTCCGCCAATGCCGGACCCCTTGACCAGGCGTGCGTGCGGCCGGATGGGTCTCCTTGTCCGCCGATGCCGGCCGGTTGCGTTCAGGAGAACGGCCTGCCGTGCTCGGGATCACTGCCCGATATCAACGCCGCCTGTAACCAGAACCCGGTCGTCTGTCGGTGGCTGATCGGGTAGCGGGTCTGCGCCGCTGACCGCTCAGTGGGTTCGGCGTGCTCAGTTGCGCTGAGCGCAACTGGCCACGCCCAAATCGTTCAGTACTAGCCCCTTGACACTGGTCTCGCGCGCCCGTACCTTCGTAATCAACTAAAAGGTTGATCAACGAAAAGGTTGACTATTGAGGGGTGATGAGGATGCCGCCGAGCGGATGGATCGCGCCTTCATGGCGCTTGCCGACCCGGTTCGGCGCGCCATCGTTGCGCGGTTGTCGCGTGGACCGGCGACGGTCAACGAACTGGCCGCACCGTTCGACATCACCAAACAGGCGGTGTCCAAGCACATTCAGGTGCTCGAGCAGTCCGGGCTGGTCACCCGGACCCGCGATGCGCAGCGTCGACCGGTCCACCTCGACGCGGCCGCGCTGGAGGGACTGACCGCCTGGATCGACCGGTATCGGCTCGACGCCGAACGCAACTACCGCCGGCTGGACGTCGTGCTGGCGAAAATCACCGACACCACAAGGAAGGAAAAGTAAGAATGACGAACGCACTCGATCTGCATGCCCCCGTTGACACCCTGGCGATGGAGTTCACCCGCGAGTTCGACGCTCCGGTGCAAGCGCTGTTCCGCGCGCACGCCGAGCCTGAGCTGGTCAAGCAGTGGCTGGGTCCGCACGAGCTTGAAATGCGAATTGAGAAGTGGGATTTCACAACTCACGGCGGCTATCGCTATGTCCACGTCAACGACGATGGTGAATTCCGCTTCAACGGAACGTTTCACACGATCCGTGAGAACGAACTGATCATCCAGACGTTCGAATACGACGGCGCCCAGGACATGGTGAACATCGAGTTCATGTGGTTCGAAGACCTCGGCGGCGGTCGTAGCCGGCTGCGTGGTCGCTCGATCTGTCCCAACACCGAGGCGCGGGACGCGCTGCTGAGCTCGGGCATGGAGGGCGGTATGACCGAGGGCTACGAGAAGTTGGATGCGCTCCTGAAATCGCTGTGACGCGAGGCTCAGTGCGACGGCGGAGTCAGTCCGTATCGCGCAACGATGTCGTCCATCCAGTCGGGATATCCGTAGGTCAAACCGTACTTCGTTGCGAGCTCGGTGAATTCCGGTGTCTCGTGTAGGTCAGATCCGGTTCCGGACATCAGTAATTCACTAAGCTCGCGGAAGTATTTCTCGAAGCCTCCCGGCGTGATGACCTCGACGATGCGCCCGGGTTGGGTCCCCGCGTTCCACATAGCGTGCATCTGGCCGCGCGGCTTGGTGATGTATCCGCCGGGGCCGAGTACGACCTCGTTGTCGTCGGAACGAAAGCCGATTTCACCCTCGAGCACGAGAGAGTGTTCGTCCTCACGGGTGTGCCGGTGCGCCGCGGTGATCAAGCCCACTTCGAAGGGATGCTCGACGATCGCCACCAAGCCACCCGTCGTCGCGCTCGTGAGCTTGAAGACCGCGCCGAAGCCGGGAATTGAGGCAGTGTCTCCGTCGCCAGGCTGAACCACCGTCAGCACTGTGTTCTTCACGACCGTCATGCTTCGATTCTGAACGAGCCCGGCAGCCAGGGGAAGCCGCCGGGCCCGTGAGGTGAGAGATCGGTTACCGGAGCAAACCGGAGCGCCTGCGTCCGACGACACCGGTGCGCCTGCGCCCCATCATCGACGACACAAGGGCGACACCGATGGCCGCGACGATCACCTGCACCAGCAGCTCGAGCCAGTCGATGCCGTTGGTCACCGTCGGGATGCCAAGCGCTCGTGCGATCGCGGTGCCGAGGAAGGCGCCGACGATACCGATCAGGACGGTGGCCAGCATGCCGATGGGCTGCCTGCCGGGTACAACAAGCCGGCCGAGTACGCCGACCACAATGCCGATGAGAATTGCCGTGATAACGCCGGTGATGGTCATGTTTACTCCTCTGGGGCGGTTCTGGGTGCAGAGGAAATACCCTTGCGCCAGTTGAAATAAACGCCACCGTCAATCAGGGCAAACGCATCAGGCCATCTCGGGCAGACGGAGATGAGCAAGTGTCAGTTCGAATTCGCCGACGTCCACGATGTCCGCCCCGAGCTCACGGGTCCGCGCGTTGCGCAGTTCCGTTGCCTTCTCCTGGTTGCGTTCCATCGCCTCGCGGCTGTCGAACGTCGCCGACGACACGCCTCTTCCCGTTTCACGGTTGACCATGAAGCTGGCGCTGCAGAACCCTTCGAGATCCTCCAGTGAGGGCAGTACGGAGCTTCGGTAGAAGTCGATCGCCCTGTCGACCTGATCGCGCGGCATCTTGATCCACGTTGCCCGCACGCATGCGCCGTCAGCGGTGCGATGTTCGCGGTGCATGGCACCGATCTCCCACTGGTCCATCGTGACATCGCCACCGCCGAAACGGCTACCCGCCGACTCGCGAAGCGACGCCGCTGCCTCGGTGCTGGTGCGCAGGGCGTCCTCCGTTTCCCATGCGCTGGTGGCAATGCATTGCCCAGAATCCCGGTCCACCAACAGCGAGAGCCCGATATAGCCGTCCATGGCCTGCAGTGCAGGCATGACCTCGTCGCGGACGAACGCGATCCCGTCATCGATCGATGAGGGTTGCGCCTGGATAGTGGTTGAGCGCGCGTACACGGCCCACCCCCTCTTCTCAGGGGCGGCGCCCCGGTGGCGCCACCCACCACCGATTAGCTTCCTCCCGCCGTGAATCGGGTTCAAGGGTCTCCTACCCTTGGAGTTATGAATTCCGACGTGCTCGAGATCGACTCTTCGCGGCGACGGATTGTTGATCTCACCGAAGAAGTGCGGAAATTCTGCGCCGACCACGGGGACGGGTTGTGCAACGTGTTCGTGCCGCACGCCACCGCGGGTGTGGCGATCATCGAGACCGGCGCGGGATCCGATGACGACCTCGTTGACGCGCTGGAAAATCTGTTGCCCCGCGACGACCGGTACCGACACGCGCACGGCTCCCCGGGCCATGGCGCCGACCATGTGCTGCCTGCCCTGGTCACACCATCGGTGACGCTCCCGGTACAAGGCGGAAAGCCCTTGCTGGGAACCTGGCAGAGTGTCGTGCTCGTTGATCTGAACAGGGACAACCCGCGCCGATCCGTACGGTTGAGCTTCATAAACGGCTGATGAAGGCGCGACGAAAATGACCGGTACTGTAGTGCGGTCGGTTGATCCACTCCGAAAGACAGAGGACAGCGGGAAGTGCAGACACACGAGATCAGGAAGAGATTCCTCGATCACTTCGTGACAGCGGGACACACGGAAGTGCCCAGCGCGTCTGTGATTCTCGATGACCCCAATCTGCTGTTCGTCAATGCGGGCATGGTGCAGTTCGTGCCCTACTTTCTCGGCCAGCGAACCCCGCCGTGGAACCGCGCCACCTCCATCCAGAAGTGCATCCGGACGCCCGACATCGATGAGGTCGGCATCACCACCCGGCACAACACGTTCTTTCAGATGGCGGGCAACTTCTCGTTCGGCGACTACTTCAAGAAGGGCGCCATCGAGTTCGCCTGGACTCTGTTGACCAATCTCGACGAGCAGGGTGGGTACGGCTTGGATCCCGAAAGGCTCTGGGCGACGGTGTATCTCGACGACGACGAGGCGGCGCAGCTCTGGCAGGAAGTCGCCGGCATGCCTGCCGAACGCATCCAGCGTCGCGGGATGGCCGACAACTACTGGTCGATGGGTATTCCCGGGCCGTGCGGCCCGTCGTCGGAGATCTACTACGACCGCGGCCCGGAGTACGGCATCGAGGGCGGCCCAGCAGCCAACGAGGACCGCTACATCGAGATCTGGAACCTCGTGTTCATGCAGAACGAGCGCGGTGAAGGCACCTCGAAGGACAACTTCGAGATCCTCGGGCCGCTGCCACGCAAGAACATCGACACCGGGATGGGTATCGAACGCGTCGCCTGCCTGCTTCAGGGTGTCGACAACGTCTACGAGACGGACCTGCTGCGCCCGGTCATCGACCTGGTCGCGGACATGGCGCCGCGGGGGTACGGGCAGGGCAGCCACGATGACGACGTCCGCTACCGGATCATCGCCGACCACAGCCGCACCGCGGCGATCATCATCGCCGACGGTGTGAGCCCGGGCAACGATGGCCGCGGCTATGTGCTGCGCCGTCTGCTGCGCCGGATGATCAGGTCGGCGAAGCTGCTGGGCATCACGCAGCCGATCGTCGGCGACATCATGGCCACCGTGCGCGACGCGATGGGCCCGTCCTATCCGGAGCTGATCAGCGACTTCGACAGGATCCAGCGCATCGCCGTTGCCGAGGAAACCGCCTTCAACCGCACGCTCGCGTCGGGTTCACGGCTATTCGACGACGCCGCCCGTGCGACAAAGCAATCGGGGTCCACCGTGTTGTCCGGGTCGGACGCCTTTACGTTGCACGACACCTACGGTTTCCCGCTCGAGCTGACCCTCGAGATGGCCGCCGAAGCCGACCTCAGCGTCGACGAGGATGGCTTCCGCAGCCTCATGGCCGAGCAACGGCAGCGCGCCAAGGCCGACGCTGCCGCCCGCAAGCAGGCGCACACCGATCTGTCGGCGTACCGCGAATTGGTCGACGCGGGCCCGACCGAGTTCACCGGCTTCGACGAATTAATTACCGAGGCAAGGATTCTCGGTATCTTCGTCGACGGCAAGCGGGTGCCGGTCGTATCGCATGACGGTCAGCAGGCCGAGCGCGTCGAGCTGATCCTCGACCGCACGCCGTTCTACGCCGAGTCCGGTGGCCAGATCGCCGATGAGGGCAGCATTCAAGGGACCGGTACGTCTGGAACGTCACGGGCCGCCGTCACCGACGTGCAGAAGATCGCCAAAACGCTCTGGGCGCACCGCATCAACGTCGAATCAGGCGAATTCGTCGAGGGTGACACGGTCGTCGCGGCAGTGGATCCGCGGTGGCGGCACGGTGCCACGCAGGGCCACTCCGGCACCCACATGGTTCATGCCGCACTGCGACAAGTGCTGGGGCCCAACGCTGTTCAGGCGGGCTCGCTGAACCGTCCCGGCTATCTGAGGTTCGACTTCAACTGGCAGGGCGCGTTGTCCGAGGACCAGCGCACCCAGATCGAAGAGGTCACCAATGAGGCCGTCGAGGCCGACTTCGAGGTGCACAGCTTCACCACTGAACTCGAGAAGGCCAAAGCGATGGGCGCGATGGCACTGTTCGGCGAGGCCTATCCCGACGAGGTGCGGGTGGTCGAAATCGGCGGCCCGTTCTCGCTCGAGTTGTGCGGCGGCACGCACGTCCGCAGCTCCGCGCAGATCGGCCCCGTCACCATCCTCGGCGAATCGTCCATCGGCTCCGGTGTGCGGCGCGTCGAGGCCTACGTCGGCCTCGACTCCTTCCGTCATCTCGCCAAGGAACGCGCGTTGATGGCCGGGCTGGCGTCTTCGTTGAAGGTCCCCTCCGAAGAGGTGCCCGCGCGAGTGGCACAGATGGTGGACCGGTTGAAGGCCGCCGAGAAGGAACTCGACAAGATGCGGCTGGCCAACGCGCGGGCGGCCGCAGTCAATGCCGCAGCGGGCGCCGAGCAGATCGGTAAGGTCCGTGTCGTGGCGCAGCGGATGGCTGGTGGGACGTCGGCCGCGGACCTGCGCAGTCTCGTCGGGGACATCCGCGGCAAGATCGGCTCGGAGCCGGCCGTGATCGCACTGATCGCTGAGGGCGAGGACGACGCCGTACCTTTCGTGGTGGCCGTCAACCCGGCCGCGCAGGATCTCGGTCTGAAAGCCAATGAACTGATCAAGGAGCTGGCGTCGCCGGTGAACGGTCGCGGCGGCGGCAAGGCGGACATGGCCCAGGGCTCCGGTAAGGGAGCGGCAGGTATCGACGCGGCGCTGGCAGCCCTCCGTGCCGAGATAGGCCGGAGCTAGCCACGTGCCGAAACCAGAACACCGTCTGCCCGATCGGCCAGGAGGCGACGATCCCGGACGGGGCCGACGACTGGGAATCGACGTCGGAAGCGTTCGCATCGGGGTTGCGCTGAGCGACCCGGACTGCATTCTCGCCACTCCGGTGGAGACCGTCCGCCGTGACAGAACGGACCGCCATATGCGACGGCTCACTCAGCTCGTCACTGAATTGGACGCCGTCGAGGTGGTAGTGGGGTTGCCGCGCACGCTCGCAGACCGGACCGGGCCGTCCGCACAGGACGCCATCGCGGTGGCTGAGGAACTGTCGCGTCGCATTGCGCCGATCCCGGTGCGGCTCGCCGACGAACGGCTGACCACCGTCACCGCGCAGCGCTCCCTACGTGAAGCCGGTGTACGGGCGAGGGGTCAGAAGGCGATGATCGATCAGGCCGCCGCGGTGGGGATTCTGCAGAGCTGGCTGGATCAGCGGCGGGCCACGCTCAACGAGGTCGGCAATGGGTGACGCCTGGGATCGCGAACGGCCACAGCCGGTTGCGGTGGGCCCGCCGCGACGTCGCATGAGCCGTGCGGAACGGATTCGCGAGGCCCGACGTCGCCGTCGGCGCCGGCTGGTCCGCGGTCTCACGCTCAGTGTGTTCATCTTGGTCGTCGTCGCAGCCGTGTTTCTCGGTTCGCGGATGTGGCACAGCGTGTTCGGCGGGGGCGACAACGATTATTCGGGGGATGGCAAGGCGGACATCGTCATCCAGATCCACGACGGCGACTCGACGACCGCCATCGGCCAGACGCTGGAAGATCACGACGTGGTCGCGACATCAAAGGCGTTCGTCAACGCCGCTCAGGACGACTCCGCTATACAGTCCATCCAGCCGGGCTTCTACAAGATGCGCACCGAGATACCCGCGGCGAATGCCGTTGCGCGGCTCGGCGATGCGCAGAACCGGGTGGGCAAGCTCGTCATTCCAGAAGGCCGACAGCTCGACGACATCCGAGACGTCAAGACCAACGACGTCACCGACGGAATCTTCAGCCTGATATCGAACGCCACCTGTGTGGACCTCGACGGTGACCGTCGCTGCGTCTCGGCCGACGACCTTCGCGAGGCGGCCGGCTCTGCGTCGCTGTCGCAGCTGTCGGTACCTGACTGGGCGACCCAGCCGGCGCAAGCCATGGGTGGTGACCATCGACGGCTCGAGGGCCTCATCGCGCCGGGGTCCTGGGATGTGGATCCATCTGCCTCGGCCACCGACATTTTGTCCACGCTCATCAACGCCAGCGCCGTCCAGTACGGGCAGAGCGGCCTGCTGGACACCGCGAAGTCGTTGAACATGACGCCGTACCAGATCCTGACGGTGGCATCGCTGGTGCAGCGGGAATCAAAACCGCAGGACTTCGACAAGGTGGCCCGGGTCATCTACAACCGCCTGGTCGTACCGGATCACCGCAGGCTGGAGTTCGACTCGACGGTGAACTACTCGCTGGACCGCCAGGAGGTGGCCACCACCGACGCCGATCGCGCGAAGGCCACCCCGTGGAATACCTATGTGCGCGAAGGGCTTCCGGTCACCCCGATCTGCTCGCCGGGAACCGAGGCGCTGACCGCCGCCGAACATCCCGCGAGTGGGGACTGGCTGTACTTCGTGACCATCGATATGCAGGGCACGACGCTGTTCACCCGGGAGTACCCGCAGCACCTGGCGAACATCGAACTCGCGAAGCGAAACGGTGTCCTCGACAGCGCGCGGTAGCGCTCGCAAAGCCGCGGTGCTCGGTTCGCCTATTGCTCACTCGAGATCACCACAGTTGCATCTGGCGGCCTACCGGGCCCTGGGTCTCGACGACTGGACCTACGAACGCATTGAGTGCTCAGCGGACGAGTTACCGGCCACAGTGAGCGGTTTCGGCCCTGAGTGGGTGGGGGTCTCGGTGACCATGCCCGGCAAGTTCGCAGCGTTGCGGTTCGCCGATGACCGCACCGGGCGCGCGGACCTCGTTGGCGCAGCGAACACGCTGGTGCGTACGTCGACGGGATGGCGGGCCGACAACACCGATGTGGACGGGGTGAGCGGTGCTCTCGGAGAGGCCTCGGGTCACGCTGTCGTGGTCGGTTCCGGGGGGACTGCGCCTGCGGTGATCGTTGGGCTGGCCGAGCTCGGCGTTGAGCGGATCACCGTGGCCGCGCGTAACCGGGAGAAGGCCGCGCCCGTGGTGGATCTGGCTGTCCGCGTGGGTGCTCAGGCCGAATGGCTCGATATCGACGGGCCGGATGTGGCTTCAGCCGTCACAGGGGTCTCCGTCGTGGTGAACACGATTCCTGCCGATGCGGCGGCGCACTACGCTGGGGCGCTCGCAGGGACGCCGGTATTGCTCGACGCGATTTATGACCCGTGGCCGACCCCGCTCGCATCCGCCGTGGAGGCAGTGGGTGGACGAGTTATCAGCGGACTGGAGATGCTGCTGAATCAGGCCTACGCGCAGGTCGAGCAGTTCACGGGTCAACCTGCGCCGAAAGAAGCGATGAGAGAGGCGCTTTCCGGCGATTAGCCTCAGTGCATGGGGGTGGGGCTTGTCGGCTTGTGTGTGCTGGCCTGGCTTGCGACGTTGAGCTTCTATGACATTCGGGAACGGCGGCTCCCTAATTGGTTGACGATGCCGGGCGCTGCGGTGATTCTCACGGTCGCCACTGCGACGGGTCGCGGCATGCCAGCTCTTCTGGGTGCCATTGGTTTGGCCGGCCTGTATCTCGTCGTGCATTTGATCGCACCGTCGGCGATGGGAGCCGGAGATGTGAAGCTCGCCGCCGGCGTCGGGGGACTGGCGGGTGCGTTCGGATACGACGTGTGGGTGCTGGCCGCGGTCGC
>LZSH01000050.1 GCA_001665255.1 Mycobacteriaceae bacterium 1482268.1 | reverse complement strand
CGCTGTCGACCTGCTCCGGCATCAACAATGCGCGAGTCGCCGCATTCGCACCGAGCATCTCATCGAAGAACGCCGACTTCTCGCTTGCGCTCAACGTTGCGTCGTTGTTCAGCGCGTCGACCCGGAAGTACGGGTAGCCTCCCAACATTTCGTCGGCGCCTTCACCGGTGAACACCACCTTGATGCCCGCGGCTTGTACGGCACGGCTGAGCAGATACTTGGCGACGCCGTGTCCGTTGAACATCTGCGTCTCCGCATGCCAGATCGCATCCGCGAACGAGTCGGCGACCTCCCTCCCCGTGATCGGAATTGGGTGATACGTCGCGCCAACGTGTTTGGCCTGAGCTTCAGCGATGCTGGCCTCGTCATAGAGCACGTTGTCGAAGGTGAGCGTGAATGCGCGGATCGGCCGTTGCGTGCCCTCCTGCGCGAGCCCGAGGACGGCACACGAGTCGATGCCACCACTCAGATACGACGCGACCTCGACATCGGCGACCAGTCGCTGTTGCACGGCATCGAGCAGAGCCGCGCGGAATTCCTCGACGATCTCGGCGTCGCTTCGCGTGTCTGCCCGTATCTGCTCAGCCGTCGGGAACTCCCAATCCCAATACGGATAGATGCGAACACCGCCATCCCTGGCGATCGCATAGCACCCCTGCGGCACGGTACTGATCCCGGCGAATTCGGTTTTCTCGTGAGATCTGCCGATACCTCCGATTGCGCCCTCGAGGTCCCACGCGGCCGGCACACCCAGCGCCAACAGTGCCTTGATCTCCGAGGCGAAGAACACGTCGCCGTCCACCACGGCGTAGTAGAGCGGTTTGACGCCGAAGCGGTCGCGGATCGCATACATCGCCCGTTGCCGTTCGTCGGCGATGACCACCGCGAACTCACCCCGCAGCAGCGTCGCGGCCTGCATGCCGCGCTCGTGATAAAGGTGCAGCGCAATTTCGCTGTCGCTCTCGGTGGAGAAGCGATAGCCGTCCGCTCGCAGCCGCTCGCGAATCTCGCGATAACCGTAGAACTCGCCGTTCACGACCAGGTGCACCGCGCCATCCGGGCTAGTCATGGGCTGGCTGCCGTTTCTCAGACCGATGATCGACAGACGCGTGTGTCCGAGGCTCCACTGCCCGTCACGCGACGTCCAGATGCCAGTCCCGTCCGGCCCGCGATGTTCCAAGAGCTTGAGCGCCGCATCGCACCGGTCACTGGCGATGCCGTGCCGTGTCATCGCGGCGAAAATCCCGCACATGCCGACAGCATGCGCCCCGTGCTAGCGAGATTTCGATGGATCCACCGAACTGGCGGGTGCTCGTCTTGAAAATTGACGCGTGTGTTTGCTAGAGCTGCCGGTTGCGGCTCTGGCGTCGTCGCTCCGTATGCGACGTAACGTACGCCACTCGTACTCCGAATACCGTTTCATGGGGCCAATCGCGATGGCACCACGTGTCCTCAGCCTGGCGGCCGCCGTGGCGCTCGCCGCGGTACTGGTGATTGCTCCGGCAGCGCAGCCCTTTTCGTCAGCGACGCTGATTCCGGCGGCATCGGCGGCATGCCCCGATGTGGAAGTGGTTTTCGCTCGCGGCCGACAGGAGCCGCCCGGCGTCGGCGCAATCGGCGATGCCCTCGTCAACTCGCTGCGCTCCAAGGTGGGTCTGTCGGTGGGGGTGTATGGAGTCAACTATCCCGCCGATTTAGGCGCCGCCAGCGGCGCCAGCGACATGAGCTCCCACGTTCAATCCATGGCCAGAAGCTGCCCGAATACCCGCATGGTGCTCGGCGGCTACTCCCTGGGTGCGACGGCGGCTGATCTCATGACCAGGGCCGACCCGCTGCCGCCGGATGTGAATCAGCACGTCGCCGCGGTCGTGTTGTTCGGTAACGGCGCCAAGCGGCTCGGCCCGGCTCCCGCCTTCGCCGGTAGGACGATCGACCAGTGCGCGGACGGCGACCCCATCG
>LZSH01000049.1 GCA_001665255.1 Mycobacteriaceae bacterium 1482268.1 | reverse complement strand
GCCGCGCCTGCGGATCGCCGCTGCGCACGCCCACCTGCGAGAGGCCACGGATGAATCCGTGCAACGCAAGCCAGCGGATTTGTTGCCTCATGTCGCGAGCTTACGACCGCGACACCTGTTAGACAAGCGTCAAACAGTGGTGCTTTTGCCCAGCGCGTACACCTGCCAGCCCGCGGACCTCCACTTGTTCGAGTCCAGGCAATTGCGGCCGTCCACAACGACTTTGGCGCGCACGGTATCGGCGAGGTCGACGGGATCGAGCTCGGTGAACTCGCGCCATTCAGTCAATACCAGCACTGCGTCCGCCCGTTCACACGCCTCGACGACCGACGTGGAGTAGTTCAGCGTTGGGAAGAGCCGCTGACTGTTCTCCATCGCTTTGGGGTCGTAGACGTTCACAGTCGCGCCGTTGAGCTGCAGCATGCCCGCGACGTTCAAGGCCGGCGAATCCCGCACGTCATCGGACTCGGGTTTGAACGCCGCGCCCAGTACCGCGACGTTGGCGCCGAGCAGCGAGCCGCAGGCCTTGGTCGCCAGCTCGACCATCCGGGTGCGACGGCGCATGTTGATGCTGTCGACCTCGCGTAGGAACGTCAGTGCATGGTTGGCGCCGAGTTCGCCTGCACGCGCCATGAACGCGCGGATGTCTTTCGGCAGACATCCGCCGCCGAAGCCGAGCCCCGCGTTGAGGAATCGTCGTCCGATGCGCGGGTCGTATCCGAGCGCGTCGGCAAGCAGCGTGACGTCGGCGTCGACGGCCTCGCACACCTCGGAAATGGCGTTGATGAATGAAATCTTGGTTGCCAGAAAGGCATTGGCCGATACCTTGACCAGCTCGGCGGTCTGCAGATCGGTCAGCAGGAACGGTATTTCTTCGGCGAGCAGGGGGGCATAGAGCTCACGCATTGCGGCCTCTGCATGCACCGAGTCCGGTTGCACACCGAGCACGATCCGGTCGGGATGCAGCGTGTCGTGAATTGCGAAACCCTCCCGCAGAAATTCAGGATTCCAGGCGATTTCGACGTCGATGCCGTCGGCGGCCAGCCCACGCGCACGAGCGCCGAGTTCACCCGCTGTACCCACGGGCACGGTCGACTTGCCGACGATCACCGCCGAGCGTCGCAGCCGCGGCACCAGGGAGTCGATGACCGCGTGCACATGGCGCAGGTCGGCGCCGTATTCGCCCTTCTTCTGCGGAGTCCCGACACCGAGAAAGTGCACATCGGCGAAGTCCGCAGCGGCGTCGTAGTCCGTCGTGAAATTCAGCCTGCCCGCAGCAATGTTGTCGCACAACACTTCTCGCAGCCCAGGTTCGTAGAACGGAATGTCGCCGCTGGCCAACTTCGCGATCTTGCCCGGGTCGATGTCCACGCCGAGGACTTCGTGACCGAGTTCGGCCATCCCCGCTGCATGGGTAGCGCCGAGGTAACCGGTGCCGAAAACTGTGCATCGCATACTGCCTCTATAGGCGGCCGCGATTAGCTAACTGCTAAGCGACACCAAGCGGGAGACCAACGGCAGGTGACCGGCTAGTGGCGGTTGCCGGTGCAGAGGTTGAAGAGGCATACGCTGACGCCACCTCGCGAACCTCCGGTTCCGTAGTCACCGGGGCTCGAGCCCGGATAGCCACCCGATCCCGGGTAGCCGCTCGAACCTGGATAGCCGCTCGACCCTGAACCAGGACCGGAACCCGGAGACTGGGGGTACTGCGGATATTGCGGATACTGCGGTTGCTGCACCGGCGGCTGCCACGGGCTCTGCCGTTGCCACGGCGGCACCCACACCGGCCGCGGCGGGGAGTACACGGGCGGGTCGTAAATCGGCGGTGCCACCACTGGCGGCGGAGGCAGTACTGGAGCCGCGGGCACCGGCGCTTCGGCCACGGGTGCAGGCGGCGCGGCAGGCGGCGGTGCCGGGGCAGGCACGGCTTCGGGAGCCGGCGCGGGCTTCTCGACGAACACCGTCCGAGGCGTCCGCGGCGCAGGCGCCTGCTGAACCATGGGCACGGGCGCCTTGATGGTCTCCGCCGGAGGCGCGGGAGCGGGGGCGACCGGTGCGGGCGCAGGGGCGACCGGCGCCAATTGCTGCGCCGGCGCGGCGGGCGCGGCCTGGCTGGGGATCACCGGCGTGTCGGCGGGGCTGGGACGCTGGTCAACGGTCGGGCGGATGCTGACGGCCAGCGAAATCACAAGGGCGACAACACCAACCACGAATATCGACGTCAACGCGCTGCCGACGAGCAGGAACGGCTTTCGGGCCTCGTCCCCGTAGAAGGTCTCGGGGTCGGCTTCGGGCAGTTCGTCGGAATAGGCGAGCCCATCCGAATATGCCTCGGCGCCGCCGGCAGACGACAACTGCGTCGCCGCCATCTGGGTCTGCACGCCGGCCATCTGGGTGACGGCAGCGGCGAACTCCGGGTGGACGCTGGCGGCCGTGTGGCCGTCGGGGTCCTGAGAGTAGGCGAGGCCGGCGGTGGAGGCCTCCATCGCGGGGGCGTGCGCCGACGCGAGTGCCGCGCCGCGCGCCAGAGCCAGCTCGGGCTCATCGGGGGCGCTGACGGGAAGGGCTACCAGATTCTCGAGGTGCTCCTTCACGGCCGCGGCGTCCACACCCGAGCCCACGATGAACAGGCCCTGCGGCGGCGAGTCCGCCGTCTCGACGGACTTGGCCATCTCGGTGAATATGGCCATAGCGTCAGAGTCGTGGAGGTCGCGGCTGAGCACCTTGACGATTGCCCCGTCATCGGTCTGCACGACCGAGAGGGTGGCGGTGTCCTTATCGATGAAGAGGACGCCGGTGGTGTCGTATCCGATCGCGCGGCCCACCGCCTGGGCGAGCGACGCTGCCGCGTGTGTCGCCGAGACCAGCATGACGTCGTCGATGCCGCGCGCCGCGAGGGTGTCGCGCAGTGCCGCGGCGTCGGAATGCTGTGTCCACGCCACGCCGATCGACTTCAAATGGTGTCCGCTCGCGGCAGCGCTCTCCTGTGTGCCGAGGACCGCTGCGGCGACCTTATCGGCCGCAGCAGACGTTGCTGAGCCGTCGGTGGTGTTGACATCGAAGGCATCGTGGTCGACGGTCACGCCGTCGGCCTTTTCCCCCTCGACCAGCACCATGCGGACCGTCGTAGGTGTCATCGACACACCCAGTACGATGTCCACTGACCCTCCAAAAATGTTTGCTACGCTACCTAGGCTGCCCATGCGCATTCGTGCCGTGCGAGCCGACAACTAGTTACTTCATCGCCGCTATTTGCGCGGCCGTTACAGCCGATCGCATTTGCTGACGGCGGTGAAGTTGTGGCCGGTCCGGGGCGGCGCGAAAGCCCGTCGACGCCGGTAATCAACCCTACTCGCTACTACGAAAACCGACCGGGTCTCGTTCGCATTCCCGGCGGGAATCTCAAGTTGATTTGATGAAGTTCTGATACGACCTTGAGGGCGTCGGACCACGTTGGCCCTGATACTTGGACCCGGCCTTCGCGCTGCCGTAGGGATTTTGGGCGGGACTGGTCAACCGCAGCAGGCAGAGCTGGCCGATCTTCATGCCGGGCCACAGGGTGATCGGCAGGTTGGCCACGTTGGACAGCTCGAGGGTGATGTGTCCGCTGAACCCGGGGTCGATGAAACCCGCGGTCGAATGCGTCAGCAGGCCCAGCCGGCCGAGCGAGGACTTGCCTTCGAGCCGGCCGGCGAGATCGTCGGGCAGCGTGCACCGCTCCAGCGTCGAGCCCAGCACGAACTCGCCGGGGTGCAGCACGAACGGCTCGCCCTCTTTCGGTTCGACGAGGGTCGTCAAATCGTCCTGGCGCAGCGACGGGTCGATGTGGGTATAACGGGTGTTGTTGAACACCCGGAACAGGTTGTCGAGCCGGACGTCGACGCTCGACGGCTGCACCAGGCTCTCGTCGTACGGATCGATGCCGAGTCGTCCCGCGGCAATTTCTCTACGGATGTCGCCGTCTGAGAGCAGCACCCGACGAGCGTAGCCGCTCTAGGTGTTAGCCTTCGTGATCACCGGCGTCAGCCGGGCAGGCCGATGTAGTTCAATGGCAGAACATCAGCTTCCCAAGCTGAATACGCGGGTTCGATTCCCGTCATCGGCTCCACATCTACCTGGCCAACTCTTCTCATCGCGCCGCCGAGCGGGCCGGTGGCCCCGTAACGGTCCCGTACCCCGACTTGCAGACGCTATGGTTGCAATTCTGCGAATTCGGCAAACAGCCTGGCTCGGGCCAATACGCGCAGTAACGTCGCGGAATGCAGACGGCAACAAGCGATATCGGCACCGACATCGTGGTCAAGTGCCCCGCCAACGGTGAGGTGGTCGGCAGGGTGGCGGTGACATCTGCCGCGGAGGTGGAGGCGGTTGCGGCCCGGCTGCGCGCGGCCCAGCCCGCGTGGCATGCCATGGGATTCAAGGGGCGTGCCCGGTGGTTAGGCAAGTGGCGGGACTGGCTGCTGGACCACACCGACAAAGTGTCCACACTGATCCAACTCGAAGTCGGCAAGTCCTGGGGTGATGCATCTGGCGAGCTGCTGTTGGGGACACAGGTCATCAACTATTGGATTGACAACGCAGCGAAATTCTTGGCCGACGAGTCGGTGCGCCCCTCGGGAGCCGCGAACGCCGTGAAAAAGCTGACCATCGTCTACGAGCCGTACCAGCTCGTCGGTGATATCACCCCATGGAACGGCCCGATGGCGGGGCCGCTGCTGGATATCCCCGCGGCGCTAATGGCTGGCTGCGCGGTGCTGTCCAAGCCGTCGGAGATCGCGCCCCTGGCGTGGCAGGCCGCGGTCAACGGATGGAAGGAGATCGGTGCCCCCGCGGTACTCGACGTGGTCAATGGTCTCGGGGAGACCGGCGCCGCCTTGGTCGGCGTCGTGGACTACGTCATGTTTACCGGCTCGGTCAAGACTGCCCGCCGCATCGCCAGCGCGGCCGCGCAGCGCCTGATCCCCTACAGCCTGGAGCTCGGGGGAAAGGACGCCATGATCGTCTGCGCGGACGCCGACATCGACAGGGCCGTCGATGGGGCGCTATTTGGTGGGTTCTCGCTCACCGGCCAAGCTTGCATATCGGTGGAACGCCTTTACGTCGAGGAGCCGGTCTACGACGAGTTCGTGCAGAAGCTGGTGGCCAAGACCTCGCAGCTGCGGGTGGGGATGGACACCAAGCACGACTATTCCTGCGATGTCGGATCAATGGCGACCGAAGAGCAACGGGCCATCGTGGCGCAACATGTCGAGGACGCGGTGAGTAAGGGCGCCAAGGTGCTCACCGGCGGGAAGGCACGAGATATCGGCTTCTTCTATGAGCCCACGGTGCTGGTCGATGTCGACCACGGTATGGACTGCATGCGCGAGGAGACTTTCGGCCCAACATTGCCGGTGATGAAGGTGCGCGATGCCGACGAGGCGATCGAGAAGGCCAACGATTCCAGGCTCGGGCTGGCCGGCAGCGTCTGGACACGGGACAAGGCTAAGGCGATGGCCTTGGCCCGTCAGATGAACACCGGAACGGTGACCCTCAACAACGTGATGGTGGGCATCACCCAGTTCGGGGTTCCATTTGGGGGCTGGAATGACTCGGGCGTTGGTTCCCGTTCCGGCGGCGCCGACGGGATTCGGAAGTACTGCCGAGCCAAAAGCATTGTGGCCGAACGGGTCACCATGAACAAGGAACCGAACTGGTACCCCTATAGCCACAGGAAGGGCAAGATCCTGGAAGCGGCGGGCAGGTTCGTCTCAGCTCGGGACTGGCGGCGCCGGTTGGGTTTAGGTGGTCGCCCGGTCCGCTGAGCAATCGAGCCACCACTGGCCTTGGCGTTTCAGGCGGCCGCCGCCACAGGCATCACGGAGATCAGGTCCGGCGAACCACACAAATCGCTACATCGAGCAATTCGGCGTTGACGAGGCCGACGCTTCGCGATTTGCGAAGGCAGGCGCACACGTGTGCGGCGACTACTAGATTTCTCGCCGATGACCAGTAGCGGCGACGTGGGCGGGTACATCCCGCGAAGGAGGAACGTGAAGATCGGCATCATCATCGGCTCGGTTCGCGAAGGCCGCAACGGCAAAGCTGTCGCTGACTGGGTAGCCGAACGCGCCGTCAGCCGAAATGACGCGGACTTCGAAGTGCTGGATCTCAGAGAGTTCGAGGTACCGGTCTTCGCGGCGGCTACCCTGCCGGCGATCGCCCAGCGGAAATACGAGTCGGCGAATGTCACCCGGTGGAGTCAGGCGGTCGATTCCTGTGACGGATTCGTATTCGTCACTCCCGAGTACAACCACGGGGTGCCCGGTGGATTGAAGAACGCCCTCGACAGCCTCGGTCCCGAATGGCAGGGCAAGACGGTGGCCTTCGTGTCCTACGGCGCCGACGGTGGTGTCCGGGCGGTGGAGCAATGGCGCCAGATCGTTGCGAATTTCCAGATGCTCGACGTGCGCGCCCAAGTGTCTATATCGCTGTACGGAGAGTTCGGCGCCGACGGTTTCGCACCGCAGGAACGCCGCGCGAAAGAGCTGACTGCTCTGCTCGACCAGCTCATCACCCTCACGGGGAAGGCGCAGTCATGACCGGGAGGAAACGCCGCCCAGGGCGGCCGCCCGGCACCTGCGCGGGCCATCGACGTCATGGAACGGCCGCGAAAATTTCTTGCAACGGGCGTCGACTTCGCTGAATAGCCTTCGTGCCGGCACTCAACCGGTCACCATCGCAGCATGGGATCCGACCTGATGTGTTCACAACCGGTACCGCGGGTAATGGATATTCGAAGGGCGTGAGAGTGCGCCGTCAGCAATACGGGGAGGGTCGCTACACCAATGAATAGCTATTCCGCAGCGCCAACGAGAGCCCCTAGCCCGCCGCACGACGAGCTGCGTCGCGGCGAACATCCGATCTCGCCCGACGACGACCCGTTCTACCGAGCGCCCGACGGCTACGAAGACGCGGAACCGGGCACGGTGTTGCGCTCGCGCGACGTAAAAATCGGATTTCTCGGTCTCATCAACCAGCCGGTGAAAGCCATTCAGCTGCTGTACCGCACGACGAATCTGCACGAAGATCCCGAAGTCGCCGTGACGACCGTGCTTGTCCCCGCGCAGCGCGCGTCGGACGTCGCTTGTCCGGTGCTCTCCTACCAGTGCGCGATCGACGCCGTGGCGTCGATCTGCTTCCCGTCGTACGCCATGCGGCACGGCGCGCGACCGATCGGTGCGTTCGTCCAAGCCGAGTACTTGTTGGTGACCGCCGCGCTGGCCGAAGGCTGGGCGGTTTGCGTACCGGATCATGAAGGCTGCCATGGCATGTGGGGCGCTCCCGTCGAACCCGGTTACCGGATTCTGGACGGGCTTCGGGCCGCAATGCGGTGCGAGCGCTTGAAATTGTCGCCCGCTGCACCGGTGGGCCTGTGGGGATACTCAGGAGGTGGTTTGGCGTCGGCATGGGCCGCCGAACTGTGTGAGCGATATGCACCCGAGCTCAATATCGTTGGTGCCGTGCTAGGTTCGCCCGTCGGCGACCCCGGCAGTGTGGCGCGCCGTCTCAACGGCAGCTTCTTCGCCGGTCTCGCCGCCCTGATGATCTCCGCTTTAACTCAAGTCTTCCCCGGCGCACAGAAGGTCGTCGACGAACACGCCACCGATGAAGGCAAGGCACTGCTCGACGACTTGCAGACAATGACGACGGCCCAGGCCGTCTGGCAGTTCCGCAACGTCGACATCGGGTCCTATGTCGACATGACGGCCGACGAGCTGTGGGACCTACCCGAAGTGCGTCACATCTTCGACGAAACCAAGCTGGGCAAATCCAGACCCAAGCCTGCCGTGTTGGTCGTACAGGCGGTGCACGACGGAATCATCAGTGTCAACGACGTCGATGCACTGGTGGCCGAGTATGAACACCTTGGTGCAGCGGTCACCTATCACCGCGACCGGTTCTGTGGTCATCTGCTGCTGCATCCACTGTCGGCGCCCATGACGCTGAGGTGGCTGCGCGACCGATTTACCGACCGGCCGGTCGACGAGCACAAAACACGCACGGTATGGCCGACGGTGTTCAACCCGTCGACGTACTTGGGCATGGCCAAATTGGGCGTCATCACGGCGAAGGTCGTCCTCGGAGTCTCTGTCGAACGCCAACCGCTGTCGACGACGGATGCCCGGTAGCTCAGCCTCGGATGGCGGTGCGGAACCTGTCCCGGTAGGCCTTCGGAGAGACGCCCAGGTGTTCGACGAATGCCCGCCGCAGGGTTTCCGTGCTGCCGAAGCCCGCGAGGTGCGCGGTGTCGCTGACGGTGCGGCCGGCATCAAGGGCGGCACGGGCAACGTCGATTCGGACCATCTCGACGTAGTCCGCGGGCGTCGTCCCAAGTTCTGACCGAAATAGGCGGGTCAGCTGCCGCGTGCTCAAAGAGGCCCGCGCGGCAAGGGTTTTCACGCTGTGATCGGCGCCCGGGTCGGCGGCAATCGCATCGGTCACCACTCGCAGCGCGGACTGCGGCGGCGGGTTGGCTTCGATCAGCGACGAGAATTGCGACTGACCACCGGCACGCTTGAGATAGACGACCAACCAGCGCGCCACATCGCGGACGAGGTCTGCGCCGTAATCCTGCTCGACCAGAGCGAGCGCGAGGTCAATGCCCGACGACACCCCGGCGGAGGTGAAGACGTCGCCGTCACGCACGAAGATCGCGTCCGGCTCCACTGTGATGTCGGGAAAGGCCCGGGCCAGGGATCGAATGCTCCGCCAATGCGTAGTGGCGCGCCGACCGCTGAGCAGACCGGCCTGCGCGAGGATGAATGATCCTGTGCAGATCGACCCTAGGCGCCGGGTCCGACCCGCCACCGATTTGACGGCCTCGACGAGTGCGGGGTCAATCGCCCGCGCCGGCACGTTGTCGCTGCCCGCTATCAGGATGGTGTCGGCGGATTCGATCGACTCAATGCTGTCGGTGACACCCAGGCGGATTCCGAGCGAGGTTGTGACATCGCGCCCGTCCACCGAAGCGATCTTGATCCGGTATTCGGCGCCGAATCGGTTGGCCTCGGCGAAGACCTCGCCTGCTCCGGCGACATCCAACATCGTCACGTCGTCGAAGACGACGATCACCACCACCCGGGACCGAGCACCCGCTGCCACCACCGCGCCATTGTGTCGCATTTTGTGGGACGAGCGGCGCAATAGCCATATGTGAACGGCTCTCGACCTGCGTTGACTCAACCGTAGTAGTCCAACAAGGAGGTTGATCATGGGAACCCAGTCGCTTCAATCGATCGCCGGCATCACAATCCCCGACACCGCGCTGGTACGCGACGCGACCGACTTCATCCGCGACGCCGAAGACGATTTGCTCTTCGACCATTCGCGCCGAGTGTTTCTATTCGGTGCGCTGCAGGGCCGTCGGCTAGGGCTGCGACCAGATCTCGAACTGCTCTATGTCGCGGCGATGTTCCACGACCTGGGCCTCACCGCGCGCTACCGCACATCCAACCTGCGCTTCGAAGTCGACGGCGCCAACGCGGCACGGGACTTCCTGCTGCAGCGCGGGGTCGATGCCGCTGACGCCCGAAAGGTGTGGCTGGGCATCGCATTACACACCACGCCGGGCGTGCCGCAGTTCCTCGATGCCGAAATCGCTCTGGTCATCGCCGGAGTCGAGACCGACGTGGTGGGCGTCGGCCGCGACCAGCTCCCAGCGGAAGCCCTTGACGCGGTGACTGCCGCTCATCCGCGTCCCGATTTCAAGAACCGCATTCTTGCGGCCTTCCACAACGGCATGAAGCACCGTCCGGAGACCACTTTCGGAACGATGAACGCCGACGTGCTGGCGCATTTCGACCCGACGTTCCAGCGACAGGACTTCGTCGACGTCATCTTGAACAACAGCTGGCCCGAATAGCGAGAAAGGAGTGGGGCGTCGCAGCCAATCGTCATCCGGTGCACGAAGTTTCGTCCCGCAACCACTGGGATGCCCCCTTCGGTGTTGAGGTGCCACAGCCGCTATGGCCGCCTCATGCTGATACGACCGCGGGCTTGGCCGCTACGGGCTGAAACCGCAAGTCCGGCTACCGCTGCCGAAGTGGTTGGCCCGCTTATGGTTTCGCGCCTGCGTCATGTGTGGCCGGATAGGCGTGGACGAGCGCACTCGTCAGTTTCGGCACAGCGTGGGTGAGGGTGTGTTCGGCGTCGTGCGCTAACTTGTGCGCCTCGCTGAGACTCGTGGCGGGATCTATGTCGAGCTCGGCGTCGGCATGGAGCCGGTGCCCAATCCAGCGCATCTTGACGCTGCGGACCTGTTTGACGCCTGGTTCAGCGGCCAGCGCCGCTTCGGCTGCGTCGACGAGTTTGGGGTCGACACCGTCCATAAGCCGTCGAAACACTTCGCGAATCGCGGTGCGCAACACGGCGAGTATGGCGATCGTGATGATGATCCCCACGATGGGGTCGGCAAGCGGGACGCCGAGCGCAACCCCACCGGCTCCGAAAAGCACAGCGAGCGAAGTGAATCCGTCGGTACGCGCATGCAGTCCATCAGCCACGAGCGCAGCGGAGCCGATTCGGCGGCCGACGCGGATGCGATAGACGGCGACGACCTCGTTGCCGACGAACCCGACGAGCCCCGCCGCGGCGACCCATCCGACGTGTTGAATCTCGACGGGATCAATCAGGCGGCGCACCGATTCAATCCCGGCGATTGCAGCAGAAAGCGCAATCATCGCTACCACGAATAAGCCGGCGATGTCCTCGGCCCGGCCGAAACCGTAGGTGTAGCGACGGGTGGCGGCCCGTCGGCCCAGGACGAACGCAACCCACAACGGAATTGCGGTCAGGGCGTCGGAGAAGTTGTGGATGCTATCGGCCAGCAAGGCAACCGATCCAGAGACAAGGACAATCACCAACTGCGCAATCGAAGTGGCGGCAAGGGCTACGAGGCTGACCTTCACGGCCCGTATGCCCGCGGCGCTGGATTCGAGTGCCCCGTCGATGCTGTCCGACGCGTCGTGGCTGTGCGGTGCGAATACTTCTCGCACAGCCGTTTTCAGCCAGCCGCCGGGTTCATGCCGATGGTCGTGACTGCCGCCGTCGGTGTGGGCGTGTGTGTGACTGCGGGCGGCCTCGTGCATCACGCACCACGTCCGTCTTTACGGTCCTCCCTAGGACCGGAAGCGGCGTTAACATGTAGCGCTCGCACGCTCTTAGCGTCACGGTGGTGACCGGGTATGCCCGGCCCCGCATGTTCGGCGTTGAACACGGCGTCGGTAACCAGTTGACCGATGTGCTCGTTTTCCAACGTGTAGAAGATCGTGGTGCCCTGGCGGCGAGTGCGCACCAGCCGCGCCATTCGTAGCTTCGCCAGATGTTGTGACACGGATGGTGCTGGTTTGCCAACGTGCTCGGCGAGTTCGTTGACCGACAATTCACGGCCCAGTAGCGCCCACAACACTTGAACACGAGTCGAGTCGGCCAACATGCGGAACACCTCGACCACCAAGCCGACTTGGTCATCTGGCAGCCGCCGACGACATTGTTCCGTATCTGCATTCATACGCAGATACTACGCGCATGAACAACCGAGAAGGGAGGTTAGCCAGACAATGTGGTGGTACCCACAAAGCTGTGCCTGCGCTCAGCGCTCACCGCAAACATAAGTTAACTTGTTTGAGATGTCCGAACAGAATCAGGCCGTGATCCGCGCCGATAGCATGCAGGCGGCGTACTTTCGAGCCTTCTTGGCGGACGAGCGCGCCGACTTGCAGCGCTACCTCGGCGAACACGTCACGCGGTTACAGGGCTGCATGACCGTCGGCAGCACCCGGTTGGTCAGCCACCACCGACGGTGCATCCGCACCACCGAGAACCAAATTCGCCACGTCGACTCGATGTTGGCCCGGCTAGACCGTCGATTCCCGAGGGCCAGACACTAGCGGCCGAGCTTTGACAGCTCCTTCGCGGCGCTGCGTTCGACGAAAAGTGGAACGAAGTCGCGGATCGGGCGCCCGTCGAACCGGGCGTATTGGCTCCGGACGACTTGGGCAACGTGAGCAGGTTCCACCTGCGTATGCTTCGCAGCCAAGCGGACGGCCAGCTGGTCGATGATCTGCTGTTCACTCAACACGGTCACTTACTTAGTTTGGCTCACTTTTAACGGTCCGTCAACGCTCCGTTAATCCCGCGTGGACGTCAATCTGACCGCTACGGGCACTCACCCGTCACACTGCTTGCGGTCCCCAGCCAAGGTAGGCCCTCGGCCTGCCGTGGCCGAACCGTGATGAAGACTTGACCGAAATGCCCACGCGCCC
Organism: Mycobacteriaceae bacterium 1482268.1; assembly: GCA_001665255.1. Lineage (GTDB taxonomy): Bacteria > Actinomycetota > Actinomycetes > Mycobacteriales > Mycobacteriaceae > Mycobacterium. Next base: position 25,790 of record LZSH01000049.1, on the reverse strand, counting down.
TTGCGCATCCAATCGCCGCGGCACTTTTACCATCTTATTGACACTATTGTAATTTCAAAGGAATCGATGCCATGCGCGGGGTTGTTCGGTGTGTTCTTGTCGCGAGCGTGACTGCTGGAAGCGTGATCGCGGCCCCCGCGAGCGAAAGCCTGGCAGCGGCGAGCCAGTCCATCAGGTCGGCCATCGCATCGGTTCTGCCGGCGTCCGGCACGGTGGTCGGTGTCGCGCATCCCATCGTCGTGACGTTCGGCTCGCCCATCGTTGACCGGCGCGCCGCCGAGCGAGCAATCAGGATCACCTCTGAGCCCGCGATGACCGGAAAGTTCGAATGGCTCGACGACGACGTCGTGCAGTGGGTGCCCGATCGGTTTTGGCCGGCCCACGACACCGTCGCGCTGTCGGTGGGTGGTCATTCGACGAGCTTCCAGACGGGACCCGAAGTCATCGGTGTCGCCGATATCAGCGACCACACGTTCACCGTCACTATCGATGGCGTCGAGTCGGGCCCCCCGCCGCCACTGCCGGCGCCGCACCATCGACCCTACTGGGGCAAAGACGGCGTGTTTCCGGCCTCGATGGGCAGGCCCGAATACCCCACGCCGGTCGACAAATACACCGTCTTGGCCAAGGAACGCGACATCGTCATGGATTCCAGCAGTGTCGGCATTCCGGTGACCGATCCCGAGGGCTATTACCTCGACGTCGCTTACGCCGTCCGGATCACCAGCCGTGGGCTCTTCGTCCACTCGGCGCCGTGGGCCGTCAACTCACTCGGCTACGCCAATGTCAGCCACGGCTGCATCAGCCTGAGCCCCGAGGACGCCGAGTGGTACTTCAACACGGTCAACATCGGCGACCCGGTCATCGTGCAGGAATGACGAAAGTGGCCGCCGCGCACAAGCCGTGAGGCTCGGCGCGGCGGCCACTGCCGTCACTAGCTGCCGGACGGACCAGCAGGCAGCGGCTTGCCGGCCTGTGGCGCGCCGGCCGGCGCTGGACCTGTCGGCTGCCCCTTACCTCCGGCGCCACCCATTTCCAGGACCGGAGCGCCACCCATCGCAGGGGCAGGTGCAGCGGCAACCGGTCCGGCTGCAGGCACGATCGGAGCCACCGGCAACGGCGGAGCCACCGGCAGCGGCGGAGCCATCGGAACCGGCGGCACCGGTGGAGCGGCAGGAACAGGCGGAGCCAGCGGCACCGGGCCTGGCGCGGCCATCGGCACGCCGGACATGTCATTCATCGGGGCCGCACACGCTGCCGCACCCGGTGCCGCTGCCGCGCCAGCTGCACCGCCAGCAGCACCGCCCGCCGCGCCGCCTGCACCAGCCGAGCCCGAATAGTCGCATCCACCCGTTACCAGCGGGATGGCTGCCGCGGCCGGACTCAACGCAATCGCGACCCCGCACAACCCCGCCCCTGCAGCAACCAAGCTGCTGTTGATTCGATCAAAGATCGCCATTGACGTCGACTCCTTCATTCACGCTTAGACATTTCGCATTGCCGTTTTCCAACGACCGCGTCAATTGTGTTGGCGGATGTCGGACACACGCCACGACGCACCGCGCCGTTTCCCAATGGTGATGGAGTTGTCACCGGTTCACGACGGGTGACAACTCGTCGATAAAAATTTCCCGAAAAAAGTGTGCGAATCTCCTCGTCTTCTCGCTCCTACCCGTGAAAGCAGCCACAACGGCGGCTTCGATCCAGAGGAGAGATCATGAACGCCACCACCGCCTACATCCGTTACGAAGACCCAACCGTGCGCTCCGGCGCCGCGCTGGCGTACTCGCAGTGCATGCCAGAGTCGGACCAGCCTTATCCGCCGCACCAGCCTCAGTACTCCGCCTACGACGAGTACTACGCGATGCCGCCACAGCCGATGCCAGTGCAGCAGCCCCTCGCCAAGTCATCGTCGGCGGGCAAGGGCCTGCTGTTGGTTGCCGGCCTTGCCGTGGTCGGTGCGGCCGCCTTCGGCGGTGTCATGCTGCTCAGCTCGAACGATTCGCAGCCCGCCCAGACGGCGTCCAACAACACCGCCGCGTCGGCCCCGTCGGGTTCGACGGCCGTCAACCTGCCCTCAGTGGTCAGCATTCCGGCGCCCGCCCCGGCGCCGAGCGCGGCACCGGTGATCGTCAACAACCCGGCACCGATCCGCGTGAGCGGCCCAGCATCCTCGCCCAATGCTGTTGCAGCGCAGAAGCCGATCGTCGCGCCGAAGCCCGTAGCCGCACCGGCTCCGGTCGCCGCGCCCGCCCCAGCCCCAGTGGCTCCGGCTCCGGCTCCCGCTCCCGCACCGGCCGCCGGTCCCGGGGTCGCGATCAAGGTGCCCGGTGCCGAGGTCGGTGTCGGCAGCAAGGGCGAGGTGTCGGTGAAGACGCCGGTTGTCGGAGTCGGCGTGCCCGGTTCGACGGGCGGCGACGTCGTGGTCGAGGTGCCGGGCCCCCAGGCCCCGGCGAAGACCGGCACCGAGCAGACCGGCACCGAGCAGAACAAGACGGCGCAGAACACCCAGCAGAACGCCACCGACGCCACGGCCGGGCAGACGACGGCCACCACGCAATAGCAGGAATCACCACCAGCTCGGCCCAGACCACCCGGTCTGGGTTGAGCGGTATTCAAAGTTTGAATATCTCGCCCCGAAGAGCCGCAGCATCTACGCTGACAGCTACCGCCACTGACCAATCTGGAGCAACACCTCATGACCGCCGCGTTATCAAACTGGAGTGGCATAGGCCCAGGCAGCAGCGACGCCGACTTGGCCGTCGCGGCGGCGGCCGGCGATCGGAACGCGTTCGCTGGAATCTACGACCGCTACGCCGACCGGCTTCACGACTTCTGCATCGGAATGCTCCGCGATCGGGACTCGGCCGCCGACTGTGTGCAGGATGCGTTCTGCATCGTGTCCACCGGCCTCGGCGGACTCCGCGAACCGGACAAGCTGCGCCCGTGGCTCTATTCCATCGTCCGCAACGAAGCCCACAAGCGGCTTCGGGACCTCAAACGCGAGCGTCCCTCAGACGAGATGCCTGACCTGGTGTCCCACGACGCAGGCCCTGACACGTTGGCTCACCGACTGGAGTTGGCCAACCTGATTTCCGAAGCGGCGGGCGGTCTTTCGGATCGCGACCAGGCCGTGCTGGAGCTCGCCTACCGGCAGGGTCTGGACGGGCCCGAGCTCGCGATGGCGCTCGGGGTCACCCAGACCAATGCCAACACCATGGTCGGCCGGCTCCGCGACACCATCGAGCGCTCCCTCGGCGCTCTGTTGGTGGCGCGCCGGGTACAGGCCGATCCGGGGAGCTGTCCACAGCTGGCCGCCGTATTGCACGGCTGGGACGGCAAATTCAACATCCTGATGCGCAAACGCATTGCGCGCCATATCGAATCGTGCGACGCGTGTGAGGACCTGCGCAGCCGATCGGTGAGCCCGGCCGCCCTGCTCGGTGCACCGGTGTTCATTCCGGCGCCCGCCTGGCTGAAGAACAACGTCATGCGCGACTTCGAGCTGACCTCCGCCTCACACCGGATGAACACCTCATCCCACGGCGCGCCGACGCAGCTGAATCGGACGCCCGGCCAGTCCGCTTTCAACTCCGCAGCCACCGCCGCCCGTCCCGCGGTCCAGCCACCGCCCTACGAACCCGAACCGCCCGCGGAGCCGGCGGACGTCGTCGCACCGCCCGTCAATGAGGACAAGCGCCGGGTGGTGCCGTTCATGGCGTTGCTGATCGGCGTACCGCTCGTCGTCCTCGGCGGAGCGCTTGCCTGGGTATATCTGCCGAGTACGGCCCTGTCGCCGAGCGGGGTGGTGCAGCCGGCGCCGCAACCCGCACCGCAGGCGCCGATTCCCACGCCTCAGCCGGCGGCTGTCCTTCCGGCTCCGCAGGCACCCCGGGCCACTCCGGCTCCGCCGCCGGCGCAGTCGCCCCGTCCGGCTGGCCTGCTGCCGACGCCGCAGGCGCCGATCCCCACACCGCTGGCGCCGATCCCGACGCCGCAGGCACCTGTGCCGCCTCCGGCGCAGGCGCCCGCTCCTGCGCCGATACCTCTACCGCCGAACAATCTGCCGCCGCTGCCCCAATTCCCGCTGCCGCAGTATCCGGTCCCGGCGCCCAGGGACTTACCTGCCCCGGTCCCGCCGCCCGATCGATTGCCCGCGCCTGCCCCGCAGGACAAACTGCCCGCGCCGGCACCGCCGCCGCCGGATCAATTGCCCGCGCCGAAGAAGCTGCCCGATCCAGCCGACGAAGCGCCCCCGGTGCCGGATCCAGTCGGGCCCGCACCCAAGCCGGTGCCGGATCCCGTCGGGCCCGCGCCCAAGCCGGTACCCGGCCCCTGCAGCGACCCGAACGACATCTGCGTCAAGTAGTGCCGTACACCTTCGCGATGTCCGGCGAATCCAGCCACCGCGAGTAGGTCGGCGACTGCGGCCAGCCCTGCGGGGAGTCCTGCCATTCCTCCTGACGTCCCCACGGAAGGATGTCGATGAGCGCGAACGAGTGGCTGAGCTGCTCGGTCCCGCGGCCATTGGTGTGCCAAGTGCGGTACACCGTTTCGCCATCACGCAGGAAAACGTTGACCGCGAAGCCACCTCCCGGTGGCGCGTCCACGTCGGCGCCGAACGAGCTCTCCGACGACGAGTACCACTCCATCTTGTTGCCGACCTTGTCGCGGTAGGCCAGTGCCTCTTCGATCGGTCCATTCGTCACGATGACGAATCTCGCGTCGTAGTTGTCCAGGAACTCCAGCCGGGTGAACTGGGACGTGAACCCCGTGCACCCGCCGCACTGCCACTCCGCGCCGTCCTCCCACATGTGGTTGTAGACGATGAGCTGCGACCGGCCCTTGAACACGTCGACCAGCCGGACCGGGCCCTCCTCGCCGATAAGCGTGTACTCACCCATTTCGACCATCGGCAGCCTGCGACGCTGCGCCGCGATGGCGTCGAGCTCGCGCGTCGCAGCCTTCTCGCGGCGTCGAAGTCCGTCGAGTTCCTTGCGCCAGGTCTCCTGATCGACGACGGGGGGTTTCGCCGAATTCTCGGCCATGGGGATCTCCTCTCGAAGCTGCTGTCTATATAGACAGCAGGTTCGCCGAAAAGTCATCGGCCGCTGCGATCTAGCGGAGGTAGACCTCGTCGCCGGTCGGGTATCCGCCGCCGTGTGTCGTGATGTGGACGTGGTCGTAATGGCCGTAACCGCCGGCTCGCGATCCGCCGGGCGTGTAGTAGGTGCCGCGCCAGATGCAGTCCTGCAAGTCGAACCGTTTCGCATTTTCCAGCGCGAACGCCACGATCCGGTTACCCAGCGCGATGCCTTCCGCGGAGGCCGGGTTGGGGATCATCACGTCGAGGGCCAGGCCGTCGGGATGCCACCGCAGCGCGTCCGGCCGCACGCCGCCGATGTTGTGGATCTCGGGGAACAGCGCGCTGATAGTGCGGGATGCCAGGATCGTTTTGACTTGCAGACCCCGTTCGGGCGCTCTTCCGACCGGAAGGACGCGCTCGGCCTCACGGTTGTAGACCCGGTACCGCGAGGCAGTGGCGAACTGGGCGGGCTCGGCCTCGACGACTGCGTCGAGGTTGGTGGGCGTCGGCGTCAGGTCCGGCGGGGCGGACGCGATGATCTGCACGCTGCGCGCCGCTACGTCGTCGACGACCTGCTCTGGTGAGTCGGCCTCGACTGCGGGGGCCGGTACGGATACGTCTCCGCCAGCGGCGAGTAAGAGAGCGTAGGGTGCGATCACTGCGGCCGCTGGGGCGACCGACGGTATCCGTCGGCGGCGAGCAGCGCTATGCCTCCCCATCACGAAGCACCATAAGGGCAAATACGCGAATGTTCATCTTCCCTCAAAGAACTCTTAATAAGGGCGAGTGGGCGGTTAATCAGCTAACGATCTCGATACGCTTACGTTTTCGCAGCTCATCGGCGTGGCCGGCGCGGCGTGCGAGCTCAGCGGCGTAGCGTACATCACACGTCGAATCGGCCGGGTGCGTTGACCGAGCCGGCAGTTTTCACTCGGCTGGTTCGATGTACTCCTCTCGCGGCGTCCCGTCCGTCAGACTGTCTGGCGTGGCTGACGATGCCATCAGCGTCGGCGGTGTCGACCTCGCCGATCCCGATACCTATGTCTCCGGCATGCCCTATGACGCATTCGCCGAACTCCGCCGGCGTGCGCCGGTCGCATGGCACCCGTACGGCGACGGCCCCGGCTTCCTGGCGCTGACGGGATACGACGAGATCCTCGCCGTGTCCCGGGACAGCGAGACGTGGTCGTCTCAGGCCTCCGGCGTTTTCTTCGAGCCCGCACACCCAGAGGACGAGTTCCAGCTGGCGCTGATGATGTTGACGATGGACCCGCCGCGGCACACCAAGCTGCGATCGTTGGTGAGCCGGGGCTTCACGCCGCGCCAAGTCGTGCGTCTGAACGACCACGTCGCGGACATGGCCCGCCAGATCGTCGACGACGTCATCGAGAAAGGCGAATGTGACTTCGTCACCGACATCGCGGGCGCACTGCCGTCGTATGTGATCGCCGAGCTGCTCGGCATACCGCTGGAAGACGGGCGGCGGCTGTATGCGCTGACCGAGATCATGAACTCCGGCGCTGTGGGCGATACGCACGCCGAGCATTCGCACGTGCTGGATGCGCAGATGCAGATGTTCGAGTACGGCACCGAGCTCGCGGCGCGCAAGCGATCGAAGCCGGGCGACGACATCGCGACCGCCCTGCTGCAAGCCGAGGTGGACGGTGAACGCCTCACCGACCTCGAATTCAACATGTTCTTCCTGCTGCTGATCAACGCCGGCGGGGACACCACTCGCAACCTGGTCGCGGCAGGGATTCTCGCGCTGATGGACCACCCGGCCGAGCAGGCCCGGCTGGCGGCCGACCCATCGCTGCTGCCCACCGCGATCGAGGAGATGCTGCGCTACACCAGCCCCGTCACGGTCTTCGTGCGCACCGCAACGCGCGACACCGAGCTGCGCGGGATCCCGGTGAAGGCAGGCGACCGGGGGGCAATGTTCTACCCGTCGGCCAATCGGGACGAGACGCGGTTCGCCGATCCCGACCGCTTCGACATTGGCCGCAGTCCCAACCCGCACCTGGCGTTCGGCGGCGGCGGGACGCATTTCTGCCTCGGCGCCAACCTCGCCCGCGTCGAGGCTTCGGCGATCATTCCCGAGGTGCTGTCGCGGATGCACGACCTCACGCTCGCCGGCCCCGTCGAGCGGGTGCGCTCCAACCTGATGAACGGCATCCACTCGATGCCAGTCAGGTTCAAAGCGGCGACGGCCGTGTCAGGCTGACGGTCCGCTGTGCCAGCGAAAGCTGTTGACAAACTTGCCCATATCGAGGGCGAGCTCGAGGTTGACGCCCGACGGATGACCGCTTCCGAAGTCGGGTGTGAACTCGTGGTACGGGCCGACCGCCGTGGCCACCAACGCGTAGTCGTTCTTGATCGCGCACAAAGCCACCAGCCGTAGCCGGGTGAATTCGCCGCTGGAATCCTGCGGGTACTGGTCGTACACGGCGCCGTATCCCGGCTCGTAACCGACCATGGCATTGGGGATTTCGTAGTCGAGCGTGGCGTCGGGATAGTAGTCGGCGATCATCTTGTCGATGATCTGTTTCGGCGAACGCTTCGCGGCCGGTTCACCCCAGAGGTCCAAGGTGCCGGTATCGCCGCCGACGTACTCCATCTCGACCCAGTCCGGATACAGTGTGGCCTTGTACAGAGACCCTGGGCCTGGGTACTGCACGGAGAACTCGCCGTCGGCGGAGACGAAGCGCGGATTGGTGTCGATCGGCTCGCCGATCGGTGGACGCCCGCAGTCGGGCGGACAGGTGTAGCGCGGATGCTCCGGCGTCGCCAGCACCGACGCCGTCACCCCCGCCGCGACCGCTACTGCGAGACCCGCGCTCAGCGTGGTCAACATCCAGGCGTTGGTGGCGTAGCCGGGCCGCGTAACGGTCGCTTCTCCAACATCAGGAGCACGCGACGACGTCGCCGCGACGACACCGCAGTTCGGACAGAACGCCATATTGCCAACGACATGGTCGCACTGTGGGCACAGCACATACCCGACCCGGTCGAGAGTCTCGTGCTCCTCGTGTAACAGGCAGTACTGCAACCCTATTCGCAGAGCCAACAATGCAATGACGGTAATCACCAGGTGCGCGCCGAGATGCAGGCCCTCCAGCGCGGGGACGACTTCGCTGACTCCGAGTGCGGCGTAGACGGCCAGGGTTACCAGCAGGCTCGCCACCATCAGCCTGCGGCGGCCGAACCACAGTGCGGCACCGACCAACCCGCCCATCGCCGCCGCCGTCAACGGCACGGCCACGCCTTGCACACCGGCCTGCACCAACAGCACGGTGGCGCGCCGATCGGCTGCGATCACCCCGGTGGCGAATTGCGGCGCCAGCCGGGTCAGGGTGGCCGCGGCGGTGAACGCGATCGCACCGGCGGCCCCAATTACGAACCCGTCCAACGATTTCCGGCTCGAGCGGACCAGCCGCATCACCACCGCGGGCACGACCATCACAATCGCTGCGGCGACCGGAACTCCGATTCCCACGAGCGCCGCCAGCCTCCTGCTGTCGGCATCGGCGAACGACACGTCGTAGAAGCCGGCGACGAACGAGCCAGTGAGCAACGCCCATCCGACGCCGAGCCCGATACCGAGGAGCGCGGTCGACACCAATGTGGCCACCGTGATATGGCGGTGGACGTCGGCTTGGTACAGGTACAGCAGAAACACCGTGGGCAGGCCGAGCGCACTGATCGCGATCATCGGCGCCTGACACCGCAGCAGGGCCAGAATGATCAACAGTAGGAAGATAACCGCGAGCCCGATGCGAAAAGCCGTGCGGGAGCGGTGCGGAAGATGTGGAAACAATGAACTCGCCACCGCGAGCCGTATCACGTTCTCACCGGGCGCCGCCGCATACGCATCCATCCGAAGGCGTCCGCCGCCCCGGGGCCGCGACAGCTGCGCGCCGCACGCTCCGCAGAACGCCGCCGCCGGCACCGCCGTACCGCACTGAGCACAGGACATGGTCGCCACGCCGTTATCGCCGACGGGCGGTTGTGTCATCCTGGCGCTACCTGCGATTGGATCTTGAGAAGGTTCTGGGCGAGGTTGTAGGTGTTGGGGCTGCCGAGTCCGGTCACGACATCGTAGCCGGGAGTAGACAGGTCGACGGCGTTGCCGCCCATGTGAATATCGCGGAAGCCGGGCAGGTCGGATCCGGCCGCGACCCGATACAGCAGCGGGTTGATGTTGCCCAGCGGCCTGCCGCCGTTGGCCTTCAGGTACTGGTTCATCAATACCGTCAGCGCCGCCCAGATCGGTGCCGCCTGCGAGGTGCCAGCGCCGACGTAATCGTTCTGGCCGAAGACGAATCGCACCCCGGTGATCGGATCGCCCACCGCCGCAACGTCGGGGGACAGCCTGCGGCGGCTCGTGTCTCGATCGGCGACCAGGCGCTGCTGCCATTGTGGCCGATCGAACAACGCTGATACACCGCCGCTGGTGCCCTGTGACAGCGGCGAGTCGAACCACGCGTACTCGGCCAGCCACTGGCCTCGAGGCCCGGTCGACAACGTGGTCGCGCCGACGGCGGTCATCGTCGGCAGCGATGAAATCGCGTCCAGCCCAACGTCATCGGGCCCCGGCGGTGCCGACCACTCGTCCGCTCCCTTGCACTCGAGGCCCGCGTTGTCCCCTGTCGCATCGAACGCCGACGTGCCGTGTGACTGCGCCTTGACCAATGCTGATTGGACTGGTGCGAGGTCGGCGGCGTTGACGAACGAATCGCAGGCCCACCCGATCGACAGGCTCCACACGGCGCCGGGATACCGCCGGTCCGCGTCCTCGAACATCTGACCGATCTTCTCGTAGGCACCGTCGCCCTCCAGGGTCGGCCTGGCGTTGATGACAACGAGCTTGGCATCCGGCGCAATGGCATGTGCCACTTGCAGATCCATCGTCGTCTCGCCGTGTGATTCATCGGGCTGACCGCCGATCACCGCCGGTGTGAACCGGGGCAGCTCGGATGTGTCGGCGAAGGTGTCGAGGTCCTTCTGATCGAAGCTGTCGAACTCGAAGAAGACGATGGTCTCGCCTTTGCCGGTGTGCCCCTCCTTCACCAGCTTGTCGGCGTTGTACGCGGTCAGCAGACCCCGCGGCGTCAAGCCGCCCTTGGGCACGTCGCGCGGAAAGTTGTCCGGTCGCTTGGTGCGGTGTGGGGTGTAGCTCATGATCCGGCCCACGCCGGTGACGTCGCTGCCGAGGGTCGACGGAACCGACGGTTGCTCCGGTGACGCATAGAACACCTGACCCTTCGGGCCGCGGTAGTCGCTCACCGGAACGCCGAAAGCCTTCGCCATGTCACTGGGGGCGCCCTCGACAATCGCCCAGCCGTCGCCGGGACGCCATCGCACGCCAAGGTGCTGCGCGCCAGCCCATTTCATCAACGCCACCGGGCGGTCGGCGCCCGGCAACGTGACGGTGAGTTGCGCGTCGCCCGCACGCGACGGGCCGAGGTAGGTCGAGTCGGCCAGCAGCGCCGCGAATGGTCCGGTGATCACCGCCGCCGTGTGGGTCGGCGAGCAGCCTGCACTCAGACCCGACACGGCGAGCAGTGATGACGCCGCGATCAGCGCCGGCAGATGCCGCCGCATGGGGGTGACGGTCCTACGGGTTCATGTTCTGATGACGGCCGCCCTGGCCCGGCAGGGCCGTCTGCGGCGGGGGCGCCACATCGGTCGGTGTGAACTTGTTCGGCGCCTGCGGGTCGATGCGGGGAGCCTTCTCCGTCGGAGAAACCGGAGCCGCCGGCGACGTCGTCGTCGTGGTGGTGGTGGTCGTCGAGGTTTCGGGGGCCTTCTCCTCACCGGCACAGCCGGCGGTGAAGAAGCCCATGGTGGCGACAGCTGCTAAACCGGCAACTGCCGCGAGCCGACGAGGCAAACGACTCTGCGTTGTCATTCGTATCCCTTATCTCAGGTGCCTGCGCGTAATGCGCGGGGAATACCGACTATCTTGGCACAGGCAGCGAAGCCACGCCAGGCTCTTAGCAAAATTTAACGGCTGTGAAGAGCGCGCTAGATGCCAGCGCAAATCGATACGAACGGAACCGGCGCGCAAACTCCCACGGAGAAATACGGAGTGATATCCCCGTTCCACGCCGGCGGCGGCGCAGGCGGTGGCGGCGCAGGCGCAGCAACGCAGGTGTTGGACGGCGGATCGAATACGGTCCCGAAACCGCATTCGATTGCGTTACCGATACCCGGTGTGATCACCGTGACGAAGGCCCATGAGGCGAAGACCCCGGCGCCGACGATTCCGAGACGTCGTAACGAATTTCTCATCGAAGGCCTCCCTCGATATGAACCCCGACCTTCTGTGACGAATCGTAGTGCTGATCGGGCACTTCCCAAAAAGTTTTTGACGTTTCCGTCAGGGGCACACAGCGGGCGCGTCGTCCCGGACCATTCGGTCGGCGGGCAGCGTGTACGTCACCACCACGTCGGCGTCGACGGCACCGCGGTTCGCGACGACATGCGGGACACCGGCGGGCAGGAACACCGTTTGGCCGGCCGAGTACGTGACCGGAATGCAGTCGGCGGCAGTCACGACGACGCTGCCCTCGGTGATCACCGACTGCTCGGGTCCCGGGTGCGCGTGCCACCCGCTGCTCGCACCGGGCTTGAGAACAAGGCTCTGCACATAGAACGTCGTCTGCTCACCGGTCGTGACGATCGAGACGGGCGTGTTCGACGTGCCCTTGGCCAGATCGGTGCGTTGCACGTCGCCTTCGGCGGGCGTCGCCGAGGCGGAACTGGGCAACGCGACGGCGGCGAGCGTCGCGAATACGACTGGGATCATGCCGAGGCAGGTGCGCATGCGCAAATGCTACGAATTGCGCCGCCGAGCTGCCCGTTATTCGGCGTCGTCGTGCGGCTCCGGCGACGTGTCAAGGACGCTGACGGCGATGCCGTAGGGCAGGAAGCGGACCTTGCGGGTCGGATCGGTGTTGTTCTTGTTGGCGCGCAGCGCGTCGAGTTCGGTGGCATACACCTCTTCGACGTGTGCCTTGCCCTCGTCGTCGACGGTGTAGATCGACCACACGCCGTCGCCGGTCTCGCCGGTGGTTTCCGGCTCGTGTCGCTGTCGGCGCGAGAACTCGTCGAAAAGCACGCTCCAGCCTGCCCGCTCACCGGTCATGTCGAAGACTTTTCCGATGGCGTCGCGCAGTCCCTCGCCGGCCTCGCGGATCACTCGATCAAAGTCGTCCGGGTCGAACCCGAACGGCCCATTGTTGCTCATTCATCCATTGTGCGCTTCCGCACGCGAGTGCGGTGGCGGCTAACCCCAAGGAGACTGCGGATACACCGGCGGCTGGTAGGCCGGCGGCGGCGGGGGACCTGTGTTCGGCACCTGGATCGGCACCGGCACCGGCACGAACGGAACCCTGACATAGGACGTCGTCATCGACGGTGTGGTGCTCGTCGTCGTCGTGGTGGTCGTGGTCGTCGTTGTCGTTGTCGTGGTGGTGGTCGGCGACGTCGTGGTGGTTGTCGGCGAGGTTGTGGTCGTCGTCCTGGTCGTGGTGGGCACCGTCGTGGTCGGCGTCCACGTGGGCGTCTCCGGCGGCGGGGCTGGCGGCGGCGCCTCGGTCACCACCGTCACCTCACTGGCCGGGGGCGGCGGCGGCGGCTCGGGGTTCTCCTGCTTCGGCGGTGCGGGCGGCTCGGGTTGGGGCTGTTTGGGCGAATCGGCTTTCGACGGCTCGGTGGCCCTGGTGCTTTCGGTGGCGCTTGTCAGCGCGTACGCCACACCGCCCACGGCGATGATCGCGATGACGGCCGCGACGCCGATCACCAGCCCGGCCACGCGGTGCCACGGCCGCCGCGGCTGTTCGTAGATCCGCCCGGTCGTCGGCACGTATTCGATCACCGGCCGCACGCCGGAATTGGCAAGGAGGTACGGGTTTTCACCGGTATACGGGACGAGTTCCTCGCCACCGTCGTCCTGCGACCAGGCCAGCGCGCGGAACGTCGCCGAGCCCGGCGCGTCGGCGACCGGTACGTCGTACACCGCTTCGGCGGCCGTCACGTCGGTGGCGGCAGGGGCCGCCCCGGTCGCCGCCGCGGCGTCCAGGGCCGTTGCCGCGTTGGCTCCCGTCAGCGCGTCGGCGTCGGCTCCGAACGCGGCGACGAGCGCGGCGCCGACCGCGGCGTCGAGCGCCGGATGCGGTGTGGTCACCACCGGACGGCTAGTGTGTTCCGAAAGACGCTGTGCGACAAGCGGAATACTGGCACCGCCGCCGACGATCGCCAGGGCGGCCAGCCCCGTTGTCGCAATACCGTTGCGGTCGGCCAGTTCGTCCAACGCTGCGACGACGCCATCCAGCGGCCGTCGGATCAAGTCCTGAAGTTCGTCTCGGGTGACGCGGATGTCTGCGCGACGGCCCGGCAGTTCCAAGACCAGATGCGTCGCGGTCTCGGCCGACAGCCGCTCCTTGGCCTGCCTGCACTCCTCCCGCAACCGCGTCAGGGATTCCACCGCCGTAGTGCCGGCGGTATCCGCCCCATCGACGACGTTGTCGAGGATGTGCGCCAGCAATGCCTGATCGACAAGGTCACCCGAGAAGTCCGCGTAGCGGACGGTTTCGCCGACGGGCTGAAAGGAGGCGGCGGCGTCAGCGAGCGTGATGCTGGTGCCACTGCCGCCGAAGTCGATCAGCGCGACCACTCCATCGGAGCCGACGCCGGGATTGGACTGGAGCGCCGTCAACGCGGTGACGGCGTCGGACACCACCCGAACCGGCGCGCCCGTCGGCGACAGCGTCGTGCTGGTGGTCAGCGCGCTGCGGAACGCCCACGTCGTCGTCGCGTTCCAGTGGGCGGGGACCGCGACTGTTACGTCGGACGAAGGCCCGCCGGCCATCTGCACCATCGCCTCGAGCGCTTGCACGAGAAGCTGCTCGGCGCGGTAGCTCGTGCCATCGGGGGTCACCAGTGGAACCCTGTCCCCGACACGCTCGACGAATCCGCTGATAGCGTCGCCGGACTGCCCGAGGGTCAGCATTGAGCGGCGCGTCACAGGTTGATTGCCGACACGCGCCGCGACCAGGTTTGTTGTCCCAACCGACAACCCCAACGGGTCGCTCATAACGGCCCACACCCTAGCCGTGTTGTGAGCAGATGCCGCTCAGACACTCCGTACACCAGCCGTTTGAACGGCGTTCGGCCAGCGTGCTTTTGAGGGCGCGGGTTTCGTCATCGGTACGCAGGGTACTGGCATGACCATGACTTCGCTGTGGCTGGACGACAGAGCAAATAGACCGACACCTGCGAATCCTTTGCTCGAAGCCGACCGGCACGCCGACGTGGTTGTCGTCGGCGCGGGCATTACGGGGCTCACCACCGCCGTGCTTCTCGCCAGGGCGGGCAAAAGCGTCCTGGTGCTCGAAGCGTTCTCGGCGGGCGCGGGTGCCACTGGCAACACCACCGCGAAAATCAGCCTGCTGCAGGGCAGCAAGCTGTCGAAGATCGTCGGCAAGCACGGATCCAAGCGCGCTCGGCAGTACGTCGACGGCAATCGCGAGGGCCAGGAGTGGTTGCTCCACCATTGTGAGGCGCACGGTATCTCGGTGCAGCGGGAAGACGCCTTCACCTACGCGCAGTCCGAGAAGGGTGTTCCGTCGGCGCGGGCCGAGCTCGAGGCATGCAAGGCGGCGGGGTTGCCGGTGGAATGGGTCGACGACGCCGACGTGCCGTTCCCCTTCCACGGTGGTGTCCGTCTGCCCGAGCAGGCGCAGTTCGACCCCATGCCCTTGGTTGACAGCCTCATCGTCGAACTCGACGAACACGGTGGACGCCTGGTGGAAGGCGTTCGGGTGCAGAAGGTTTCGGGTGAGGCCGACGGTTTGGTGTTGCACGTGCGGACCAGCGAAGCCGACGAATTCGACGTACAGGCAAAGCAGTGCGTACTCGCCACCGGCGTTCCCATCCTGGATCGCGGCGGCTTTTTCGCGCGGCTCAAACCGCAGCGGTCTTACTGTATGGCCTACCGCGTGCCCGGTGACATCACCAAAGGCATGTATCTGTCCACCGACTCCCCGACGCGATCTGTGCGCTATGCGCCGACAGCAGATGGGCAACGCTTGATCGTCGGCGGTGCAGGGCATCCGGTGGGACACGAGAAGCATCCGGCATCGTCGGTGCAGGAACTCGACGCCTGGGCGAAAAGGCACTATCCCGGCGCCATGCAGACGCATTACTGGTCTGCGCAAGACTATTCACCCGCCGACGAACTGCCCTACGTCGGACCGATTCTTCCCGGCCACGACAAGATCTTTGTCGCAACGGGTTTCGACAAATGGGGTATGACGAACGGGACGGCTGCCGCGCTCGCCTTGTCCAGTCGCATCCTCGGCGGCCGGATGGACTGGGCGGAGGCGTTCGCAAGCTGGAGTCCCCATGAGCTGTCTGGAATTCCGAAAGCCATGCAGGCCAACCTTCAAGTGGCGATGTACCTGGCAAGGGGCTGGATCACCCCGGTGGCCCGGATCGGCAACCGGACACCCGACGACGGCGGGGTCGTCAGCGGGCCGCCGTGGCAACTCGAGGGCCGCTGCATAGTCAACGGCGTCGAGCACCGCGTCTCGCCCGTCTGCCCGCATCTGGGCGGCATCGTGAATTGGAACGACGCCGACGAGGCGTGGGAGTGCCCGCTGCACGGCTCGAGGTTCGCGCCGGACGGCCAGCTGCTCGAAGGTCCTGCGACACGGGATCTGACTGCGGCTCAGTAGTATCCCCGCATGGGCGATATCGACGAGATCAAACGGGTGAAATACCGCTACCTGCGGGCGCTGGACACCAAGCACTGGGACGAGTTCGCAGACACGCTCACCGAGGACATCGTGGGTGACTACGGAAGCTCGCTCGGCGAGGAGCACCATTTCACCGACCGTGACACGCTGGTCGAGTTCATGCGCTCCGCGATGCCCGCGAACGTCCTCACCGAGCACCGGGTGACACATCCCGAGATCGACATCGACGGCGACGAGGCCACCGGCATCTGGTACCTGCAGGACCGCGTGGTCGTCCCCGATTTCAGCTTCATGCTCTATGGCGCCGCGTTCTACTACGACCGATACCGGCGCACCGCCGACGGCTGGCGGATCTCGGCGACCGGCTACGAGCGCACCTACGAGATCAACATGTCCACCGAGGCGATCACCCACTTCAAGGTGACACCCGGTGCGGCCCTGAATATTTGACTATTGCTGGGTGACCGCGATCAGCGCGCCCGGCTGTAGCCAACGCATGATCTCGACCAGCGTGCCGTCGTCGAGCGCCACGCACCCGGCCGTCGGTCCGCCATCGGTGGCGTGCAGGAAGAACGCGCCGCCGTTGCCCGGTACGCGTTGCTTGTTGACGCCCATCACCACGGCGTGCACGTACTGCGGAATGTCGAGGTTCTCGGTCCCGCTGGCCGGGTCGGTGTTGAACGGGCACTGCGACTTCTTGCAGACCTGCATGGTGTTGTAGGTCGGGCTCTTCATATCGCCGTCCCACCAGTGATCGGGACCGACCTGCACGTATTTCAGGCCGCCGCCAGGGTTGGGTGCAGTGCCGAAAGCGAAGTCGAGGGTGAAGATACCCATCGGCGTCTTTGCTTGGCCGTCATGGGTTTCCGGCGCCATGCCGTTGGCGCCGACGAACGCGGGTATGCCGGCCCTAACCGGTTGCCAGCCGGCGGCAGTGCGTTGGAAGACGTCGATCTTGGCCGACGAACCGCCGTCGCCCACAACGGAAATGACCTGGGTGGCGTTGCCGACGTTGGGTGCGAACCACGGTGTGTAGTCGGCGTGCGCTGCCGGCGCTGCGAGCGTTAACGACAGCGTGGCGATCAGCGGTAGGAGCCATCGGCGCACCGGCCCATGGTTGCACACGACGACTCGATTGGGCCGTTGGCCGGCTGGGTACGTTGGCGTAATGCTGTTCCGTCGAAAGCCAGAGGGTCTGCGCGGCCTGACCGAGATCGGCCGGGGTCTCGGCACTCTGGACCGTGAAGTCTTCGAGGCCGTCGCGGAGTCACCGAGTCCGCTGCTTGACGCGGCGATGCCTAGGCTGACCTGGGCCGCCGACCACTCCAAGCTGTGGTTCGCAATCGCCGGGGCACTCGTCGCGACGCGCCACAAGGCGACGGCTCGGGGTGCCGTGCGCGGCGTGGTGAGCCTGGCTGTGACCAGCCTCGTCACCAACCAGTTCGCCAAGCGGGTGTGGAAGCGTCCGCGGCCCAGCCGCGTACTGGTGCCACTGGCCAGGCAGAGCCGCCGCTTCCCCACGTCGAATTCGCTTCCGTCTGGACACTCCGCCAGTGCCGCCGCCTTCGCGATCGGCGTCGGGCTCGAGAGCCCGCCCGTCGGGCTGGGGCTGGCCCTGCTCGCGGGGCTGGTCGGGTTGTCCCGGGTGGCGGTGGGGGCTCACTATCCAGGCGACGTGTTCGCGGGGTTCGGGATCGGCGCGGGCATCGCCGTGCTCGGCGGACGGATCGTCCCGCCGGTCGTCCCGACGAAAATCCCCGCCGCTGACCCGCTGCGCGTCAACACTCCGCCTCGACCCGACGGTGACGGCGTGGTGCTGGTGATCAATCCCGCGTCGGGCAGCGGCACCGGGGCGCGCGTCATCGACGAGGTTCGCGAAGCGCTGCCCCGCGCCGAGGTCGTCGAGACCGGCCAGGGCGACGACATCGTTGCGGCGTTGCGCGATGCCGCCGAGCGGGCTGAAGTGCTTGCTGTCGGCGGCGGCGACGGCACGGTGTCGTGCGCGGCGGGCATCGCTGTTCAGTGCGGTGTTCCGCTGGCGGTGTTCCCTGGGGGCACGTTCAACCATTTCGCCAAGGACATCGGCTGCGACACGATCGCCAAGACGGTCGAGGCGATCCAGCGCGGCAGCGTGTCATGCGTCGACCTGGTGTGTCTCAACGAGAAGCAGATCGTCGTCAACACGGCGAGCATCGGCGCCTACCCGAAGTTCGTGCGGACGCGCGAGAAGCTCGAGCGCAGGATCGGCAAGCCGCTCGCGGGGCTGTACGCGATGTTCCACACGCTGCGCCGCGACCAAGCGGTACGGATCTCCTACGACAACAAGACCCTGCAGACATCGCTGTTCTTCCTTGGCAATTCGACATATCTGCCGTCGGGCTTCGCACCGTCGCGCCGGACGAGGATGGACGACGGTCTGCTCGACGTACGCATTCTGGAAACCGGGCGCAGGTTCGCCACGTTGCGGATCATCTGTGCGCTGGTGCTGGGCCGGTTGGAACGCAGCCCGCTCTATCACGAAATGCGGGTGCCGGAGTTCTCATTCCAGGCCGTCGACGGACCGACGGTGCTGGCCCTTGACGGTGAGGTCGGGACACGGTGCGCCGAGGCCAGTTTCAGTGTGGATTACCGGGCGCTGCCGGTGTTTCGTCCGCTGCCGTGACCGGCGCGACGGGTGGGAGCACCGTCACGCAGATTGCGAACCACAGGTAGCCAAGCGCCCAGCCCGCCACCACATCTGACGGATGGTGCACGTTGAGCACCACACGGCCCACCCCGATCGCGATCACCACGACCGCACCGATGAGGACCAGCCAGAGGCGCAGCGACCGCCGCAGGATGGGCCACAACAGCGTCGACAACGCCAGCACACCGACCATCACGCCGAGCGCATGCCCGGACGGAAACGACGATCCCCAGGCAGCCACGAACGCGCCTTCGGGGCGTGGGCGGTTGACCGCGGCCTTGGCGGCTTCGGTCACCAGGCCGCTGAGTTCGACGCTGATGACAAGGAACAGCGCAGCGCGCAGGTTGCGCCGCGTCAGAGCAACCACGATGACGACGACGGCGATCAGCCGAAAAGCCGTCGGCCCCAGCACTGTGCAGAACACGTCCCACGAGACGATCCAGCCCGGTCGGGAGAGCCCGTAGGTGTGCAGTGGGTCGAGCGCAAATCGGTCTACGGTCTCGATCCATTGCCAGTGCGCCACGAAGCCGCCCCACAGCAGCGCATACAGCGCCAACGCGACCGCGGCGAGGCCGAGCAGCCACCGGTTCCGCTGTGTCACTCCCTAGGAGTACCACGCTGTCGCTACCGTGCACCTATGGCCGTATTTCTGCGCAAACTCCTGCGCATCGGCGGGTTGCCCGCCGAGCTGCGCACGCAAGTGGACGCCGAAGGCATCGTCTATCTTTCCGAGTACGTGCCGGTCACGCGGCGGTTCAGTGGCGCCGTGCCCGGCAAGAAGGCGCATGCTGACATCGCGAGCTATGTCGGATCGCTCGTGCTCACTCCGCAGCGAGTGCTGGCCACGTTGTCGTCGGTGCCCAAGCTCGCGGGCCGCACTGTCGACCAACGGTGGGATGCGCCGCAGAGCGGACCGGTCAAGGCCGACATCTCGAACACCGGTCTGCACATCGAGGTCAACGTCGATGAGGTCGACGCCAGGTTCAACGGCCACCTCTCGCTGAACTACAAGGCCTCGATCCCCGACGACGTCCTCGTGCAATTGCCGCGTCGGTCGCTTGCCTTCGACGTCCCGCCCGAATACGTGCTTCGCGCCATCGGCGTCCCCGCAAGCGGCGGCTGATTCAAAACGGTGGGGGTGTGTCGTCGCATGGCGGCAGGGCAGCTAGCCAGGAAGCGAAATCGCGCGCTGGTGCTGTGGGCGGCGTGATCGTGGCTCGGTGGGTCTGAGGGTCGATCTCGTTGAGGCGTCGTTCAGCGATCACGCGCTGCGCGCGGTCTTGACTGCGGGTCTGCTTCCGGCGTGGCATCGCCAACCCGCTGCCCGGTCGGAGCCCGGCGGCCGCGGCGATCTCAGCGGGACTCAACACGACCGCCGCCGTCGGACGACACAGTTGCGGGAACAGCCCGTAGCTGCCCGGCCGGGTCATGTGCGTCTGGCCACTGGGATCAGTCCACACCACGGTGCCGTCGGGCAGCTGGTCGTCGCGCCAACCGCATCGCCCGCCCCAAAAAGTCTTGAGCAAGTGATGTTTTCGGCACAAGCATTTCAGATTCGACGCACACGTCGGCCCGATCGGATACGGAATCG
Source organism: Mycobacteriaceae bacterium 1482268.1 (assembly GCA_001665255.1). Lineage (GTDB taxonomy): Bacteria > Actinomycetota > Actinomycetes > Mycobacteriales > Mycobacteriaceae > Mycobacterium. The sequence continues at coordinate 5,664 of LZSH01000049.1, read as the reverse complement.
TATGGTCCACATCGCACATGTCGGCTGGTTCGGTGCAGCCCGGGAACCGGCATGTCATATCGCGGCATCGGACAAACCGGTCCAACTTCACCGACGCCCGATGTCCCGGCTCGGGTGGCGCGTCACCGGGATGCACGATCCACCGCATCGTTGCTCCGGCAGCGACTTTCGCCGCCAACAGCGGGGCAGGGATGATGGGGCCGCCGATCATCACCCCCGGGTTGGTCTGCGCAGGTCCAGTCGGCTCCGGTTCTGCGGCCGCCTCCGCGAGCGTCATCTCCCGCAGCGGCTTGGTCGGCTTATCGGGATTCTCACCGTCCACTACCGCAGCGGTGTTATCCGAAAGGCTCCGTTGCTCGGCGATCACGTTGATTACCACGGCGTTGGGTTGCCGCCCGGCAGCACAACAGTCAGCGTCGCCGCAGCCGCAGGCGAGGTCGACACGGGCGGCCAGCGCGCCGAATGCGTCCGCGCGACGCTGATCGCGCGTCCGTCCGTCACGGTCGCAGACCGCGTCCGCCATCGCATCGAGGCGCTTGTCGAGGGTGGCGGCATCGTGATCGAACAACACCGCCTCGACTGTCGACAACCCGTTGCCGTCCGAGATGCAGTCAACATGGCGTCCCCGGGCCCGGAGTTCCGTCCGCCGCAGCGCATACGGGTCATAGCGATCCACCCAGTAGTCGATGGCCCGTTCCACGTTGGTCACCGACAGGGCACCCCAGCCGGGTACGGCCACAGCGATCTCGGCATCGACGTTCGCCCGCGCCTGCGGGTCGGTGACGAGCGCAGTCCGGTGCACGATCGACTGCACCAGCCGATAGCTGATGCGGCCGGTGTGGAACACCTCGTTGACTCGGGGCAGCCGTTCGCGGAGCGCCATCGCCACCATCAATTGATGCGAGGCCACCCCAAACGACACCTCGTGAGAGGCGGCGACCTCGGCGGCCACCGCGCCCCAGTTGTCCAGACACCATTGCTCGCGGTCAGCCGATCCGTCGTCGGTGCAACGCGCCTCCAATAGATCGGCGATCGCCGAGAGGCGCCTCGCACATGCGGCGTTCTCCACCTGCGCCCATGCACCGATCGCTGCACCACCGAGGGCGGCGGCGGCCGTCGCAGCGAGGACATCGAACATGTATTCGAATTTAGCCAGCGCCACCTCCCATAACCCGCCACAACTGCCTGTTCAGTCGCGACCTGTGTATGAATCCGCAACTGTGGATAACTCCCAGTGAGCAAAACCGTTGCGCGATCGCACGACGATCGGTTTGGTGTACCGGCGACCAGAAAGGACCAGCAGTGACCGACCGACACAAAGACAACGTGCTGATCGTGCACTGGCACGACCTCGGCCGTTATCTCGGTGTCTACGGCCACGCCGACGTGTCCAGCCCGCGGCTCGACCAGCTCGCCGCCGAGGGCATCCTGTTCACCCGCGCGCACGCCACCGCGCCGCTGTGCTCGCCGTCGCGTGGATCCCTCTTCACCGGGCGCTACCCGCACAGCAACGGCCTGGTCGGCCTGGCCCACCACGGCTGGGAGTACCGCGCCGACGTTCGGACGCTGCCCGAAATCCTGTCGGACGCCGGCTGGTATTCAGCGCTGTTCGGCATGCAGCACGAGACGTCGTACCCGAGCCGGCTGGGCTTCGATGAGTACGACGTCTCCAACTCCTATTGCGAATACGTCGTCGAGCGCGCCGCCGAGTGGCTCCACCATGCACCGCGAGAGCCGTTCCTGTTGACGGCCGGCTTTTTCGAAACCCACCGCCCGTATCCGCCCGACCGCTACGAGCCGGCCGACAGAACCGCCGTCGAGGTGCCCGACTATCTGCCCGATACCGATGCCGTCCGCCAAGACCTCGCCGATTTCTACGGCGCGATCAGCGTCGCCGACGCAGCCGTCGGTCGCCTGCTCGACGAATTGGCGGCGACGGGATTGGACCGCACCACTTGGGTGGTGTTCATGACAGACCACGGCCCCGCGCTGCCGCGCGCCAAGTCGACGCTGTACGACGCCGGGACCGGCATCGCGCTGATCGTTCGCCCGCCGCGCGACCGGCAGTACTCACCGCAGGTGTACGACGAGCTGTTCAGCGGCGTGGACCTATTGCCCACCGTGCTCGAACTGCTCGGGCTCGACGTGCCCGCCGACATCGAGGGAATGTCGCACGCCACGCGCCTCCAAACTCCGACAGAAGACGAGCAACCGGTCCGCGCCGAGGTCTACACGACGAAGACCTTTCACGACTCCTTCGACCCGATACGAGCCGTGCGCACAAAGGAATACAGCTACATCGAGAACTACGCACCCCGGCCGCTTCTCGACCTGCCATGGGATATCGCCGACACGGCGCCGGGCCTGGCCGTCGCGCCTCTGGCTGCCGGGCGACGGCCGGAACGTGAGTTGTACGACCTAGTCGAAGATCCCGGCGAGGCGCACAACCTGCTCGGGCCGAATGCGACGGACAAGGCGGAGGTGATCGCCAACGATCTTGCGCTGCTGTTGAATGACTGGCGGCAGAAGACCAACGACGTCATCCCGTCTGACTTTGCGGGCACCCGTATTTCGGAGCGCTACACCGAGACTTATCTGCGCGTCCACGGTCCACGGGTCACCAGCCGTTCCGCCATCGCCGCCGACCGCGGCATCGAAGACGACCACAGCTAGACCAGTTAGGCAGGCAATGGCGGCATCCGCATATTTGGTTCTCGCGTCGCAACGCAGCGGCAGCACGCTGCTCGTCGAATCCCTCAGGGCGACAGGCGTTGCGGGCGAACCGGGAGAGTTCTTTCAGTACCTGCCGACCACCAGCCAATCCCCCCAGCCGCGGCAATGGTTCGAAGGGGTCGAAGACGAATCGATTCTTCGACTGCTCGACCCGCTCGACGAAGGCAAGCCGGACCTTGCACCGCCCGAGATCTGGCGCGACTACATCCGCACCGTGGGCCGCACACCCAACGGAATCTGGGGCGGCAAGCTGATGTGGAACCAGACCCCGTTGTTGTTGCAGCGTGCCGCCGGTCTGCCCGACCGCTCCGGCGACGGCCTGCTCCCAGCGATCCGTGATGTCATCGGCAGCGACCCGGTGCTCATCCACGTCTACCGTCCCGACGTTGTGTCACAAGCGGTTTCGTTCTGGCGCGCGGTGCAGACGCGGGTTTGGCGCGGCCGGCCGGACCCGAGGCGTGATTCTGCGGCCGAGTACCACGCGGGTGCGATCGCCCACGTCATCACCATGTTGCGCGAGCAGGAGAAGGGCTGGCGGGCGTGGTTCGACGAGGAGGGGATCTCTCCGATGGAGGTCTCCTACCCCGTACTGTGGCGCAACCTGACCTCCATCGTCGGGACCATTCTCGAGGCGCTGGGCCAGGATCCGCAATTGGCGCCCGCGCCTGTCCTCGAGCGTCAGGCCGATCACCGATCCGACGAATGGGTCGACCGCTACCGAGCCGACGCCGAGAAGGAAGGGCTGCCGACATGACGGCGACTGCCACCACATACGACACCCTGCACGTCGACGAGCTCCGACTGCTCGAGGCAGAAGCCGTGCACATCATCCGCGAGGTGGTCGCCGAGTTGGAGCGCCCGGTGCTGCTCTTCTCGGCAGGCAAGGACTCGATCGTGCTTCTGCGGCTGGCGGAGAAGGCTTTTCGGCCCTCCCCGCTCCCGTTTCCGGTCATGCACGTCGACACCGGACACAACTTCGACGAGGTGATCGAGTTCCGCGATCGCCGAGTCACCGGCGAGGGGCACAAGCTGATCGTGGCATCGGTGCAGGAGTCCATCGACAAGGGCCGCGTGCCCGATCCTGGTCCCGGCGCGTCGAGGAACCGGCAGCAGACCCGCACGCTGCTCGACGCGCTCGAGGAGGGTGGCTTCGACGCCGCGTTCGGCGGCGCGCGTCGCGACGAGGAGCGCGCGCGAGCCAAGGAACGCATCCTGAGCTTCCGCGACGAGTTCGGCCAGTGGGATCCTCGCGCGCAGCGGCCCGAACCGTGGTCGCTGTACAACGGGCGCATCAAAAAGGGCGAGCAGGTGCGGGTGTTCCCGCTCAGCAACTGGACCGAGCTCGACGTCTGGCGCTACATCCAGCTGGAAAACCTTGAGCTGCCGTCGATCTACTTCGCCCATGAGCGCGAGGTTTTCGAACGCGACGGCATCCTGCTCGCGGTGTCCGAGTACGCCGGACCGACGAACGGGGAGGCCGCTTCGGTCGAATGGGTGCGCTACCGCACCGTCGGCGATCTGACCATCACCGGCGCGGTGCGGTCGACCGCCACCGACATCGAGCGGGTGATCGCCGAGATCTCCGCGGCCACCGTGTCCGAGCGCGGCGAGACCCGTGCCGATGACCGAACGTCGGCCGCCGCCATGGAAGACCGCAAGCGGGAAGGCTATTTCTGATGACACGCCAACTGCTGCGGATCACCACTGCAGGCTCCGTCGACGACGGCAAGAGCACACTGATCGGCCGCCTGCTGCACGACACCGACAGCCTGCCGACCGACCATCTGGAAGCCGTCACCGACGAGGAGGGCGTCGCCGACCTCGCCGCGCTCTCCGACGGTCTGCGCGCCGAACGCGAGCAAGGCATCACGATCGACGTCGCGTACCGGTTCTTCTCGACCGATACCCGCAGCTATATCCTCGCCGACACCCCGGGGCACGAACGCTACACCCGCAACATGTTCACGGGCGCATCGAACGCACACGTTGCGGTGCTGCTGGTCGATGCACGCGCCGGTGTCCTGCGCCAGACCCGCAGGCACGCGCGGATCGCAAAGCTACTGGGGATCAAGCACTTTGTCGCCACGGTGAACAAGTTCGACCTGGTCGACTTCAGCGAGGAACGCTACGGCGAAGTCGAGCGGGAACTGCACCAGATGGCCGCACGCCTCGGTGGCCTCGACGTCACCGTCATCCCGATCGCCGCCAAACATGGCGACAACGTCGTGCACAGATCCGACAACACCCCGTTCTACGAAGGTCCTACGCTGCTCGAGTATCTCGAGGGTGTCGAGTTGTCGGCACCGCAGCCGGAACCGAACAAGCTGCGCCTGCCGGTGCAATGGGTGTCACGCCCATCCGCCGAGCAGCGCAGGCGCTACACCGGACGGCTGTCGGCGGGCACGCTGGAAGTCGGCGATACCGTCGTGAGCCTGCCCGCGGGCACCCGGTCGACGGTCACCGTCGTCGACACGCTCGACGATGAACGTACGACGGCCGTTGCGCCGCTGTCGGTTTCGATCGAGCTCGCCGACGATATCGACGTCGGTCGCGGTGACGTCTTCGTCAGCGGCGCCGACGACGCGGTGCTGCCCGTACCGGCCAGGGAATTGGACGCAACGGTCTGCTGGTTTGCCGACCATCCGCTGAGGGCCGGCGACCGGCTCGCGCTCAAGCAGGGCACCAGGACCGTGCGCGCGACGGTGCAGGCGCTGCATTCGCGGCTTGACCCAGAGACGCTGGACGAACTCGATAGTCCAGTTGAGTTGGTGCTCAACGATATCGGAGCGGTGACGCTGCGGACCAGCTCGATCGTCGTCTCCGACGCCTATGCCGACAACCGGGACAGCGGCGCCTTCATACTCATCGACGAGACCACCAACGACACCGTCGGCGCCGGCACCATTCTCGAGCCCCGCGAGGTCAGGCCGG
>LZSH01000048.1 GCA_001665255.1 Mycobacteriaceae bacterium 1482268.1 | reverse complement strand
GTGCGGCCAGGACCGCATTGCATTGGTCATGTACAACGATCGCTATCCCGAGATGGTGATCGCTGCTCTGAAGGCCCGCACTGTTCCGGTGAACGTGAACCACCACTACACGCCACGCGAAGTCACCGAGCTCCTGGAATACGTGAAGCCGCGAGCGGTCATCTATCACCGCGCGCTCGGGGCGAAGTTCGCCGACGTGTTGGGCTCACTGGGCGCTGACCTCCTCATCGCCGTCGACGACGGAAGCGACGCCCTCGATATTCCAGGTTCGGTCACCCTGGACGAGGCTGTCGCACAGGGCGATTCGGAACGCCGCGTCGCGGGCTCGCCCGACGACCTCATCATGTACTGCACGGGCGGCACGACTGGCAGACCGAAAGGCGTGCTGTGGCGGCAAAGCGACACCTATGTGTCGTCCATGGTCGGCGCTGATCACGAGTCAGCGACGGACATCCACGACAAGGTGCGCCGAAACGAGGGACCGCCATGGTTCGCCGTTTCGCCGCTGATGCATGCGGCGGGTCTGTGGACCGTGTTCTCCGGTGCCTTGGCCGGGTTGCCCGTCGTGCTCTACGACGACCGCAACAGATTCGATCCGGCTCGGGTGTTGCGCACCGCTGAGCGGCACAAGGTCGGCATGATGACGATGGTGGGGGATGCCTACGCGGCTCCGCTTATCGAGGAACTCCACCGCGGCACCTACGACCTGTCGACGCTGTATGCCATCGGAACAGGCGGAGCGGCAACCAATGCCAAGCACGTAACCGCACTGCTCGATAAGTTGCCGCAGCTGACGATCATCAACGGGTACGGCTCTTCGGAGACCGGAAACATGGGATTCGGACACAACAAGCGGGGCTCCCACCGTGAGACGTTCGACCTGCGCGAAGGGGGGACGGTGGTGTCGGAAGACCTCACCAGGTTCGTCGCCCCCGGCGAACCGGAGGTCGGCTGGGTTGTGCGCACCGGGCGTATTCCGTTGGGCTACTTCGATGATGCCGACGCGACGCGCAAGACCTTCCCCGTGGTCGACGGCCGGCGGGTAGTGATCTCGGGGGATCGCGCCTCACTCGAGGCGGACGGCACCCTGCGCTTGTACGGCAGGGACTCGCTGGTCGTCAACACCGGGGGAGAGAAGGTCTTCGTCGAGGAGGTCGAGGCGGTGCTGCGGGCGTGTCCCGGGGTGGCCGACGCGTTGGTGGTCGGCCGCGACAGCGAACGATGGGGGCAGGAGATCGTCGCCCTGGTCGAGACGCGGCCGGACGCATCCGTCGACATCTCGACGCTGCATGCCTCCTGTGTGGAGAACCTGGCACGGTTCAAGGCACCCAAGGAGTTCATCTTCGTGGACAAGGTACGACGACTCGGCAATGGAAAGGCCGACTATCGGTGGGCGAAAAGTCAAGCGGCTCAGCGGGCACTGACATGACGGCGAAAACGATTGATTGCCTCGTCAACGTCCACTTCGGGGAGACCGAACAGCAACCCACCTGGATGCTGAAGGTGCGTGACGACTACTTCAAGGGTCCGGAGTCGATGTTCGCTCCCGTCGATCTGTCGGCGCTTCTCGACGAGATGGACGAGCAGGGCGTGACCAAGGCCATCCTGATGGACAACCTCGCCAAGCCATCGGTGACCGCCCGCATGTTCGTCGAATCGCGGCCGGACCGGTTCCGCCTCGCGATGGGCGGTGTCAACCTGCTCAAGCCGATTCCGTCGCTGCGCGAACTCACCGCGGTGGCAAGCGATCTTCCGGTGGCGTATGCCGCTGTCGGACCGAGCTTCTGGGGCGACGGTCAGTATCCGCCGAGCGATGCTGTGTACTACCCCCTGTACACGAAGTGCGCCGAGATCGGGTTGCCGCTGTGCATCAACACAGGCCTTCCCGGGCCGCCGATTCCCGGTGAAGTCCAGAATCCGATCCATCTCGACCGGGTATGCGTCCGCTTCCCCGAGCTCAAGCTGTGCATGATCCACGGTGCTGATCCGTGGTGGGACATCGCCATTCGGCTGATGATCAAGTATCAGAATCTGAGGCTGATGACGTCGGCATGGTCGCCGAAGCGGTTACCCGACAGCCTGCTGCACTACATGCGCACGCGCGGCAAGAACAAGGTGATCTACGCATCGGACTGGCCCGTGCTGCGAATGCAACGTGTCGTACCCGAGGCCCTTGCCCTGGACCTGCCGGCGGACGTGCTGGCCAACTACCTGTACAACAACGCTGACGAATTCTTCTTCGAAGAACAGGAATAACGGTGGACCGATACGAATTACGCAGGCTGGACTACAGCCTTTCCGAAGACCATCAGGCTATTCAGCAGGCGTACAAGCAATTCTTCAAGACGCACTGCCCCATCGAAACCGTGCGTGCGGCAGAGGAAACCGGGTTCGACAAGAGCCTGTGGGAGCGGTTGTGTGCGATGGGTGCCACCACAATGGCATTGCCGGAATCGGCGGGCGGTGACGGAGCGACGTTGGTCGACCTGACGCTGGTGGCCGAGGAGATCGGCCGGGCGCTGGCGCCGGTACCATGGATCGACCATGTCGTCGCGTCGCGGCTGCTGGCCCGGCTGGGCGCGTTGGATCCCGATCTCGTCAACGGCACACAACTGGCCGCGCTGGATCCGCAGCACGACAATGTCGCCGGAACACGGCTGATCCCAACGGGTTCGATCGCCGACCAG
>LZSH01000047.1 GCA_001665255.1 Mycobacteriaceae bacterium 1482268.1 | reverse complement strand
CTGCGCTGACGGCGGGGTCTACTCGCACTTCTACGCCGCCACCGCAGTCTCAACGCACGGGCGCGGCGCACACGTTCGACGACATCTCGCGGGTGATTGCCCGCCACCACTCGTACGACAATCCATCCGACCGACTGGATGTATTCCAGCCGCACGATGTCCTTCCGATAATCGGCGGTGTTCTTGCGGTGGTGTTCGCCGTCGTATTCCACTGCCACCATGACGTCTTCCCAACCCATGTCGAGGTAGTACCGCGGAAATCCGTCCGGACCGGGTACAGGGATCTGCGTGGCGGGCCGCGGAAACCCGTTGTCGACCAACAGCAATCGCAGCCGGCTCTCCTGTGGAGATTCTGAGCCGGCGTCGACGAGGTCCAGAACCCGGTCCAGGCGCCGGATCTGCCGTAGCCGCGGATGCCGTCGCGCCACTTCTCGTACGTCGTCATCCTTGTAATGCGTCGCCGCCGACAGTGCGTCGAGGCGCGCCACCGCTTCGCGTACGCGTCCGGTGAGCGCCATGTCGAATGCAGTCCGCTCGACTGTCGTTAGCTTCATAGGACCGCGCTTGATCACTTCGTCGTCGCGCAAGGCGCCGTTGCGGGTGATCACGCCGGCGGGTGCCCGATGGTTCGGCGACGCCAGCTCGATCGGCACATCGGCGTCGACCCATTTGGCTCCATGCAGTGCAGACGCCGCCACGCCGCAGACAATGCCGCGGCGGCCTGACCACAACCATGCGGCGGCGATGCGGTCCTCGAGGGTCAGGTCGGCTCGCTTCGGCGCATAAACGTCGGGATGTAGCCGGCGGTAACACATGCGCAGCTCATGCCGTGTCAGCTCACCGGCCTGCAATGCCTCGCTGCCGATGAAGACCGTCACGGTCGCAGCCTGTCACTCCGCAATCCGGTGCCGCCGAATCCATCCACAGCCCCGTTGAGACTGCGGTGGCGGCGTAGAAGTGCGAGTAGACCCCGCCGTCAGCGCAGTCTCAACGCACGGGCGCGGCGCAGAAGTCTCAGCGATAGACCAGCCCGCTCAGCCGCCGGGCCAGCGCGCGATTGGCCGCGGGAATCCGCCCGACGACGCTGAACATGGCGTTGCGCAGCGGGCGGACGACGCGAGGCAGCGTTGCGAGCCGCGTCAGCCGGTCCGTCATCGTGACGACGCCACGTGCCATCGGCCGCCGCGCGGCACTGTAATCGTCCAGCAGCGACTCCGGACCGCCATTCAGAACTCCCGCCAGTGCCTCACTCAGGGCGACGGCGTCCTGGATGCCGAGGTTCATGCCTTGCCCGCCCGCCGGGCTGTGCACGTGCGCCGCGTCGCCCGCGAGCAGGAGCCGGCCGGCGCGGTAGGTGTCGGCGACCCGATGCTGGATGCGGAAGCGGGAACCCCAGATGACGTCGGTGACGACCATCCGCCCCTTGCCGGGGCCGCGGCTGTCGAGGATCTCCTGAACGAAAGCGGCAGAAGGGTTTTCGGGTGCATCGACGACGGGCGCGACGATGCGGTAGACATCGCCGGGCAGCGGCGCGACCACGGTCAACCCCGCAGTCGCCCAATACAGCAACACCTCGTCGTTCGGTGCCTCACCGGCAAGCCGCACGTCGGCGAGGATGAACGACTCGGCGTAGGCGCCGCCCTCGAAGCCGATGCCCGCCTCCTGGCGAACCGTGCTGTGGATGCCGTCGGCGCCGACCGCGTACCGCGCGCGAATGACGTCCCCGCCGTCGAACGTCGCCGTCACACCGTCGGCGTCCTGCGACATGGCCGTCAGTGTTTTGGGCCGGACGACGGTGCCGCCCAGCTCGACCAGCCGTTCCAGCAGCAGCCGTTCGGTGGTCGACTGCGGAACCATCAACGAGTACGGATATTTGGTCGGCAACGATCCGAAGTCGATCGGAATGAGGACGCGCGCGCCGTCGCGGATGCTGAACCGCGGCGCCTCGACGCCCTCCTTGACCAGTCGGCGCGCGACGTCGAGGCTTTCGAGCACCTCGAGGCTGCGGGCGTTGACGACCGCGGCGCGCGATGTGTTGGCGCCCGCGGGTTGCCGGTCGACGACGACTGTCGAGATGCCCCGCTGGATCAGCGAAGCGGCCAGGGTCAGCCCACTCGGGCCCGCTCCCACTACCAGGACGTCGGTGTCATAAGCGCTGCTCATCATGCTCTCCTCAGTTATGCCAACACTTGTTGGCATAACTATGCGCCAGGAATTTTCGTAAGTCAACAGTTGTTGGCATACACTTGTTGGATGCGGAGATCGGCTGCAGAAACCAAGGCGGTGATCCTGGCCGCGGCCAAAGAGCGATTCGCCGAATCAGGCTTCGAACGCGCGACGATCCGGGCGATCGCTGCCGACGCCAACATCGATCCGTCGATGGTCATGCGGTACTTCGGCAGCAAGGATCAACTGTTCGCCGCGGCCGCGGACTTCGATCTGCAGATCCCCGATTTCGCGGGTGTGGACCGCGGCGACGCCGGCGCCCTGCTCGTCGACTACTTCATGGAACGGTGGGAACGCGACGAAGCGCTCGTCGTCCTGCTCCGGGCGAGCACCTCCAACGCTGACGCCGCCGAACGGATGCGCGAGATCTTCGCCGGACAATTGATGCCCGTAGTCGCGGGCATCAACCCGGTGCACCCCGAACGCCGAGCGAGTTTGGTGGCCACGCAGATGCTCGGCCTGGCGCTGTGCCGCTACGTCTTACGGCTACCACCGATTGTGCAGATGTCGCATCAGGAGGTCGTGGCGTGGCTTGGGCCGACTGTTCAGCGCTACCTCGATAGCGGCTAGGGGCTTAAACCGAGGCCCCAGCGGGCATAGCTAGCCCCATGAGTGTGATCTCCGCCGATGACGTGAAACAACTTCTGCAGCACGACGACCCCGAGGCTGTGCTGGTGTTGATCGAGGGCCGCACCGAGGTCATCACTCCGCGTGAGGCCGACTCTCCGCAGTATCGCGGTGCGCTGCAGGTGACTTCGCGCGACGACCTGATCAAGCGAACCGGTGGGGCGGAGGTGTCCGACCACGACCTTGCCGAGCAGGCGGCTCTACTGGACTCAACGGTTTCCGAGCTCGGCGGTTAGTCCCCCGGTAAACCGATGCGGCGGTAGCGCGTCAGCCGCCCACCGAGCCGTAGGTCGTCGGGCACCGTGCGGAGCCGATGCAGTTCGCCGGCGATGGCGGCCGACAACCGCTTGGTGAACTCGATGGGTTCGTCGGCGGCGTCGGGATGTTCGGGCACGACGGCGTCGACGATGCCGTCGCGCAGCAGGTCCACCGACCGGATACCTTGTGCGGCAGCAAGTTCCGGTGCGTGATCGACGTCGCGGTAGACGATGGCGCTGGCGCCCTCGGGTGGCAGCGGCGCCAGCCATCCGTGCAGCGCTGCCAATACCCGGTCCGCCGGCACCATCGCCAGCGCGGGCCCGCCGCTGCCCTGCCCGAGCAGCACCGACACCGTCGGCGTGTCGAGGGTGACGAGTTCGGCCAGACACCGCGCGATCTCGCCGGCCAGGCCGCCCTGTTCAGCCTCCGCGGACAGGGCTGGTCCCGCAGTGTCGATCACCGACACCAGCGGCAGCTTCAGTCCGGCGGCCAGGCTCATCCCGCGGCGGGCTTCACGCAGCGCGGCCGGCCCGACAGTCCCCCCGACGACACGCTGTTGGCCGAGCACCACCGCGGGCTGGCCGCCGAAGCGGGCCAATGCCAGCAGCGTCGTCGCCGCTTCTCCGAAACCCGTGCCGGACAACAGCGTCCACTCCGTTGCGCCGTGGCGCAGCAGGTGCGCGACACCCGGCCGGTCGGGCCGCCGCGAGGCCATCACCGACTCCCATGCGGGGAGGTCGGGTAACGACTCGTCCGGCGGTGTCGGTGGCGGCGGCCCCGGAGGATCGGCGACGACTTTCAATGCGCGGTCCAGTGTTCCGCGCAGGCGCTCCAGCGGGATGACGGCATCGACGACGCCGTGCCGTTGCAGGTTTTCGGCGGTCTGCACGCCTTCGGGGAACGGTTCGCCGTAGAGGTGTTGGTATACGCGGGGGCCGAGAAACCCGATCAGCGCCCCAGGTTCGGCGAGCGTGATGTGTCCCAGCGACCCCCACGACGCGAACACGCCGCCGGTGGTGGGGTGCCGCAGGTAGACCAGGTAGGGGAGATTGGCGCGCTTGTGCAACTCGACGGCTGCGGCGATCTTGACCATCTGCAGAAACGCGACGGTGCCCTCCTGCATCCGGGTGCCGCCGGAGCTCGGCGACGCCAACAGCGGCAGCCGCTCGGCGGTCGCCCTCTGCACGGCCGCGGTGATCCGCTCGGCTGCGGCCACCCCGATCGAGCCGGCGAGGAAATCGAACTCACACGCCACCACCGCCACCCGGCGCCCGTGCACACGGCCCTCCCCGGTGATGACCGATTCGTCCAGGCCGGTCGCGGCCTCGGCGTCGGCCAGCGCACGGCGGTAGTCGTCGCCTTTCGCGACAGGCACCGGCGGGGCGTCCCAGCTGCGAAAGGACCCCTGGTCCAGCACGGCATCCCGCAGCTCGAGGGCGCCGATCCGGCTCACATCACGACCCTATATAGGCTGGACCCCATGATTGGTGTGACCCGCGACGGCCACGTGATGACCCTTGAGATGCAGCGCGCCGAGCGACGCAACGCGCTGAACGTCGAGCTCGTGGACAGCCTCCGCGAGGCGGTCGAGAAGGCCGCCACCGAGGACATCCGCGTGATCGTGCTGACGGGACAGGGCGACGTGTTCAGCTCGGGCGCCGACTTGACCGATGCGGCGGGGATGGCCGAGAAGCTCCCCGACAAGGCCAAGGCGCTGAACCTCGCAATCGACGCGGTCCCCGTACCCGTGATCGGCGCCATCAACGGTCCGGCGATCGGCGCGGGTGTGATCCTGTCGCTGATCTGCGACCTGCGCGTCGTCGCACCGGAGGCGTACTTCCAATTCCCCGTGGCGAAATACGGCTTGGCGCTTGACAACTGGAGCATCCGCCGGCTCACCTCACTGGTCGGCGCGGGCCGGGCCCGCGGCATGTTGTTCGGTGCCGAACGGCTGACCGCAGACGTCGCGCTGCACACCGGGCTGGCCAACCGGATCGGCACGCTCGCCGACGCGCAGGATTGGGCGGCGGAGATCGCGGGCTTCGCGCCGCTGGCACTGCAGCACGCCAAGCGCGTGCTCAACGACGACGGCGCCTACGAGGAGCCGTGGCCGGCGCATCAGGAGCTGTTCGATCGGGCGTGGAAGAGTCAGGACGTCATCGAGGCGCAGATCGCGCGCATCGAGAAGCGACCGCCGAACTTCCAGGGGGCCTGAGGGCTGATGATCGGCGCGGCGCTGCGATTCGCGGTCGGGACTGCGACCGTCGCGGCCAGCGGCTGGGCGCTGCGAGCGTTGCAGGGTTCGCCGACCGCTGTCGGCGCGCGGCCCGACGAGATCTGGCCCGTCGCCCGGCGATCGCCCAACTACCGAGACGGCGTGTTCGTCAACATCGATCCGGCGTCGTCGGTCAGCCTCGACCGGGAGCAGCAGCGCCTGCTGCTGCGCGAGCTGGTCGGCTCCCGCGACGCGACGCGACCCCGCAAGCCCGTCCCGCTGGCGGTGCCTACGAAGGTGGACACCACACCGCTCGACCTCGCCGTCAGCTGGTACGGCCACTCATCGGCGCTTGTTGAGGTCGACGGCTACCGCGTACTCACAGATCCGGTCTGGAGCAGGCGCTGCTCGCCGTCGCGAACGCTCGGTCCGGAGCGGATGCACGACGTGCCGCTGCCGCTGGAGGCGCTGCCGGCTCTGGATGCGGTGGTCATCAGCCACGACCACTACGACCATCTCGACGTCGACACCGTCGTTGCCCTCGCGCACACCCAACGGGCCCCGTTTGTCGTCCCGCTTGGAGTCGGTGCGCACCTGCGCAAATGGCGAATTCCCGACAACCGCATCATCGAACTCGACTGGCACGAGAGCCACACGATCGGTGAGCTGACGCTTGTGTGTACGCCCGCGCGGCACTTCTCGGGGCGGCTGTTCACCCGCAACACCACGTTGTGGGCGTCCTGGGTGATCAGCGGTCCGCGGCACCGTGCCTTCTTCGGGGGCGACACCGGCTATACGAAGAGCTTTGCCGAGATCGGAAGGGATCACGGCCCCTTCGACGTGTCGCTGCTGCCTGTTGGCGCCTACCATCCGGCGTGGCCGGACATCCACATGAACCCGGAGGAGGCGGTGCGGGCCCATCTCGACATCGCCGAAGCTAGTAAAGGCCTACTGCTGCCGATCCACTGGGCGACGTTCCGGCTCGCCCCGCATCCGTGGGCCGAGCCCGTCGAGCGGCTGCTCAAAGCCGCCGATCCGGCTGGCATCGAGGTGGCCGTGCCCCGGCCCGGTGAACGCATCGACCCAGGTTCGCTGTCGTCGGACTCGACGGGGTCACACTCCTCGCGCGAGCACTCGTCGGCGTTCGACCCTTGGTGGCACCAATAACCGGCTAGCGTGCTGGCTGTGACGAGAGCACGCCTGGCGGTTAGCCCTGTGATCGTGTTGGCCGCGGCGATGTCTCTGCTGGTGGCGTGCGACGATGCACCCCGCGAGGCCGCAAAGCCATCGGCCGAGGGGAAGCCGACGCTGTCCGATGTACCGCCGCCGCTGGTGCCGGCGATGCCGTTGCCGGACAACGCTGTCGACAACGCGGTCGCCAAGCTGGACAGCATCGCCGACGACCTGATGAAAAAGTCCGGAGTCCCTGGCCTGGCGGTCGCCGTAGTGCATGGCGGAAAGACCGTGTACGCCAGAGGGTTTGGGGTAAAGGACATCCGGGCCGGCGACGCTGCGAATAACCGAGTCGACGCCGACACCGTGTTTCAGCTGGCTTCGGTGTCCAAGTCGATTTCGTCGACGGTGGTGGCTCACCAGGTAGGCGTGAACGCGGTCGGGTGGGACACACCCGTCGTGGAGAAGTTGCCGTGGTTCGCGCTGTCGGACCCGGCGGTCACGAAGATGGTGAGCATCGGAGACCTGTTCTCGCACCGGTCCGGGCTGCCCGACCACGCGGGCGACATGCTCGAGGACCTCGGATACGACCGGCGCTACGTCCTCGACCGACTCCGCGACCAACCCCTGGACCCGTTTCGAATCTCGTACGCCTACACCAACTTCGGCTTGACTTCCGCGGCTGAGGCGGTGGCGGTCGGGGCGGGGAAGCCCTGGGACGTGCTCGCCGACGACGTGCTGCTCAAGCCGCTCGGCATGACGTCGACGAGCTACCGGTTCGGTGACTTCGGCGCCCGGTCCGACAGGGCCGTGGGCCACATCCACGTCGACGGAAAATATGAGCCGCTCTACACCCGCGACCCGGACCCCGAAGCGCCCGCGGGCGGTGTGAGCTCGTCGGTCAACGACATGACGCATTGGCTGGCGATGGTACTCGCCAACGGCACCTATGCCGGTAAGCAGATCGCCGACCCAAAGGCGCTGCTGCCGGCGATCACTCCCCAGATCGTATCCAGCCCGGCCAGCGAGCCCGCGATGCGCAGCGGCTTCTACGGTTTCGGCTTCAACGTCGGTACCTCGTCGGCCGCGCGCACAGAGCTCAGTCACTCCGGCGCATTCGAACTCGGCGCCGGCACCAACTTCGTCATCCTGCCGTCTGCGGACGTCGCCATCATCGCGCTGACCAACGCCACACCGTCCGGCGTACCCGAAGCGCTAACCGCACAGTTCGCCGACCTCGTGCAGTTCGGCGAGGTGCGGGAAGACTGGTACCAGCTCTATAACAAGCTGCTGGCACCGCTAGAGAAACCCGTCGGATCGCTCGTCGGTCAGAAGCCTCCCGCGAACCCCGCCCCTTCGGCGCCACGCTCGTCGTACGTCGGTACGTACCACAACGACTACTGGGGTCCCGCGCGGGTCAGCGAGAAGGACGGCAATCTGCACCTCGAGCTGGGGGCAAAACTCGCTGTGCCCCTGATCAATTGGAGTGGCAACGTCTTCACCTACGAGTGGGTGAGCGAGAACTCGCCGCCGGGCTCGATCGGCAAGGCGACGTTCGACGGGAACAAGCTGACGTTGGAGTACTACGACGAAGACGGCAGGGGAACGTTTACCCGATGACCATCGCTGTCGCCCAAGGCCTGTCGGACGCCGAGGTCGCCCAGCGGGTGGCCGAAGGCAAGACCAACGACGTCCCGACGCGGGCGGCGCGCAGCGTGTCGGATATCGTTCGCGCCAACGTCTTCACTCGGATCAACGCGATCCTCGGCGTATTGCTGATCATCGTCTTGTCGACCGGGTCGGTGATCAACGGCGCGTTCGGCTTACTGATCATCGCCAACAGCGCAGTCGGCATCATCCAGGAGCTGCGTGCCAAGCAGACGCTGGACAAGCTTGCCATCGTGGGGCAGGCAAAACCGTTGGTGCGCAGGCTCACTGCTACCGGTTCGACAGTCATTCCCATGCTGCCCAGCGAGGTGGTGCTCGACGACATCATCGAACTGGGGCCTGGTGACCAGATCGTGGTCGACGGCGACATCGTCGAAGAGACCAACCTCGAAGTCGACGAATCGCTGCTCACCGGCGAAGCCGACCCGATCGACAAGGACGCCGGCGACGAGGTGAAGTCGGGCAGCTTCGTCGTCGCGGGCAGCGGCGCCTACCGTGCCACCAAGGTGGGCCGAGAAGCGTACGCGGCCAAGCTCGCCGAGGAAGCCAGCAAGTTCACACTCGTCAAATCCGAATTGCGCAACGGCATCAACAAGATCTTGAAGTTCATCACCTATCTGCTCATCCCGGCGGGCCTGTTGACCATCTACACGCAACTGTTCACCACAAACGCGGGCTGGCGGGAATCGGTGCTGCGCATGGTGGGCGCCCTGGTGCCGATGGTGCCCGAGGGCTTGGTGCTGATGACCTCGCTCGCATTCGCCGTCGGTGTCATTCGCCTGGGCAGGCGCCAGTGTCTGGTCAACGAGCTGCCCGCCATCGAGGGCCTTGCCCGCGTCGACGTCGTATGCGCCGACAAGACCGGCACGCTGACCGAGAACGGCATGCGGGTATCGGATCTGCAGCGACTCGACGAAGGCGACATCGGAAACGTGTTGGCGCAGTTGGCTGCCGACGATCCACGCCCCAACGCGAGCATGCAGGCCATCGCGGAGGCCTACAAGATGCCACCGGGCTGGACAGCGACCGCGACCGCCCCATTCAAGTCGGCGACCAAATGGAGCGGGACGTCCTACGGCGACAACGGAAACTGGGTGATCGGCGCACCGGACGTGCTGCTGGACCCGGCATCTCCCGCCGCCGAGCAGGCCGAGCAGATCGGCGGGCAAGGGCTGCGCGTCCTGTTGCTAGGAGCAAGCGACCTGCCGGTCGACGATGTCGCCGCACCCGGCATCGTCACACCCGTCGCGCTGGTGGTGCTCGAGCAGCGGATCCGGCCCGACGCCCGAGACACGCTGGATTACTTTGCCTCGCAGAGGGTTTCGGTCAAGGTCATCTCGGGCGATAACGCGGTATCGGTCGGCGCCGTCGCGGGTTCACTCGGCCTCGAAGGCGAGACGATGGATGCCCGCGATCTGCCCGCCGAATCCGACCTGCTGGCCGAAGCCCTCGAGGAATGCACCACGTTCGGTAGGGTGCGCCCCGACCAGAAGCGGGCGATGGTGCACGCGCTGCAGTCCCGCGGCCACACCGTCGCGATGACGGGCGACGGCGTCAACGACGTGCTGGCGCTCAAGGACGCCGACATCGGCGTAGCGATGGGTGCGGGCAGTGCCGCGTCGCGAGCCGTCGCACAGATCGTGTTGCTGGACAACAAGTTCGCCACGTTGCCGCACGTCGTCGGCGAGGGCCGCCGCGTCATCGGCAACATCGAGCGGGTGTCGAATCTGTTCCTCACCAAGACCGTGTATTCGGTGCTGCTCGCGGTTCTGGTGGGCGTCGCGGGGTTGGCGTCTAAGTTCTTCGGCTCCGACCCGCTGCTGTATCCGTTCCAGCCGATCCACGTCACGATCGCGGCTTGGTTCACCATCGGTATTCCGGCGTTCATCCTTTCGCTGGCGCCCAACAACGAACAGGCCCATCCCGGCTTCGTGCGCCGGGTGATGACGTCGGCGCTGCCGTCGGGTCTGGTGGTCGGGGCCGCCACCTTCACGTCCTATCTGGCGGCATATGAAGGCCGCCACGCCACCGTCGAGCAGCAGACACAAGCCTCCACTGCGGCGCTCATCACGTTGCTGGTGACGGCGGTGTGGGTCTTGGCCGTCGTAGCGCGGCCATACCAGTGGTGGCGGGTGGCGCTGGTCGTCGTCTCGGGCCTGGCCTATGTGGTGATCTTCTCCATTCCCCTTGCGCAAGAGGCGTTCATGCTGGATCCATCGAACTTGACGGTGACGTCAACCGCGCTGGCCATCGGCGTCATCGGAGCGGCGATCATCGAGGTGGCGTGGTGGGTGCAGGGCGCCGTCATCGGAGACCAGCGACGCCTGTGGAGGTAGTTGCTAGGGTTGCACCCATGGCATTTCTAGACAAGGTCAAGAACCTCGTATCGAAGAACGCCGACAAGGTGGACATGGCCATCGACAAAGCCGGCGACATCGTCGACAAGAAGACCCAGGGCAAGTACGTCAGTCACGTCGACAAGGCGCAGGAGGCGGCTAAGAAGGCCGTCGACAAGACGGATCCACAGAGACCCTGACGCATGGCCAAGCTCTCTGTCTCCGTTGACGTGCCTTTGCCACCGGAGAAGGCATGGGAGTGTGCCTCCGATCTGTCGCGCTACAAGGAGTGGCTGAGCATTCACCGGGTGTGGCGCAGCAAGCTGCCTGAAACCCTGGAGAAGGGGACGGTCGTCGAGTCGATCGTCGAAGTGAAGGGCATGCCGAACCGGATCAAGTGGACCATCGTCCACTTCAAGCCGCCGGAGGCGATGACCCTCAACGGCGACGGTGTCGGTGGCGTCAAGGTCAAGCTGATCGGCAAGGTCAAGCCCGCTGACAAGGATCCCGCCGGTTCAACGGTCACCTTCGACGTCCACCTCGGCGGCCCGGCGCTGTTCGGCCCGATCGGCATGGTGGTCGCCGCTGCGCTCAAGGGCGATATCCGCGAGTCGCTGAACAAGTTCAAGGCCGTCTTCGCGCCGGCCTAGCCTGCGATTTCGGCGTGATCTGTTGCGCTGGGCGCTACCAAACACACCGAAATCGCTTGGGGGAGAGCAGCCATGGCCGGTGAGACCTATACCTACGGCATCGATTTCGATTCCATCGAGGCCATCGACATCCATGCCCACGTCGAAGCCGACGACCACGGCCACTGCGCCTACGACGACGAGCTGATCACGGCGACCAAGCAGTACTTCAAGCTGGACTCCGGGCCGACGACCGTCGACTCCGTCGCCGACTATTACCGGCAGCGCAACACCGCGGCGGTGGTGTTCACCATCGATGCGCAGACGGTGTCCGGGCATTCGCCCAATTCCATTGAGAACCTCATCGAAGGGGCCGCCCGCAACAACGACGTCCTGATCCCCTTCGGCAGTGTCGACCCGCTGGCCGGTGACGAGGCCCTGCGCAAGCTGCACACGCAGATCGGGCTGGGTGTCAAGGGTTTCAAGTTCCATCCGAGCCTGCAGGGCTTCGAGCCCAACGACCGCACCTACTACCCGATCTACGCCGCCATCACCGAGGCCGACGTGCCCGCGCTGTTCCACACCGGTCAAACCGGCATCGGATCGGGTCTGGCCGGGGGCCACGGCGTCAAGCTGCGGTACTCCGATCCGATGCTGCTCGACGACGTCGCCGCCGACTTTCCCGAGATGACCATCGTGATGGCCCATCCCGCCGTGCCGTGGGTCGACGCGCAGATCGCGATCGCCCAGCACAAGGCGAACGTGTACATCGACCTGTCCGGCTGGTCGCCGAAGTACTTCCCGCCGCAGTTGGTGCGCGCGGCCAACCGGGCGCTGAGCACCAAGGTGTTGTTCGGCACCGACTACCCGTACATCGAGGTGGACCGTTGGCGGCGCGACTTCGAGACGCTCGACATGAAGCCCGAGGTGCTGCCGCTGATCTTCAAGCAGAACGCGCTGCGCGTCCTGGGGGTCACCCCCTCCGCGGAGGATTAGGCCGCGCCCTGTCCTTTGCGGAGGGCGTCCACCAGCTCCCGGTAGGGACCCACCAGGTAGGCCGTGTCCCCTGCGCGCAGCCGCGCCTCGCGCCGGGGATGTAGCCGGGGCGCGGTGCCCGGGCACGTGATGGCGATGACGCGCGTCTGGGTCGGGATGTCGGCCATCCGCATGCCGTCGAGGTCGCTGCCGAGCTTGACGTCCACGCCGCCCACCATGAACGAGCGGTGTCCCACCGAAAACGTGCCGAACACCTGCAGCCCCAGCGCCGCGCCGATGAAATACGGCGCGGCCAGCTCAACCGTCGACCGCACATCGTCGAACTTGAACCGCTGTCCCACCGCCGCGCCCAGCGCTCGGTCGTAGACCCGCAACACAATAGGCGCGGATTCTTCCTTGGCAGCGAGCATCTCGTGCAACACGATTCCGGTTTCGATGTTGACCATGTCGTCCTGTGTCAGCACCGCAATCGCCCGTGCCTCGTGCACACGTGCCGACTCGAGCGTCTGCCGCAACGTCGCATCGCCGAAGATCACCGGGATCCCGAGTTCACGTGCGGCGGCCAGGTAGCGGTTGTCTTCGTTGCGCTCGATGGCCACTACGTCATACCCGGCAGCCTTCAGGTCACCGGCGACGCGGATTCCGAACGAGCCGAGGCCGACGACGATGATGTGGTGGCGTAGGTGCCGCACCTGCCGGCGCCCGGCTGACCGCGCCAACCGGCGCGACAGAAGCACATCGGCAATGAACGCGACCAGGATTGCGGTGGTGGTGACCCCCGCGAACATCAGGATGATGCCCCAGATCCGCAACCACGTCGGCTGCTCGACGAAGCTGAAGTCGCCGTAGCCGACCGTGGCGATGGTCTCGGTGCTGAAATACAACGCGTCGATCCAGGTCATGCCCCGTGGATACCGGTAGGCGAATCGCAGCAGTAGCGTGGAAAAGATCAGCAGGGTGGCCGAAACGGCCAACGCGCGATAGAACATCGGGTTGATGTCGTCGCGGAGCATCCGCACCGCGTCGATCAGGCGGCGTGCCGGACTTCGGCGGGACCTGGTGCGGGGCAACGGTTTCGGCACGGCAATGCCTTGGGCCGTCAACTCCGCTGCGGTGCCGATCATCGCCGTCCAGTCGCCTTCGCGGACTGGAAAATCGCGACCCGGGCACACGACGACGCCGCCGGGATCGTCGGAGTTTTCCCCGTAGATCACTGCCACCGGTGCCAGATCACCGAACATCTCGCGCAACGTGGCATCGCGAGGCGCATCGGTTCCGGAGACGACAAAGTCGATGCCCGCCGCCGAAATGGTGTGCGTGGAACGCGCCAAGCATGCCTCCACCACCGCGGGCGCGGCCAGGTCGGCGACGTCAAGGACCGCTCCGGGTCCGTTGTCCTGTCCCATCGCCTCGCGGAGCACGGCATTGGCGAGGCGGGCCACCACACGCACATTCGGATTGGCGCGTCGTGCCAGCAGAGCGATCTCGAGGTTGAGCGCGTCGTCGTCGTCGACGCACACCACCGCATCCGCCTGTTGAATCCCCGCCGCAGTTAGTCCCTTGGGATCCTGCAGCGGCACGACCTTCATCCCCGCGGCCGTGAGCTCTTCGGCAATTCGCATCGCCAGCGCATCGTCGCCGCAGACAATGGTGTGGCCCTGCATGCTGAGCACGCTACTGCCCGAACCGGTCACCCGAAGGACGATGATCAACCCATGCCCACGCCCAGGACCTACCTCAAGGCATGCATCAACGGCGCCCGCACCCCGGACCAGCATCCGAATCTGCCGGTAACTCCCGAGCAGCTCGCCGCTGCGGCCGTGGCCGCCCACCAGGCGGGCGCCAAGGCGGTGCACATGCATCCCAAGACCGCCGACGGCGTCGACTCTGTGCAGCCCGACGTCGTGGCTGCGGCGGTGGAGGCGGTCCGGCAGGCCGCACCCGGTCTGCCGCTCGGGGTGACGACGGGGTTCTGGGCGCTGTCCGACCCCGATGAGCGGTTGCGCGCGGTGCAGGCGTGGGAGGTGCTACCGGACTTCGCATCGGTGAACTGGCACGAGCCCGGGTCGGAAGCATTGGCCCGTCTTCTGCTCAATATGGGGGTCGGCGTGGAGGCCGGCATCTTTCACGCCGACGCGGCGGCGTCGTGGGCGCAATCCGACATCGCCGCCCACTGCATGCGCGTGATGGTCGAACTCGGCCCCGACGGCGACGTCGCCACCGCCGACGATGTGCTCGGCGAGGTCTTGGCGGCCGGCTCGACGGCCCCGGTGCTACTCCACGGCTTTGACGAAAGTAGTTGGCCACTGCTGGAACATGCGGGTACGCGGGGAGTTCAGGCCCGGATCGGCTTGGAGGACACACTGCTGCTGCCCGACGGGTCGCCCGCGCCCGACAACGGCGCGCTGGTGGCCGCGGCGGTGCAGTTGCTCAGCCGGTAGGCGCGGCCAGCGCGAAGTCCGCGTAGTCGAAGCCGGGAACAACCACGCAGCTGACCAGCGAGGCCTCGTCGTCACGCGGCCGGGCCCGCTGCCAGTGCCCCGGCGGGATAGCGTGCTGCGGATGTTCGCCGGCGATGATGTCACCGCCGAGTAGATACGTTGCGGCACTGTCTTGTTCGGCGCCGGACTCGAGCAACAGCGGGCTGCCGCGGTGATAGAGCCACAGTTCGGTGCTGCGCACCGTGTGCCACGCCGACTGCTGTCCGGGCATCAACAGGAAGAGGATCGCCGTGCCGGCGCTGCGCGGCCCGGCGTAGTCGGGCGGCAGGGAGGACTGCGGGATCGTCAGGCCACTTCGCCACGTCTCCCGAAACCAGCCGCCCTCGGGGTGGGGCGACAGGTCGAGTTGCTGCGCCCAGTCGGGAAGTTCGCTCATCGCATTACCGCCCTCGCGTTGTCTCGAACCTTCACCCTAGAGACGATGTCGGAAACGCGACGTCTATTGGACGGCGCGTCACACCCGATAGTCTCGTCGACATGGTTCGACTGAGCCCGGGCTGGCTGGTCGCGTTCTGTGCCGCGATCCTCGCGGTCGCCGTGTGGCTGCCGTGGCTGACCACCAGCGCGGCTGGCGGTGGACGCGCGAACGCCGTGGGCGGTGTGGTGGGCAGCCTGTCATTGCCGCCGCGCTTCGGTGCGGGACAGCTGATCGCGCTTCTTGCGTCGACGCTGATCGTCGCGGGTGCCATGGCGGCGCGAGGCCTTTCGGCCCGGGCGGCATCGTCTGCGGCGCTGGCAATCTCGGTGCTGATCGCGGTGCTGACGATGTGGTATTACCGCCTGCACGTGCATCCGCCGGTGGCGGCCGGTTACGGCTTCTACATCGCGGCGACCGTCACCGCCGTGGCGATCGCACTGTCGGTGTGGGCGATGGTGGTGGCATGGGCGTCCGTGGCGCGCCGCCGATGAGCGGTTTTGTCGAGCCCGTGCGGTTAACCGGTCAGCGCTGGGTAACGCTGGAACCCCTTACCCGCGATCATGTTCCAGAGATCGAGGCCGCATCTGCCGATGGCGATGTCGGCAGCCTGTGGTTCACGGCTGCGCCGTCGCCGCAGTCGGCTGCGCAGTGGGTCGATATGCGGCTCGGGCTACAGGCACCCGACTCGGGATTGACGTTCGTGGTGCGCAACCTCGACGGCACCGTGGTGGGCTCGTCAAGCTATCTGAACGTCGACGCCCCCAACCGGCGGCTGGAGATCGGCAACACCTGGTATAGCGCATCGGCGCGACGCACCGGAGTGAACTCCGAGACCAAGCTGTTGATGCTGGGCCATGCATTCGACGTACTTGGTTGCGTAGCAGTCGAATTCCGCACGCACTTCTTCAACTTCACCAGCCGGACCGCCATCGAGCGGCTCGGCGCGAAGCTCGACGGGGTGCTCCGAAGTCACCAGTTATTGCCGGACGGGACGCGGCGCGACACCGCGGTGTACTCGATCCTCGATATCGAATGGCCAACCGTGCGTAGGCATTTGCAGTTTCGCTTGAACCGCGACGGTTGAGATCACACGTGGCGAGCGACTTCCTGGATGAGCTGGACGCGGGAGGTGAGACCGAGTTTCGCGTACACATGGGTGAGGTGGGTCTGCACGGTGCGCGGTGATATGAACAGCCTTTCGGCGATGTCCTTGTTGCCCAGCCCATCGGCCGCGTGCCGCACAACGTCACGCTCGGTCGGTGTCAACGCTTCCCACCCGCTCGCCGGCCGCTTGCGTTCCCCGCGACCGCGCCGCGCATAGGCGATGGCCTCCTCGGTTGACAACGCGGCACCTTCACCCCAGGCGGCATCGAAGTCACCGTCGTTCAATCCGTCTCGAGTAAGAGCAACGGCGTCGTCATAACCCATCGCGTACACCGGCCATCGAACGACATCCATCGCGGTGCGGATGGCCTCCGCAGCTCCGAAGAGCCGAGCGGCGTGGCGGTAGTTGCGTTCCACGCACGCTGACCGCCCGAGAATTTCTAGTGCTTCGGGTACGCGCAAGGTCGCCCCTGTGTCGGCTGCCAGTGCCAGGGCATCGTGGGCGTCGCGTTCGGCCTGGTCGCATTCGCCCTGCGCGATCGCGACGTGAGCGCGCGCGACGAGGGCATTCACGTGATAATTGCCGACCGTGATGAGGACGGTGTCATCGGCCCATCGGCGTGCGTCGGCCAGTTCGCCGCATGCCAGCAACGCCTCAGCCATCGGGTTGATAGCACGTATGTAGAGGGCGCGTTGAGCAACCGTGTGTGCGATCGCCGATTCGCAGGCCGCTTTGGCTGAGGCGGCGTCGCCAGCGGCCAGCGCCGCGTAAGCCGACACCGCACTCACGCTGTCCTCGTGGAACCCTCCCATCGCCGCTGATGTCTCACGAGCCTCGTTGACCTTGGAACGAGCGGCTGCGGGATCTCCCTGGCAGGCGAAGAAGTTAGCCTCGGCAACGTGGGCGAACAATTCGAGCATGCGCTCCCCTGCCGCGTGGGCTTCCTCGCTCAGACCCCGAACCACGGCATCGGCCGCGGTCACCCCACCCTGCCAGCCCAGCGCGATGGCCAGCCACACCCGGCAATGCCGTGATACGAACCCTTCCCCGATGGTCTCGGCGACATCGCGCCCCTCTTCTGCCGCAAATTGCGAGGCCGTCGGCTGCCCGGCGATGTTCATCGTGACAGCCAGACAGCTCAGGAAGTAGCACAGCCTCTTTCGGTCGCCCGACGCCCGGCAGAGATCGATGGCGTCCGCCAGGTACGTCCTCGACACGTCGGGTGTGTAGTACGCGAGAGCACCGCAGGCGGCCAGGCATGAAGCGATCAGCGCCGGGTCGCCGTGTTCCCGCGCGGCCGCCAGAGCCTCTTCGCCTCGCTCCAGACTCGCCGGTGTGCCGGTCCATGCCGCAAGGATGCTCTTGTCGGCGACCGCGCGAACCCAGACGGACGGAGCCACGTCTGCGTCCCGGTAGCGTTTGTCGCTGAAGACGAGATCGAACGCAGCCATCCCTTCACTCATTCGGCCGCGTGTCTCCCACAGCCGCTGTAGTGACGAAACGAGTCCCAACGCGGGCTCGAACTCCGCCGAGTCGATGCTCCATGTGTGCGCCGCGCGCAGGTTTCCGGTCTCTTGTTCGGCCCATTCGACGAGCCGATCCTCCCCTACTAACGCAGCAGCGGTGGCGATGTAGTGGTCACGATGGCGGTCGCGCACCGCATCGGCTTCGCCGGATTCGGCAAGCTTTTCGAGCGCGTACTGGCGGATGGTCTCGAGCAGGACGTAACGCATCGCGCCGGATTCTTCGTCAGCGAGCACGAGCGACTTGTCGACGAGCAAACTGAGTTGATCGAGGATCTGAAACTCCTCGGCCTCGCTGGTGGTTGCCACAGCGCGCGCGGCATCGAGGTCGAAACCGCCCATGAAAACGCCGAGCCTGCGGAACAGCGTTTGTTCGCTTTCGGTCAGCAGCGCGTGCGACCAGTCCACCGATGCGCGTAGAGTCTGCTGGCGCCGCAATACATTTCGAGCACCACCTGTGAGCAGGCGAAACCTGTCATTGAGGCTATCGGCGATTTGTCGCACGGACAGTGCACGCACTCGTGCGGCCGCCAACTCGATTGCCAGAGGCATCCCGTCGAGGCGTCGGCAGATCTCGGCCACGAGGGTGGCATCGTCGCCTGCGGGATGGAAGGTGGGCCTCGCGCGTTGAGCCCGGTCGGTGAACAGTGCAATGGCTTCGTCGTGCAGCGACAGCGAGGGCACCCGCCAGGTGACCTCACCCGAGACCGCAATCGGTTCGCGGCTGGTGGTCACGATCAGCAACCGCGGGCAGCTGTTCAGCAGCCGCGTGATGGCGTCGCCACAGACGTCGAGAAGATGTTCGCAGTTGTCCAGCAGCAGAAGTATTTTCCGATCACCGATGAAACGCTGCACCGTTTCCAGCGGCGATCGCCCGGGTTGATCAGGCAGCCCGAGGGTGCGGGCGACGGTCAGCGTGACGACAAGAGGATCGGCAACCGGCGCCAGGTCGACCCACCACACGCCGTCGTCGAAATCGTCGGTCAGCTGGGTGGCCACCTCCACGGCCAGACGTGTCTTACCTGCGCCGCCGGCCCCGGTCAACGTCACCAGGCGGTTGTCGCGCACCAGTCGACGCACGTCGTCGATCTGTTCGGCCCGTCCGACGAAGGTGGTCAGCTGCGCCGGAAGATTATGATTACGTGCGGTTTTCGCGGTGCGCAACGGCGGAAACTCGTTACGGATGTCGGGGTGACAGAGCTGCACTATCCGTTCGGGCCGAGGCAGATCACGCACGGCATGCGTGCCAAGGTCTGCCAGCCACGCATCATCGGGCAGCCTGTCACACACCAAATCGGTTGTGGTGCCGGATAACACGGTTTGTCCACCGTGTCCGAGATCGCGTATGCGCGCGGTGCGGTTGATCGTGGGACCGATGTAATTGGATTCATCGCGTAGCTGGACTTCGCCCGTGTGCAACCCAATACGCAGCCGGATCGGCGCAAGGGGCGCTCGTTGCAGCGCAAGCGCGCACGCCACCGCGTCGCTGGGCCGCCCGAACGCGATGACGAAGCTGTCGCCCTCGCCTTGTTCGACGGGCCGCACGCCACCGTGGGCGTCGACCAGTTCGGCCAAGGTGCGATCCAGGTTCGAGAACGCGGCGGTCATTTCGGCGGGCTGGCTCTCCCACAGCCGCGTCGAACCCTCGACATCGGCCAACAGCAACGTCACCGTCCCGGTGGGTACCAGCTCGCTCACACCAAGATCGCTCCAGTTCAATGCGGGCGCGTCGATTTCGCTCATGCTAACCAGCCTGCGACGAGCGCAAGCCGTAAACGTCAGCACGGACGCGTAGATCTGTGGTGAGAGTGCGCGTAGATGTGCGCCGAAACTGCGGCAGATCGCAGTTGGTTCGCGATCTGCCGCAGTCTCGATGCGCCTTGGCGCTATTCGGCGTCGACGGTGATGCTCTTCTGGCTGCCGCCGTGAGCGACGTCGATCTTGCGCGGCTTCGCGCGTTCGGCCATCGGAATCGTCACCGTTAGCACGCCGTTCTCGTAAGTCGCCGAGATTGCGGAGCTATCGACACCTTCGCCGAGCGCCAGCTGACGCCTATAGGTGCCGAAGAAGCGTTCACTGGTCAACCACTGAACGCCGTCGTCGCTGCGTGGGGTTCGGTGCGCGGAGATGGTCAGCGTGCCGTTGTCGACATTGACGTCGACCGAGCCGGGATCGACGCCGGGGAGATCGGCGGTCAACAGGTAGTGGTCGTCGATCTTGCAGAGGTCCATCGGCATGAACCGCGGGGTGCGATTTGATCCGGTCTGGCTGGTCAGCAAGCCCCGGGTCAGAGCATCAAGGTCACTGAACGGATCAAAACGAAGCACAGCAATTCACCTCCTATATCGACTCAGAGCCCGCCACCCTGGCGGGCAGCCAAATCACTGTGCACCGCCGATATTAGCACTCTCGGTATGGGAGTGCTAGCCCCGAAACTATCCCCTGCTTCGCGTGGGCCCAGACAGATCACATTTCGGCGCCGATTAGCGACCAGTGAGCAGGCTCGGCGGGCGGGCGACTGGGTGCGCCGGCGAGACCGCAAAGATCTGTGTGCCCCGCAGCGGTAGCGTGCATTGATCGCACGTCAGCACGGCGGTGAAACGCCGCCCGCACCCCGCATGAGTGAGCAGTACCGCGGGTCCCTCGGGCGCGTGGAACCAGCGCTGCGCCCATTGCAGAGCCGCAATGACTACAGGGAACAGAGCCCTGCCCTTCTCGGTCAGGTGATAGCGGTTGTCGGTCGTCGCGAGCACCCCGTTCGCCGAGAAGATCGACAGCCGGTCGGCGATGGATCCCGGCGGCGCGGCGAGCTGGGTCTGAAAGTCGGTGAACCGGCTCATCCCGACGAAGGCGGCGACCAGCAGCGCGAAGCCCCACCGGTTGCCCAGCACGCTCATCGTCTGCGGGAACTGACCGGCCTGGCGAGCGTCGGGCGCCGACCGTCGCCTGGTCGTCGCCATCGGCACCGATCGCGGCCACGACCCGCTCGGACCCCACTGCGCGACAACGTCTTTGTCGGTCACCGCGTCGCCGCACGATCGACACATCGTCTGCGGGGCGAAATCTGCGTCGCAGGCGATGTGGTGCATGTCGGGCAGGCGCTCGACGTGGTCGGGAACCCACCGCCGTTCCCACTCCCAGATCGACACCAGAACCGGCCACAGCGAGCGGCCGCGCGAGGTGATCAGGTACTCGAAGCGGGGCGGCCTGGTCTGGTAGACCTGCTTGACGAGCAGGCCGTCGCCCGTCAACGACTGCAGGCGATTCGACAGCACTGCGTTCGAGATCGGCAGGCGGTCCCGGAAGTCGGCGTAGCGGCGTGCGCCCATCAGGGCCTGCTGCATCACCAGCAGCGTCCACTCGTCTCCGAGCTGTGCCAGCATCCGGCCCACGGCGTTGGTCTCGCCGGCCGCGAGTTCCGTTGGCCGCGAGCCGGACTCCTCCACCCTAAAGTCCGATCGCCGCGGACGCGCTGTCGGCGCTGTGCCAGCCTCGCAATGACGAGCCGTCGGCCCAGGTGCAATGGGTACCGCTGGAGATCCGTTCAGGCAGTTGCAGTTTGCACACCGGGCCGTCGCCGACACGGGCTGCGTCGAACACCAAACAGTAGGAGGCGTCGTCGTTCATATCGGTCGTCAGGGTCACCAGGTAGCCGTCGTCCTCGGCGGTGCTGCCGACCCGCGGCGCCATCGCCGTCTCGCTGCCGTAGACCCCCTCGTCGAACGCGTAGCGCTCCTCAGCACCGGTGTGCAGGTCGTGTTTGACCAACCCGTCGAACAGGAACCAGCCCGGCTTACCGGTGGCCGCATAGGTATAGCGGTAGTCGAGCCCGCCGTAGCCGGCGTTGATCATGCCGAACTCGGTGATGCTGTCGGTGAGCTGCACCTCGCTGGTGGCGCCGGTGGCCACGTTGAACCGCCAGCGCCGCAGCCGCGTCTGCAGCCGGTCGAGGGCCAGGAAACGAAACGCCTTCTGCCACTTGGATCCTGTCAGGCTGTCGACCGGCGCGGGGTCGCCCTCGTAGAAGCCGTCGAGCACTATCTCGTCGCCGTCCTCATACGCGTTGGTGAAGTGCAGCACGAACGTCGGGTCGGCTTCGAACCATCGGATGTCGGCCGGCCCCCCACGGCGCGGGATGACCGCGAACCGCGACGGCATGTCGGCGTGGAAGCCGGGCAGATGGATGTTCGCCTCGAGCAGCCTGGGATCCCAGAACAACGGAAAGTCGTTGAGGATGGCGTAATTCGGCGTGAACGCCATGTCGTGCGGCAGCCTCGGGCCCGGCAGCGGAATGTCGGTGAGGTGCACAAGATCGTTGTCGGCGTCTACGACGCCGTAGCGCATGTACGGGGCCTGCTTGCTGTAGGTGAAGAACAGCAACTCGCCGGTGGCCTGGTCCACCTTCGGATGCGCTGACACACCCCAGTCGGAGGGGAAGCCGCCATTGAAGTCTTCCTTGCCAAGCGTCTCGGCCGTCAGTGGGTTGATGCGGTACAGGTCGCCGCACTGGTAGAAGCTGGTCAATGCTGTGCCGCGATGCACGATGACGTCGGTGCTCGAGGCGTCCTTCATCAAGGTCCGAGCGCCCCAGCCGTAGTCGCGCTTGGCGAGCTGCACGGGCTCGGCCAGGCCCGGCCACAACGCGCCACCCGCTTCGTTCTCGGCCAGTAGTCCGGCGGTGCGCACGAAACGGTTGCGGTAGAACGCTTTTCCCTCACGGAACCCGACGATGTGGATCATGCCGTCGCCGTCGAACGGGTGGTAGAACTTCAGCGAGGGGTGCAGCGGGTTCTCGGTGTTGCGCAGATACACCCCGTCGAGGTCGTAGGGGATTTCGCCCTCGACGGCGGTGAGGTCGTCAGCATCCCACTCGGTGGTCTGCGGCCGCCACGGTCCGGTCCGGTACGGGTGGTCGTCGTCTTCTGGCAGCGTCGACAGGAATTTGCCGACGACCTCGACATCCATCTACGACTCCTCTGCCGATCCGACCACCATACTACAACTAACAGAGTAACCAAACGGGGTACACCTCAACGGTATGAAGACGGCCCCGCCGGCTCGTGGTCTGAACCGACGAGACCTCAGTGAGCGCAGCGGTCGACCGCAGCTCTCACCTGCCCCGCAGCATTACCAAGCTGGCCAGCTCACAAACGTTTATAGCCGGTCGGCGAAAGCGAATCGCGCGCCGCCGTATGCATCGGGGAGTCGTGGGGAACACTGCGGGTTATGACAGAACAGCGAAACCACCATCTCGCTGTGCGGATGGCCGAGCTCGCACGCACTTTCGCCGGGCCACGCAGCGTCGACGATGTGCTGTCCGACGTGACCGCGACCGCGATGGAGTTGATCCCCGGCACCGACACCGCTGGGGTGCTGATGATTGGCAAGGGCGGCAAGTTCGACTCGCTCGCCGGCGTCACCGACCTACCGCGTCAGCTCGACGAACTGCAGATGTCCTTTAACGAAGGACCGTGTGTGCAGGCCGCCCTGGACGAAGTGATCGTGCGGACGGATGATTTCCGGACCGAGAGACGCTGGCCGAAGTACTCACCTGCCGTGGTCAAGCTCGGTGTTCTCAGCGGCTTGTCGTTCAAGCTGTACACGGCCGACCGGACGGCGGGCGCTCTCAATTTGTTCGCGTTCAAACCCAACGCGTTTGACGGGGAAGACGAGACGATCGGCACGGTTTTAGCCGCCCACGCCGCCGCGGCGATCCTGGCCAGCCGCGAGGGGGAGGAGCTTCAGTCGGCGCTCACCACCCGCGACCGGATCGGCCAGGCGAAGGGCGTCATCATGGAGCGCTACGGCGTGGACGATGTGCGTGCGTTCGAGATGCTGCGCCGGCTTTCACAGGACAGCAATACTCGACTGGTCGACATCGCCCAGCGTGTCATCGAAACGCGCGGCGACGGTAACGCCTGACGACTTGAAGCCGAGCATCGCCTCTGCGATCACCCGGGGCTAACCCACCGTTGATGCGGTCGCGATTTCGGTTGGGACTCGAATCGGGCGCGGCGGATCTTTAGTCACCGTGGGTGCGGTGGCGATATCGGATGGGATGTGAGCGTGGCCCGGAAACTGCCTTGAGCCCTGAGCATCTCCAGGCGGTGCGTGGCAGAACTCTTCCTCAGGGTCCCAAACTCCATCCGTGTACACGCAGCAAATGTGGTCGGCTTCTGTCAGGTCTTGCAGCGTGATTTTGCCTGCCTGATATGCCGCCCTTGCGTCGTCGATGCAGGTGCCATAGTCCACCACATCCCAGTATTTTTGGGCGGCTGCAACGGCGGGAGAAACGAGCGGGGCCGCGGCCACTGCCCCGGCGGCCAGGAACATTGCTGCGCATTTGAAGCTCATGGTCGATTCCTCTCGGACTGATGAGGAAATGCTGTACGTCGCCAGGTGCTTCTGTAATGGCACAGGAGTCAGATTTCACTTGTAAGAGGGAAGACTTTGCTATCCGGCGGGTGAGCAAGTGGTTGGCGATAGCGCGAAGGTGATGGCGTACCTGCTGAGCCGCACCCATGCCCTGGTTGCACGTCTACTGGGCCGGACCATTTCTGAAGTGCCCGGAAGCAATACAAGCGATGAGTGCCCCTGTTCAGAGTCGGTTGATGGTTGACGTTTCTGTTTCGGTTGATCCTTGACAACTCTTGTTGTGGTTTAGGTCCCGGTGCTGGTGCGCAGGGCCCTTTTGTTTCGTACTCGTCCGGTGCTGGTGCGGGCGGCGG
>LZSH01000046.1 GCA_001665255.1 Mycobacteriaceae bacterium 1482268.1 | reverse complement strand
TACCCGCGCGCAGCGCAAGATCGTGGCCGGTCTCAGAGTTGAATCTTTCGACGATTCGCTGCATCTTGACCGCGAAATCGACCGTGCGCCGGACGTTGTCGAGTCTGGGTACCGATAATCCGCAGCTGGCCAGATAGCCATTGTGCAATGTGCGAACCTGTTCGACGCCGAGATCTTCTGCGGCGGCGTCGAATTGACGCGTCATCTTATTCACGATCGCCAGCAGTTCGTCTGAGCTGATCTCTTCGCCCAACTGATCCAGGCCCATGATGTCGGCGAAGATCACGGTGACGTTCTGATGGTCCTGCGCGATCGTCTCCTCGCCTTCTCGGTATCGCTGCACGACAGGCTCAGGCATGAGCGACAGCAACAGCCGGTCGTTTTCGCGGCGTTGCTCGGCGAGCAATTCCTCCTTGATGGCGAGATTGCGGCTCATGTCGTTGAACGCCACGGTGAGATCGCCGAACTCGTCGCGGGATTCGACCGGCACCATCACGTGATAATCGCCGGAGCTGATCTGCTGCGCACCGGCTTCGAGCCTGCGGATGGGCCGCACGAACAGTCGGGCTAAAAGCATGGCCGCCAGCGACACCACGAAGATGATCACAGCCGTCGACGCCACGAGTGTGCGGGTGAACGTCGTCACCGGCGCGAACGCCTCGGACGTGTCGATCTCGGCGATAATCGACCAATTCAGGCCGTCCAGATCCACCGGCGCATAAGCCTGCAGCGTCCGCCGGTCGAGATAGTCGTTTTCGATGATTGTGCCGGTCTGGCCGCGTTGAGCGCGTCGGGTGGCTTCGCTCTCGACCGGCTGGACCAGCGTCGTACCGTGCTGACGGATCGATTCCTCGGCGACCTCCGGCGGAGTGCCCGCGTTGATCACCGCGCTCTTGAAGGCGTTGGGATTCTCGAGAAACAGCCGTGAATCCGAACGCATCAACCCGTCTGGACCGACCAGAAACGTCTCACCGGTCTCGCCCATCCCGGCCGCTTCCCACTGCTTGTCCACGGTCATCAGCCGGTTGATCGAGGAGATCGGGAACTGCAGGGCCAGCACCCCATCCGCGCTTCCCGGGCGTCCTACCGGCGCGAGCATCCAGGCGGTGGGTTCGTCAGCGGGTTGGTAGTCGCCGAAGTCGGTGATGCCCACGTAGTCCACGGTGTTGGCGCCGAGCGCCTTCTCGTACGCGCTCCGAAGGGAACTTCCCCGGTAGGGCCCGCTGAGGATGTTAGTGCCCAGGTCAACGCCCTTGTAGGCGGTGTAGACGACATTGCCAACCGTATCGAGCAGCAGGGCGTCTTCGAACTGGAACCGCAGCACGATCGTCCGGAAGAAGTCGTTGAACCGGGCGTTGGCCGCCGACCATGCGCTGCCATCGCGGGCGTCATCGAGCGCAATGGCTTTTTCCGAGTCGCGTGACGACGCCGTGTAGTAGGCCTGTAGATAGCGCTGAGCGTTGGACGCCGGAAGCAGGGCGTCAACATCGACATCCTCTCCGGTCTGGTACTTCTCGGTCTTGCGGAAGTCGTTGTTGTAGTAGTCGACGATCGACTGCCACTGCGCCGGGCTGATCGGCGCAGAGTTGAGCTGGCTGAACGCCGCGGAATAGGCCGCTACGGCGTCGGTCAGAGTGGTTCCGCGGGTATAGCTGATCAGAACCCTCTCGAGGTCTGTGAATTTGGCTTCGAGTTGCCGCGACTGGGACGCGCGGATCTCGGTGAGCCGGTCGAACACCGATGCCCGCAACGATGTGCGGCCGGAATGGAAGCCGATGGCACCCACCACCGCCGCACACAGGATGCTGGTGGCCAGCAACATGACCAGGAGCTTCGACTGGATGCTGAGCCGCGACAGCAGATGCCTGCGGCGGGTGAGTCTTCCGAACCGCGGTGTCAGCTCCTCTGCGGTCTCTTCGGCGCTGCGGGTCGTCGCAGGCGCGCCGTTGCGCCCTGTGGATAACGGCGGCATGGCGTCCTCTCGCGATATTGGCTGCGGAGCGAGACTAACTTGTGCGCAGTAAGACCAGCAGCACAGTAAGGAAATCGCGATGTGTACATGTGTGACGACGTGACTGGCGATCCGTTCGAGCTGAACCGATTCGTGCAGGCCCAGGACACGGTGTATCGGACTGTGCTCAGCGAGCTTCGCGCCGGCCGCAAACGCAGCCACTGGATGTGGTTCGTTTTCCCCCAGTTGCGTGGGTTGGGCAGCAGCCCAACGGCCGTCCGGTTCGGCATCACCTCGGTCGAGGAGGCCCGCGCGTACCTCGACCACGAGCTGCTCGGCTTCCGGCTCCGGGAGTGCGTCAGGCTGGTCGCAGCAATCGAAGGGCGCACGGCGCAAGAGGTCTTCGGCCGGCCCGACGATATGAAGCTGCGCTCGTCGATGACGTTGTTCGCCATGGCGACCGACGACAATGCCGACTTCGTCGCGGTCCTGGACAAGTTCTACGCCGGCGAAAAGGACCCCATCACCGCGGCGCGGCTGACGTGACGTCAGGTCGCTGCGACGATCAGCCAGCCGTGCGGCTCGATCTCGGCCCGTGAGACGACGTCTTGAGACGGAGCGCCTGATCCCGCGACGATTCGCCCCTCGGCAAGCCCGAAGTCGCGCAGCGACAACGGCATTGGGGCATCATCGATGTTGAGCGCGACCACCAGTGCGTCCGATCCACTGCTTGTCCGGTAGACGTACTGCGTGTTGGTCAGGGTGACCGCCGAGGTTCGGGCGGTGTGCAGCCACGGGTGGCGGCGACGCAGCCCGATCAGATACTGGTGCAGCCGGTAGATGTCGTGCCCCCGGTCGTCAATTCCCATCCGGGGAGTGGTGAACTCGGGACGCACGGCGTCGTCGCCGCCGGCGCGGTCCTCCTTGACTCCTTGATACGCGGACTCGTCGCCCGCGTAGATGCTCGGCGTGCCACCGATGGTGAGGAGGATGGCGAGCGCGTGTTCGAGATGGCGGGTGTTCTCCAGCTTGCTGGCGATCCGGGTGACGTCGTGGTTGCCGATGAAGGTCATCGGTACGAAGACGTCGAGAAAGTCGTTGTGCCGCTGCAGCGCCCAGTCCAGTTCGTGGAAGTTGCCGTCGTTGAGGCTGCTCCAGATGGCCTTCCACAGCTCGTACTGGGTGATCGAGTCGACTCCTGCCTGCCGAACATGCGCCGCGTAGTCGCCGTGGATGACCTCGGCGACAAACCATGCGTCGCCGAACTCCGCACGCACTCGCGGCAGCACCTGCGCCCAAAACCGGTCGGGGACTGCGTATGCCGCGTCGAGCCGCCAGCCGTCGGCTCCGCGGCCCAGCCAGTGCGTCATCACGTCGACGGTGTAGTCGATGACCCCGGGGTTGTCATGGTTGAGCGCGACGAGTTCGCCGTGCCCCTCGAACGTTTCGAAGTCGCTGCCGGTGGGCCGGAACCACGACGTGTCGTGTCCGGCGACGGCGTCGCGGTATCGCGGGAAGTCCGTCCCCACATGGTTGAAGACACCGTCGAGCAGCACTCGCAAGCCACGCTGGTGTGCCTGAAAGACCAGATCGTCGAAGTCACCGTCGTCGCCGAGTCGCGGATCGATGCGGCGATGGTCGGTGGTGTCGTAGCCGTGCGTCTTGGAGGCGAAGATCGGGCCCAGCGCGACGCCCGAAGCGCCGAGTTCCACCGCGTGATCGAACCACTCGATGATCCGGCGCAGCCGGTGCTCGCCGGCGTTCGGCGGCTGATGAGCCGGAAATGCGCCGACGAATCCGAGCGGATAGACCTGCCACCAGATCGCGTGCTGGACCCATGCCGGTTCGGTCATACGCACACACCGTACGGCGTTAGGTCAGCCGACCTCGAGCCGGCACGCACACGACGCCGCGATGGGGACATCGGCGCGCGCCGTAGCCAGCGCCAGCTGTTGGCCGATGATGCCGGCCTCCGCGGTCCGGCCCAGCCGCTGCAGGCACTCGTGATAGCCGTGCAGGCTCCACACATTGCCCGGGTGCTGGCACGGCCGACTCAAGGTGGGGTCCAGACCAAGGTCGGCGGCATAGACCTCAGCGGCCTCCTCGACGCGGCCCTGCTCCAGAAGCAGTGCGCCGTAGGCGTGCCGGGTCGGCTGCATCCATCCCCAGGGTTCGTCATAAGGCAGTGCGTCGTCGAGTTCGATCGCACGTCGCAGGTGAGCGAAGGCGTCCTCGAAATGCCCTTCCCGATAGGCGATTTCGCCGTCCAGCATCGCGGCGGCGATCGTCAGGATGTCGCGTGAGGTGTTGTTGAACAGATAGCGAGACTCGGGGATGCGGTCGTAGGCCACGACGAACGCGTCCCGTTCGGCGAGTGCCCGCGGCAACTGTCCTCTGGCGGCGTGGGCGACACCGCGGCCGTAGTGGATGGTGGCGGCCGTCGTGCAGTAGAGCTCGACGTCGTCGGGGACGGCGTGTGCGATCAGCTCGTCCCAGCGACCGAACCGGACGAGCACGTGGATCCGCAGCGGTACGAAGGCTTCCAGCCAGTCGGCCATCGGCGGCGACTGGATGGCCAGCAGCTCCGGGGTGAGCTGCGCGGCGAGTTCGTCGGCGGCGTCGAGCGCGACGGCCGAACTGCCCTCGAACATCGCGGAGTAGACGATGAAGTGCAGATTGTGCGCGCGATACAGCGAATAGAAGTTCAGCGGCCCTTCGCGTTCGACGAACAGCCGGTCGGCTTTCACCGCAGCCAGATTCGACATCACGGAGTTGCGGTAGTCCCCGCACAACACGTCGATGTGGCTGGCCATGTGCTGTAGATGTCCCGCGTCGGGCACCAGGCCCCGCAACAGGTCCGCGGCGGGCAGGCCGTCCTGGGGAGCTGCCGACATCTCCATGGTGTGCAGGTACAGGTGCAGCACACCGGGATGCTTGCGGCCTGCAGACGTGGTGAGTGCGTCGTCGAGGATGCGCTTGGCCTCGATGACCCTGGAGCCGGGCGCGGGCTCGCCGGTCCTGGTGTCCCACAACGCCCATGCCGTGACATTGACCAGAGCGTCGGCGGCCAGCGCCTGTACGTCGATGTCGTCGGGATAGGCGTCGGCGAGCGTCGCCATCGCATCGGCGTAGGCGGTATGACCGGCCTGCAACTCGTCGGCGTCGTCGGGGTCGTCGGTGGGGAAGCGGGACCGCAGCGCCTCGATCAGACCGCGCTCAACGGCCGAGGCTCGTCCTTCTTCGGCGAGGCCCAGTTCCATTCGGGCACGCGCCACCGAAGCGGCGAGATCGACCGGGTCGAACGCCTCCCATGCCTTGTTGTAGTTGGGACCGACGGCATAGGCGATGCCCCAGCGGGCGATCGCGAGATCTGGATCCAACTGGAGGGCGCGCTCGAAGCAGCGGATCGCTTCCTCGTGGTTGAACGCGTAGGCCCAGATGAGTCCGCGATCAAACCAGATCTGAGCCTGCGGCGACGGCGTCTCGACCGGCCGGTGAAAGTTCCCGAGGTCGTAGTACGGCTCGGTATCGCCCAGCGAAACGCTCACGCAGGGCACGATAATTCACGCGCGATGCGGTGGCGAGGGCCGCGAGGAGACACCCCGCGGCGCCCCACACCGCAAGGGTCAGAACCGCAGCCGTGGCGCCGTGACCGCCGAAGTAGGAGATACTGCGCAGCAGCGCGACCCCGGATCCCTGCGGCACGATCATCGTGAACGTGGCGTAGAACGGCGACAGCAGCGGCCTGCCGACTGGCCCCGCTGCGGCCGCATTCCCCACGACCACCAGGAAAAGGGTGAGGAACGCGGAGGCCGCGGTCCCGAAAGCCGCCGCGACACCGGTGACGGCGCCGCCGACAGCCATCGCGTACAGCCACAGCGCACCGAACACGGCCCAGGCGTGTCCGGGCAACGCGCCCAGTACGGCGTCGACGTAGACCGTCACGACGCCCGCCAGCAGCGCCGAGTAGCCGGTCAAGGTCAGCGTGCGCAAAAAGAAGGTGGCGGGGCGGTGCACCTTGCCCATCAGATAGCCGAATGCGGCTGCACCTACCGACGCGCCGATCGAGGCGAAGATGATCGCGTAGAACGCGACGGTGCCCGACGGGTCAGCCGGCGACGTGGGCGCCACATCTTCAACGGTCGCGGTGAAACCACCCTTCGACGCGATCGCGCGGCCGACGTTTTCGGCTGCGGTGGCGACACTCTTACCTCCACCGCCGGCGACGTAGATCGTCAACTCGCCCGTGGGGGTGACGACGTAGGCAGAGTCGGCCTCACGCTCGCTGACCTGCTGCCGCGCATCGGCATCATCGCCAACCACGTTGATGGCCAACGCATTCTGGTCCCGCAGGGCGTCGATGACCTGCTGCGGCGCGGACACCGCAACGGTCAGGTGGTGCAGGGTCGGCCTGGCGAAGGCGCCGGAGTAACTGGCGATCATCGCGACGACGAACGCCGTCAGCGCCAGCATCACGAGCACCATGGTGCGGATGCCCGACTTGGTCACCTCGCCCGAGGCATGTCGTGCCATGTGAAAGCCCTTTCTCGGAAAACGGTCAGCGTGTGGCGGCAGCGGACAGGCCGAGCAGCGTGCCGACGGTGTCCAGTGCGGCGCTCACCCTGCCGCGCAAATCGATGGCGTCCTGGTCTTCCATCCAGGAGCGCAGCACCTCGACGAAACCGCCGACGAGGAATCGGCTCACCGATTCAGTGGTGGGGCCCGCGATGTCGGCCGCCGCGGCGATCTGGTAGCACGCGGGGGTGAGTTCGGCCCGGAACGCGGCGACAACCGGCAGCGTGACCGCGCTCGGCACCACGTTGCGGTACATCGCCCTGTGTTCAGCGGCGAAATCGAACAAGGCCATGATCCGGGCACGCGGGTCGCCGGCGATATCGGCGGTGGCCGACGCGAAGGCGGCGGTGAACGCGTGGGCGATCGCGTCGTCGCGGTCGCTGAAGTGTTGATAGAAGACCTGGCGGCTCACCCCGGCGCGCTCCACGATGTCGCCGACGGTCAAGTGGTCGACCGGACGCTCGTGTACCAGCGCGAGTGCCGCGTCGCGAAGCTTCGCCCGCACGCGCTCGGCGCGGGGATCGATGCTGTTGCTGCGAGCGGCCATGACTGCACGATAACTCAGTTCGTAGACAAATGACTACGATAGTCTAGGTAATCTAAGACACCTCTTTGAGCAGGTGTGATCGCCGCGACGCCACTGCGTGAGCCGCAGGCGGACAGCACCCTCGGACTCGATTCGACTTCAGACTAGAAACATGTTCTAGTTTTTAAGTGCTGGAGTTCACCCATATCGGGGACCTGACGTCCGAGGACGTCGAAGGGTTGCGCGCGACCTACGAGCCGCTCGCCGATTCGGTCCGTGAGCTGATCGACGCGACGATCCGGACCGAGGTCAGCGCCGCAGAAGTAGCCGCCGCCAAAGCCGAGATCGACGCGGTTACCGCGCGGCTGCGTGCCCGACAGATCCAGGGCGCCTTCGGAGTGCGCTACACCACCGGCGGCGAGCGCATGGCGTGGGGCAACCCTGCCGT
This sequence comes from Mycobacteriaceae bacterium 1482268.1, assembly GCA_001665255.1. Taxonomy (GTDB): domain Bacteria; phylum Actinomycetota; class Actinomycetes; order Mycobacteriales; family Mycobacteriaceae; genus Mycobacterium. Next base: position 19,462 of record LZSH01000046.1, on the reverse strand, counting down.
GGGGATCCGCAATCCGATCGCCCCGCCGCTGGTGATCAAGCGTGGCAACGACGGCGGCGCGTTCACCGATTTCGTCATGGGCGCCGCTTACGAAGGCCCGCCGGGCCACGTGCACGGGGGAGTGTCAGCGCTCGTCCTCGACCACCTGCTCGGAGAGGTGGCCAGTGACGGGATCACGCCCCGGTTCACCGGCACCATCACGATGCGCTATCTGCGCACCACGCGCCTGGGCCGGCTGCACGCCGAAGCCCGGATCGACCGCACCGAAGGCGTGAAGACCTTCGTCGTCGGCCATCTTGCCGACGACGAGGGCGTCACCGTCGAGGCTGAGGGCGTGTTCATCACGCCCCGATGGGCGCGCGCCGAGAACTGAGCCACAGCTTCAGGGTGTCGCGCCGTCGCGAGCCTCGACGCCGATACCGGCCAGGCTGCGGGTGATCGTGCCGATCTCGGCGACGAGCACGCGGGCGGCACCGTCATCCGAGGCGAGATGCGTTGCGGCCTCGCGGAGCTGCTGATCCGCGACAGCCAGCTGCACGGTGTCGATCTCCCATGGGGTGGCCGGGGTCGGCGGGTCGCCGCGAAGCGCCTCGACGTAGTCGTCGACGGCGAGCACGAATCGGCGGCTCAGCGTCGGGGACGGGTGCGGAGGCAGGCTCTGTTCCAGCGCCGTACACGAACTGGTGACGGCGTTCAGCGCCGCACGGAACGACCTCAGCCAGCGCCTCAGCTCACGCGACTCCACCCTGGTCGCCCCGGCGGCGGCCTCGAACGCGGCACGGGCCCGAAATGCGCGCTGCCATGCCGCTGCCAGGGCATCCGAAGGATGGTCGAGATCGTGCACAAAGGCTTTGATAACCGTTGCGGCATAATCGATCTCGGTTTTAAGCAGTTCTCCGGCACGCTGGCGCAACCGGATCAGCGAGTCGTCGGGCACCAGCACGTGCAAAAGTACCGCCAGCGCGCCGCCGATGACGACGGCGAATAGGAGATCGCTGACCGACGAGGACGGGTCGGTGATGTCGAGGAGCAACACGATGGTCGCGCCGAAGGCAGCCGTGACCGCGATGTAACCGAACATCGACACCGCATAGGTGATGCCGAGGAACAACACGGCGAGAACCGCAGCGGCGACACCGCTGGGATGCCAGAGAATTGTCAGTGCGGACGCGATCAGCACACCGGCACAGACGCCCGCTACCCGGCCGACACAGCGGGTGTAGGTGTGCGCGGTCTCGGGCCGCATCACGAGCAGCACCGTCAACGGGATCCAATAGCCCGCGGGGACGTCGGCGAAGCGCGCGATCGCGGTGCCTGAGGCGGCGGCCCCGGCAAGCCGGACGGCGTGGCGAAATATCGGTGAGGTGGGGTTGAGGTGTCCGACGGCGATGTCAAACGCCGTCTTGGCCGCACGCGCCCAATCGGAGAAGTGCCGGCGACCGAAGCGCAGCGCGTCCGCGCGGTGAAGCTGACGCGACAGACGCTGCGCCACAGGCGCATCCGTGGGGTCTACCGTGGCGGCGGCAGCGTCGACAGCCTTGAGCGCGTACTGCCCGTCTCTGCGCGCCGTCCTGCTCTGCGCCGCGATCGCGGCAAGGGCGTCCGCCGCCGCTGTCAGCAGCTCGCGGATCGCCTCCTGCCCGGCTGCCTTGCCGCGAGACGCCGTCAACGTCTTGGCGATCTGTTCGGGCAGCGCATGCCAATCGCGGTATGCGGGTGTGCGGCGACCAGACTGGGCTTCGTTGCTGCTGAACGCTTCCTTGCAGTCCAGCAGTTGGGAAGAGTCGACCTCGGCCGTCGGCTCGGTGGCCAGCCGCCGGGCGTCTGCGCTCAGCGAGCGGTACACCTTTGTCAGCGCTTCCCGCTCCAGCCGCCACCGCTGCGGCGGCCATGACGCGACGAGCGCGGCCTGGATCAACCCGGCCGACAATGCGAACAGCGCCGACCCCGCTGCGGCAAGGGCGGGCTGCGGATGCTGAATCACCAACAGCAGGCCCGACGCCCCGGCCAGCATGCCGGCGGGTGCGCCGACCGCCCACTGCATGCCCGCGAAGAAACACCACAGCGCGATCACGATCACAAACATGACGCTGACGCCGGAGGACACTGCGCCGGCCAGCACGGCGATGCCCAGCTCCACAGAAACGGCCACCACAATCGGGATGCGCCCCAACGGATTGTCCTGCACTGCGATGGCGCCGGCGAGCGCTCCGGCCGCGGCCGCAGACGTCGCCGCGCCCGGCGGCCCCCAGAACAGGGCGGCCGCTGTCACCACGAACACACCGAGCAGGCTGCGGGTCACCGCGCCGTTGTCCGGCAGGTTCAGCCGCAACCCGAGGACCTTGCTCATCCGAACATTCTCACCCCGCCGGGCGCGTATTCGGGTCAAGCCGGCTCGGCGATCTATGTCGCTGTTATGCCCGGTGGAAGCGCTCGCGCACGGATTTCATCCGGTCCCGCAACTCGTCGGGCGTGAATGCGCCCCGTTTCATCAACTCGTGAGCGGTCACCACCGCCGACCGGGCGTGCACCGGGAAGTCCTGATACGTCGTCTCGCCCAGGGCGTCTTCGGCATGACGGCGCTCCAGATTGTCCAAAGTGCCACGCCACGAGAGGCATTCGCATGTCGCCTGCATCGCCGACTCCCACGGGTCCGGTTTGCGCTCCAGCTCGGGCAGCGATTCCTCACGCCGAGCCTCGGGGGCCAGCGTCTCGAGCAGAACGTCGTACGGGTTTGCGCTCATACCGTCACTCCCGACGGCGGCGCGGAGGCCGTCCAATCGGCCTGCGGCAGCGCGACTCCGATCATCGTGTCGCGGGTGACGATCTGCGCCAGCTGCTCTTCAGTCCACCCTTCGGTGCCCTCGGGTCGCATCGGCATGACCATGAAACGCGATTTCTGGTTCGAGTCGTGCACCCGCACCTCAACCTCCGGACCGAAGTGCAATCCGAACTCAGCCAGCACTTCTCGTGGCCAGCGCACCAGGCGGCGACGGTAGTTCGGGGTGCGGTACCAGTCGGGTGACATACCCAGCACCGGGCGGGGATAGCAGGAGCACAACGTGCACACGATCACGTTGTGCACTTCTGGGGTGTTCTCCAGCACGTAGAAGTAGGTGTAGTCGCTCGGGGTTCCCACGCCGGTGGGGTCGAGCCAGTCGATGCCCACCTCTTTGCAGGCTTCGGTGCCGTCGGCGAGCAGCCGGGCCTTGAACTCGGGATCGGTCCACGCCTTGGCGACGAGCCTCGAGCCGCCGCTGGGGCCGATCGACTCCGCCCACTCCGAGAAGCGCCGGTGGTCCTCTTCGGAGAAGAGGCCTTTCTCGATAGCGAGTTCGCGCACCGCGCGTTCCAGAATCTCGAACTCGCTCACCTGATCCGATGCTTGAATCGGGTCGTGGGCACCGTGATCGTGGTCGTGGCTCACTTCTGTTCCTCTCCGGCCGGTTCGAGCCAGTGTTCGGAGACCTCGGTCTCCAGGGTGTCGATTTCGAAGCCGGTGTAGTTCGGCCACAGATCCTTCTGGCGGAAGCGAACGACATAGAAGGGCTCCAGCCGACCACCGCGCTCCACGTCGTCGCGACCCCAGGCCTCGTCTTCGGGGATCACCCACTCCGGTCGGTACTCGACGACGACGCCGGTCTTACCGCGGGTGAACGCCTGTGTGCGGGTGTGAAACAACGTGGTGCCGTCCTTGACGGTGACGCGGTCGCCGATCGCGTATCTGTATTCGGTCATGCCTTCTTCTCCAACCGCGCGCGCACGTCGTCGATCTTGGCCGTCAATTCATCGGGTGTGATGAGGCCTTTGTTGATGAGCACCTTGGCCGCAACCGTCGCCCAGCGTGCGTAATAGGGCAATCCGAAATACAGCGTCGCGCCGAGGTCGTTCTCCGCGCGCCTGCGTTCCTCGGAGTTCCACGCCCCACGCCAACCGAGGCACTCGCATGTCACGTAGGTGTTCATCTCCCACTCCTCTTCGACCTTCTCTTTGAAGGGCAGAGGCAGGTCGATCTGTCCGCCGACGTCGTGCAGGACGTGACGAAGCGCGGCGTACAGCTCATTGGAAATCTCGTAGGGCGAATCCAATGGTTCACGGAAAACCGGGGCGAGATCAGCAACCCGTCCCGATAGTTCGTCGAATCCGCGTGGTGGGGACATCGATACCTCCAGAAAATTGACGTCGCGAAAAGGCAACTGCCTGACCGAGTCTGATGCTGCGAGCGTGCAATTGAATCTATCTGAAGACTCAGCAATCGCGGGTCAAGAACGCCGAATAGATAAGCCCGGAAGACAGAAGGACCAAAATGTCTTCGGCTAGGTTCGAATCGTGGAGAAAGTCATCCTCACGCTGCGGGGCGCCGACGCCGACGACGCCTGGTGCGCCAGGCTGCGCGCCCATGTCGCCGCCGACCTTCTCGACATTGGTCTGCCCGGTCTGACGATCAATGTGCGCGACGCCGAGGTGCGGGACTCGTTGATGACCCTGACGACGATGGATCCGCCGGTCGTCGCCTTCGTCAGCGTGTGGACCCAGCAGTCGTACGGCAAGCAGCTTCGGTCCGTCACGGCCCGGCTGACGAAGGAGTGCGACACGGTCGCGGCGTACCTCGTCACCGAATCGGTGCCTTTGCCTCCGCCGACGACCGTGCCCGGTCAGCGCACGTCTGGGCTCGCCAACGTGGCCCTGCTTCGCCGTCCCGCCGAACTCGACGAAGCGGCATGGTTGTCGCGGTGGCACGTCGACCACACACCCGTGGCGATCGAAACCCAGGCGACGTTCGGCTACACCCAGAACGCCGTGGTGCGCGCACTCAGCGATGACGCGCCGGCCATCTCGGCGATCGTCGAAGAACTGTTTCCCGCCGAGGCGATCTCCGACCTGCACGCGTTCTTCGGCGCCGCCGACGACGATGATCTGCGCAACCGGATGGAGCGGATGCTCGCCAGCACCGCCGCGTTCGGCGCCAACGAGAACATCGACACGGTGCCGACGAGTCGCTACGTCTACCGCAGTCCGTTCCACGAAGGGCGAGGAAAGGTGAGCCGATGACCACACTGCAAGAGGCGGTGGCGCTGGCCGCCGGTGAGAGCGGCCTGACGGTGGTGTCGACGCTGCGGGCCGACCACACCATTCAAGCTTCCCTGGTCAATGCCGGCGTCCTGCCTCACCCCGAAAATGGCTCTGACGCATTGGCTTTCGTCACCTACGGCCGCGTGAAGCTCGCGAACCTGCGGGCCCGCCCGCAGCTGGCCGCAACATTCCGCAACGGGTGGCAATGGGCGACCGTCGAAGGCGTCGCCGAACTCGCAGGACCCGACGATCCGCAACCCTGGCTCACCGACTCCGATCAGCTTCGGCTGTTGCTGCGTGAAGTGTTCACCGCTGCGGGCGGCACCCATGACGACTGGGATGCCTACGACCGGACGATGGCCGAACAGCGCCGCACGGTTGTACTCGTCGCACCCACTCGCGTCTACAGCAACGGTTGAGCCTTACGCTACTGCGGTGATCCTCAAGATCAGCGACTCCAACCGGGTACGGACGCTCACGCTGGACCGGCCCGATGTGCTCAACGCCTTCAACGAGGCGCTCTATGAGGCGACGGCCGTCGCGATCCGGGAGGCGGCCGAGGACGGCGAGGTCGCCGTCGTGCTGCTGACCGGCAGCGGGCGGGCCTTCAGCGCTGGCAACGATCTCAACGAGATGCAGGCGCGCATCACCGATCCGTCGATGGCGAACGTGGGCAGCCATTTCACCACGATGATCGACGCGCTGACCGAATTCCCGAAGCCACTGATCTGCGCGGTCAACGGTCTGGGAGTCGGCATCGGCGCAACGATTCTGGGTTACGCCGATCTCGTGTTCATGTCCACGCAGGCGCGGCTGAAGTGCCCTTTCACCAGCCTTGGCGTCGCGCCGGAGGCAGCATCGTCATATCTGTTGCCCCAGTTGGTCGGTCGGCAGAACGCGGCATGGCTGCTGATGTCTTCGGAATGGGTCGGCGCCGACGAGGCGCTGCGGATGGGCTTGGCGTGGAAGGTCTGTGAGCCCGACGATCTGCTGCCCGAAGCGCGTCGCCACGCCGAAATACTGGCCGCCAGGCCGATTCCCAGCCTGATGGCGGTCAAGAGAACGATCGCCGAACCGTATCGGCCAGGCATCGTCGCCGCCACTGATCGGGAGAACTCCCACTTCGCCGAGTTGATGGGCGCGGCAGCCAACGCCGATGCGCTCGCGGCCTTCACCGAAAGGCGGGGGAGCGAAGGCGGCTAGCGCGCCGCCGCCGACGGCCTGCCGTTGTTGGCGAAGTGCGCTTCGATGATCGCCCGTACAGTGCGCTTGCAGCGTCCGCAGTCGGATCCGGCCCCGCACGCCGCCGCCACTTCCTTCGAGGTCGAGGCGCCCTTCTCGACGGCCTCGCTGACCACGTGGCTGGTGACTCCGACGCACAGACAGACGAACATCTATCGCCCCATCAGTTCTTACTGCCGATGCTCATGAGGTGAGCGAACTTGCCGACGAACTGAGTCGGGTAGGCGCCGAGTCCGACGTGGGACATCCACTCGGCGGCGACGTCGGGGTGATCGATCCACTGCCGAGCGTTGACCTCATTGTCGATCTCCTGCAGGATCATCACTTCCTGCCCGTCGTCGAGCGCGCGGTACACCCAGATCTTGCGGACCCCGCCGGCCTTGAACCGGTCGAGGGCCCGGTGCACGTTTTCCATCAGCTCCGATACGTCGTCGACGGTCGACATGACACCGACGACGATTCGGCCGACATGGTCGGCGGGCGACGGTTCGTACAGATCGATCTTCTCGACGACCTCGCCACCGAAGACCGGTGGGATATCGTCGGCGCCGGAGATGTCGAACCATTCGAATATCGCCGGCGAGCTCAAGACTTCACGCATCGATGTGGCGTGCCGGATGCCGATCGTGACTAACACTCGCCGGGGTTCCCATATCGAGGTGTAGACCACGACGTGGTGGGCACCGACAGACGCCAAACCGTCCCGATGCTTTTTGAGCCAAGTCCACATTCGGTCGATATCGTCGACGCGAAAATCGCACGCGAGAATTAGTGAGTGCAAACTGTACTCACTCATTGTTTTCCTTCGTCCCGCTGCGCTGGTAAGCATGTTAGCGCAGTCTATCCTTACTTAGGGCAGGCAGTCCACCGGCCCCGCCTCATAATGATCTTCCTCGTGAAGATCGTTGCCGGAAAGCGGAAAACACACCGCTCATGCTTGCTGTTGTTGCTCCGGTCATGCGCCGCGTGCACTAGATTGGACGATGTCTCGACAGCCCACCGACCTGATCACGCGACCGGCGCTAGGAGCCAGCATGCAAGGGGACCCCGACGTCTTGAAATTGCTCAACGAGCAACTGACGAGCGAATTGACGGCGATCAATCAATATTTCCTGCACGCCAAAATGCAGGAAAATTGGGGATTCACCGAATTGGCCTCCCATACGCGTGCCGAATCATTTGATGAAATGCGGCACGCCGAGACAATCACCGATCGAATACTGCTACTCGACGGCCTGCCGAATTACCAGCGCCTTTTCTCGTTGCGGGTGGGCCAGACCGTTCGCGAGCAGTTCGAGGCCGACCTCGCCATCGAGTACGAGGTGATGGCCCGGCTGAAGCCGGGCATCATCCTGTGCCGCGAGAAAGAGGACGCGACGACCGCCAACATCTTCGAGAAGATCCTGGCCGACGAGGAGAATCACATCGACTACCTCGAGACCCAGCTCGAGCTGATGGGCAAGCTCGGCGAGGAGCTCTACCTCGCGCAGTGTGTTTCGAGGCCGCCGGGCAGCACCTCGGCCTAGCGCGGGTGCTGGCGTACGATTTGAGGCCATGAGCCGTATCGGGGACTTCGCCGACGACGACGCCGCAGCATGGGCGGTCAAATCACCCGACATCGGTGCGGGGATGCTGAAATTCAGTCGCGCCGTCTACACCAAGAACCGGCTACCGATGCGGGTCCGTGAGCTGGCGCGGATGGTCATCGCGCTCGACAACGAATGCGTGGTGTGCCAGAACACTCGCGACTCGGAGGGCATCGCGGCCGGCGTCGACGATGACCTGTACGACCACGCTGCCGAATGGCGCACGTGGCCGGGTTACAGCGCGCAGGAGCGAATCGCGGCTGAGTTCGCCGAGCGTTTCGCCACCGACCACACCGGTCTGCGCGACGACGAGGATTTCTGGGCACGCGCCGGCGAGCACTTCAGCGACGAGCTGATGGCCGACCTGACGTTGTCCTGCGCGATGTGGCTGGGCATGGGCCGGATGCTGCGGACGTTGGACATCGGCCAAAGCTGCAAGATCACCCTGTAGCCTCCAGCGCCACAGCGCAGAATGACTGCTATGGCAGCCAAACCCCTCGCCGCTGCGGCCATCGCCCAACTGGAGTCCGACGGGGTTGCAACGCTCATCGGCACAGTGGTGAACCCTGCCGGCTTGACTCACGCCAAGACCATTCCGCTGCGCAAGATGGGCGCATTCGCTGATCCGGGACTGGGCGCGAGCCCCGTGTGGCACGTCTTCACCATCGACCAGGTCGGCATCGCGTTCAAGAATGCCCTCGGCGTAGTCGGCGACCAGCGCATCAGGATCGATCTCGGGGCGCTACGCATCCTCGGGGACGGATTGGCTTGGGCGCCAGGCGCTTTCTACGGACAGGATGGCGAACCGGACCCATACTGTTGCCGGGGAGCGTTGTCCCGCGTGGAGCGCAGGCTCGCCGACGCGGGCATCGACGCGCTCGTGGGTCACGAACTGGAATTTCTTCTCGTCGGCCCCGACGGCAGTCGGCTGCCGGCCAACCTGTGGGCGCAGTACGGTCTGGCGGGGGTGCTCGAGTACGAGGGGTTCGTCCGCGATGTGACCAATGCGGCGACGGGCTCGGGCGTCTCCATCGAGCAGTTCCATCCCGAGTACGGGTTGAATCAGTTCGAGATATCGCTGACGCCGCAGCCGCCTACTGCGGCCGCCGATCAGCTGTTGCTCATGCGGATGATCATCGGCAGGGTCGCCCGGCAGTACGGTTTACGGGTCAGCGTGTCACCGGTGCCGTTCGCCGGGAGCGTGGGTTCGGGTGCGCACCAACACTTTTCCCTCAAGAAGGGTGATACACCGTTGTTCTCGGACGGTTCTGGCGCGCGGGGTATGACACCGGAGGGGGAGTCCGCGGTGGCCGGAGTGGTGGCGGGGCTCGCCGAGGCGGAAGGCGTCTTGTGCGGGTCCATCCTGTCGGGTCTGCGGATGCAACCGGGACACTGGTCGGGTGCATTCGTCTGCTGGGGCACGGAAAACCGTGAGGCCGCAGTGCGTTTCCTCATCGGCGGCAACAGCAATCCGCTCGGCGCGAACGTCGAGGTGAAGGTTGTCGATCCGTCGGCGAACCCGTACCTCGCGACGGCGACGATCCTCGGGCTCGCGCTCGACGGGATCGAGCGGAAGTTGACCTTGCCACCGGAGACGGCCGTCGACCCCGCGACGCTGACCGACAAGCAGCGCGGCGACGCCGGAGTCACGCTGCTGCCGACCAATCAGGCCGAGGCCCTTGATCTGCTCGACGGGTCCGCGCTGATCCGGGGCATCCTGGGGGATGCGGTCGTCGACGCGACGATCGCGGTGCGCCGCTACGAGCAGGAGACGTACGGCCACCTCGGCGAGGAGGAACTCGCCGACAAGTTCCGCATGGCGTGGAGCGTGTGAAACGTGTTGTCCGCCCTGCCCGCCGAGATCGACGAAATGGCGCGATCTTCTCGCACTTTTTCGCCCATGTGTTCGTTTGGGCGAAATAGGGGTTGTCAGACGAGGCCGGTGGCGTCGTAGACCCACGACATGTCGGCGGTCGCGAAATCGGCTAACCAGGTTGGCGGGGCGTGGTCGGCGAGCGCCGCCATGTCCCAGTAGTCCTTCCAAAGAGTGATCTTGCCGTTCTCGACGCGATGCACCGTGACGAACTTCAACGTCGCCGCTTCGCCTGTGGGCCAATGCCATTCCTCGTGATGCTCGTACATCACATCGGTGCCGTTGTCGACCATGAGGCCGGTGAAGTTCTCGTAGGACGTCAACGGCTCGATCCCGATCTTGAGCCGCTTGACGATGTCGTCGGGACCCCGCGCGGCCGCCGTGGGACCGACGGGCATATCCAGGTAAATGCAGTCGTCGGAGAGGTACCCCTTCACCGAATCCCAGTCGCGATCCGACAGTGCCTTCCACATGCCGAGCACGATTTCCTCAACGGACACTTGCCAACTCCGGTCCCTCCTAGGTCTCCGTGCCATAGAACAGACCTCAGGCAGGTAAGTCAACACATTGCGAATGTTGTCTACTAACCGCTCACGCCCAGCCGTCCGGCTGCCTGCCGTCGATATCGGTGAAGCCGTACTCGCGGGCCAGCTCGGCGGACGTCACTGACTGCTGGTTCCACCGGGCGCGCTGTTCATCAGCGGCGATCGCCGCGATACCCCTGCCGACGAACCGTGGTGATTCCGACTCGAGGAATCCGGGCGGGGCAGTCGGCAGTCCGCCGCCGCGGGCGGGCGTGAGCGCGGTGCGCCAGTTGTCCTCGGTGACACCCCAGTTGTCGAGCATCATCTCGGAGCGCAGCCACCCCGGCGTCACGGCCACGGCCGTCGCTCCATACGGCGCCAATTCATGCCCGTGTGCGAACGCCAGCCGGTTCACCGCGGTCTTGGCGAGGTCGTAGAAAACGGACAGCCGAAAGTTCTCGTCGTTGTACCGGCGGGTGCCGTCGGTGACCTCGACAAGCAGTCCGCCGGGCCGTTCGATGAGCAGCGGAAGCAGGCAGTGCGATGTGATCAGGTGGGTGTCTATGCCGAGCCTCAGGATGCGCAGACCGTCCGCCAGATCGTGCTCCCACATCGGTCGGTTCCAGGTATGCGGCGGACCCTTGAGAATCTCCGCACCCCAGATGTCGTTGACCAGGATGTCGATCCGCCCGTAGTCGCCACGGATCCAACGGGCCAGCCCGCGTACCTCACCGGCTTCGAGATGATCCACCTGTTTGGCAACGCCGTGGCCGCCGAGGTCGTCGACCAGCGCGGCGGTCTCCTCGATGGTCTCGGGACGGTCGTAATCCGATTTCTCGTTGCCCGACACCGAACTACGGCCGGTGCACACCACAATGGCGCCCGCCTCGCCGAGCGCCGCGGCGATGCCACGGCCTGCGCCCCGCGTTGCGCCGGCAACCACTGCCACCTTGTCCCGCAGGACCCGGCGGCCGGGTGTGTCGTCGCCCATACCTGAGTATGGCGCGAAAACGGATGCCTCTACCCGACTTCGGCATTCAGGCGCATACTCGCCAGGATGACTCCCTTGCAGCGTTACATCGCCGAAGAAATCGCGACCGACCACGTCGACGGATTGTTGACCCGACGCGAGGCGCTACGCCGGCTGGCGCTCCTCGGAGTAGGCACGGCGGCGGCATCTGCGATCATCACTGCCTGCGGTGAGAACAAGAAGACCACGACGGACGCGCCTGCCACATCGACAGGTGCAGTGACTGCGAGCGGGCCTACGTCCCCGAGCACGCCACCGCCCGGATCCGACAAGGTAGTGCCCACCGCGCCGATCACGTGGCCAGGCCCGCAGGGAGAGCTCGCCGCCGCGTGGGCGGAGGCACCGAACGCCCGCGGAGGCGTGCTGGTGATTCACGAGAACAAGGGCCTCAACGACTGGGTCCGTTCGGTTGCCGGCCGATTCGCCGGGATCGGCTACTCGGCGTTGGCCGTGGATCTTCTTTCGCCGCAGGGCGGTACGGCGAAGTTCACCGATCCGGCCGAAGCGACCGCGGCACTTGGCAAGATCCCGGATGAGGAATTCATTGCCAACCTCAAATCGGCGGTCGGTGAGTTAACCCGCCGCGTACCCGGCAAGAAGATGGCGGCCGTCGGCTTCTGCATGGGCGGCGGACTGGTCTGGCGTCTGCTCGCCGCGGGCGCCCCAGATCTGGCTGCCGCGGTACCGTTCTACGGCCCGACTCCCGACAACCCAGACTTTTCCGGTTCTAAAAACGTTGCAGTGCTTGGATTTTACGGTGCACTCGATGAGCGCGTGAACAAGACCGAGCCTGCTGCAAGAGCCGCCCTGGAAAAGGCCGGACTGGTTCATGAGCTGATCACCGAGCCCGACGCCAACCACGCGTTCTTCAACGATACCGGCGACCGCTACAACGCGACGGCCGCAGCCGACGCGTGGCGCCGGGTGCAGGACTGGTTCGGCAAATACGTCGTGTGATCCGCAGGCTGGATCCATCGCCGGCGGCGATCGTGCTGTAGCCTACGAAAACAGTTGACACACTGGCCTGTTGACCTATGCGTTGCCGTCCCGCGACGCCGACGGTCGCAACCGCGCAACCAATCACTTGCGCCCGGAGCGGCGCCGGTTGTGACCTAGATCGCACTTCAGCAAAATTATGCCACCGGAGTGGTTGCCGGCTCAGGAACCTTTTAACCCAGCGTGATTGCAGCTGCCGACTCGGGAGATGGGCGCGCGAAGCGAACCACTTGGCGAGCACAGTCCGGCCCGAATACCCGCGCAACCGTTGTTAATTGGGTCGCCACCGGCGTGTCTTCACTATCTGGAAACCTTTAATTCACCGAAATGATCGCGCCAACCTGTTCGATTCCTAATACGGTTATCCGGAAACATGCGGAGGCACGATCCTCCGCATACAGCAAATTTGGAAGGGACATAACAGTGGGACGACACTCGGCTCAAACTGAGCGCCGGGCAAACCTGACGAAGGTCGCCGGTCTGACCGGCATGGCGACGGCCGCAGCAGCGCTGGCCATGAGCGTGGGAGCAGGCACGGCACAAGCCAAGCCGGGCGACACCCTCAACAAGATCCTGCACCCGAACAAGACGGACAGCGCCTCAGCAAGCGACACCTCCGCCCCGAAGACAAAGGTGGGTGCCACGAGTGGCAGCCCGAACATCGGCTCGTTCCTCAGCTCGATCGCCCCGTCGATCTACAACCCGGGACCTTTCACCTTCGGCCCCGTAACCGACCCGAAGTTCCCCACGGGCGTGATCGTCAAGGACCCCGTACCGGGAAGCAAGCCGTTCCCCCAGATCACGGGAATCCAGCTGCCGTTCTGGACAGTCAACAACGGCACGCCGGTGCCCCCTGCCTGAGTCTTCGGACCTGGTTTCGGACGCGGCTTCATCCGCTCACGCGGATGGGGCCGCGTCTTCGTCTCTGCGGGATATGTCGGTCAGCGACGGAAGCCGACCAGCACCAGATACTGAGCGGCCGCCTGCTTACGCACATCGTCCTGTTGCCTCGACAAGACAGTGAACGCGTAGCGGCCGTTGCGGGCATAACAACGAAACCGCGGTCTGACCGCGAGCGTGTTCAGGCCGCCGTCAACGCATTTCGCTGTTCGGAGTCCGGCGACTCCTTGGATGACCGTAGCGCCCGTCGCGACATCATGCTCAGCCAGCTGGTCGGTGACACGCGCCGCGCCTGCAGTGTCGCCGGCTTCGATCACCATCGTGCCTCGTAACGACACGGAGTCGACACCCGCGGCAGTAAACAGAGCGGCCGAAAAGACGGGATCGGGTTGGAAGTGCAAGGCCCCCCGCGCGGAGTAGACGCCGATCTCCGGGCCGGCGGCGTGTGACGAAGCCGGCAGGGTGTGGGCCAAGAGACCACTTTGGTCTTCCGGAAGTCCCACGATCCGCGATCGATCCGTAGGGACGAATTGATCGATCCGCGGGCGTTGCAAGTCAAGGGCTTTCGCGACCATCGTCGCCGCGGTCTGGACAGATGCCTTGGTGTGCACCCACTGATAGAGGACGTACGCCCCGTGCGGGGTGAAGCTTTCGACGATAGCGCCGTCACTGAGGACGAACTCCGTCGCGACCGCGTCGGGATGGCCGCGAATCGGTGTATTTCGTTGTGCCGCATCGGTTCGGGCAAGCTGAGAAACAGCCATCGCCGACGACCGCGGACCTGGAAACCGCATGACCAGGTTCACCATCGATGTCTCCGGGCCTGACCCTCCCGCGATATCACGGGCACTCGAAAAGCCGGCGATAAAGCCGTTTTCGGCTGCAATGTTCGCCCGCGACAAGCCGATGTCAGCGCGCAAGGCGAACGCGTTCGCGACCACCCCGGTGTTGGAAGTCCGGGGTTGCCTCAATTCGACGTCGACTTCGCTGGGGACGACGACGGCGTCGGCCATCCGCTGGCCTTCCAGGACGGCGCCGGCGTCGGCACCTTTGGGCGGCAACGGGACCGCGATCGACGAATAGCTTCCTGGGTCGAGCAGTGCCACGGTGGCACCGTCATCGATCAGCTGACCAGGTCCGACCGCCGTGCCGACAACTGTCGATCCGCAGGCCGCGGTCAGGAAGACTACTGCGACAGCGGCTTTCACAGCCAGCCGCGGTGACTCAGGCCTGCTTTTGAGCAAGGGCACAAGCCATTTGGGCTTCCCTCGCGCTGGTATTGAGTTCGGTCGCCGTCGAGTTGAGCGTGTCGCCGCCACCACGGACACCCATGACCAAGACGAGCTTCGCGGCGCTCAACGACCAGTTCCGCATCGGCGCCGTCGTCTCGGGAGCCGCGCCCGGTATGCCGGATGCGTTCAGCGCCGCCCCGGCCGCTTGCCTCAGTGCGGTCCGCCCTGCCACGTTGGCGTTGTCAACGGTCTGATCGGCGTAGTTGACGTAGTTTCCGCTGCCTGCGCCGAAGTCTGCGAAATCCTCGTAGTTGATCGCGGCATAATTCACTGCTTTGTTGAAGAGGTCGCAGGCATCTTTCGTCGGATCACCCGAAGACTGCATAGGGACAGTGTCTGGAGCAGCGCCCTGAGGAGTGCCGGTGGGACCCAGGGGCGCGCCGGGTACAGCGGCGGCCTCCGGGGTCGCAGCTGGTGCGCCCGGGAGCGCCGCTGGCGCAGGAACCGGGGGTTGAGGCTGATCGACGCCCGCGGGTTCGGCGGATGCGGACGGAACGATAGCCAGGGCAACGCCGAAAGCCATCAATGCCGTCGCCGCCGTCTGCCCACCCACGTGAAATGACCTCATCGTTTCCTTTCAACCCCTCGGTTTACGCTCACATCTTGGAATCAGACTGCCCCGACCGCCACCGCAAGCACGGCCGTCCGGATGGCAAGGGCTGGCTCTGCGAACGATGGTGGGTCTGGGACCTTTCCGATTGGTGAACGGTTACCAAACAGCCGGTACCACAGAGCGATCCATTACGTGTCTCTACCGACGCGTACCCGAGGGCGCCCGCATGTCGGCGGTGAGAGATGCCCGGTAGATGGGAATAGGGCGCCAAGCGTTAGCGCTGTGTTCACCGTTTGGACACTCGTCCCCTTAAAGATTCCTCAGGACAACCCCGTGGGGAATTCGGACGATGAGAGGCGCCAACTCGACATGTTTAATCGTTTTGCCACGCTGGCCGCAGCTTGCATGCTGGTCCCGGTCGGGACAGCCCCCCTCGCGCTAGCGGACGAGCCGGCCCCGCCGGTCGTGCCGGCTGGCAACGCTGGCGCGCCCGGTAGCCCGGGACCTGCCGGACCCGTACCGTCCGCTCCTCCCGGTGTTCTGAAGACGCCCGACGGCTACACCTTGACGGTGGGGGGAAGCAACGAGTCGATGGAGCCGGTTGCCGCACTGACCGGAGCGCCGACATCGCGGGAATACCTGGTCGACGGCTCCTTCACCGGGTCCGTGACGGGCTCGGGCGGCCCGAAGCTAGCCGGCGGAACGCTCGAGGCCGGGTACCAAATCGGCTGCGGTATCGCCCAGGACGACATCGAAAGCATCATCTCGGCGGGCATCACCCCAGGCATCGGCATTCCGTTCACCAACGGGAGCATCTTCCCGATCACCATCCAGCCGTCGCTGTCGTACCAGATGAAGATCGACCTCAAGCCCGGCACCGTCAGCATCGTTCCGGTCGACAAGAAGTCGTTCAAGGGCACCAGTCCGAAGATCAACGTCACGGGTTTGCGCGTGAAGTTCGACCAGTGCGCCGGCTCGTCGTTCATCAGGTCCTACGCGACGCTGACCAGCTCGACCGATGACACCGACGACGTCGTCACCTACGTCGGCGTCACGAAGATGGTGTGACCCAGGCATATTCACCTGCCTGCTCTATCTCGGCGTAGACGAGGCCGCTTACGTCGCATGCCCCTCACCACCGGTGGTGGGCATCCGACGTTTGCGCCGCATCCCCTCACCAGAGGCCCGGCGCGCAGTCGCATTGATGCGTGCGCGAACTAAAAATGGTTGTGCGAGATTGGTCGGCTCGGCGCGCACAAAATTTGCCGACGTGTTATAAGCGCACGCTTCTCCACAACCGATGCGCGGCACCGCAGATCGCCTAGTGGTCGGGAACCGGGCGCGAATTGTTGGTGCTCCGTTTACCGTTTGGACATCCGCTCCCTTAAAGATTCCTCAGGACAGATCCCGTGGGGAATCGAACGATGGAGAGGCGCCAACAAGACATGTTGAATCGTTTTGCAACAGTGGCTGCTGTTTGCATGCTGGTCCCAGCCGGCCCAGCCGCGGTCGCCTTGGCGGACGATCCGCCTCCGGCGGTTCCCGCCGGCGATGCCGGCCCCCCGCCCGACACCGGGGTCGTCGCGTCCGGTCCTCCCGGAATTGCGCACGCTTCCGACGGACGCACGCTGACGGTCGTCGCGAAGGACGAGACGCAACTGCCCATTGCCCCGTTGACGACCTCACTGGCGTCGCGTGACTGGCTGGTGGGCGCCACCTTCACCGGCTCCGGCATGGGCTCGGCGAAGGGCGGATCGCTGGAGGTGGGGTATCAGATCGGCTGCGCGATCGAGATGGACAAGGTCAAGCTCATCGGCAGCATCGGCGTCGGTACCAACGCGGCCTCGTTGACAGGCGCGGGCGCCATCAACCTCCCTACGTCGATGAGCTTTCCGATTCAGGGCCAGATCGAGGTCGATCCCAGGCCCGGCACGGTCACCAACGTTTCCGTGGACAAGAAGTCCTACAAAGGCAACTCGGTACGGGTCACCGTCAAGGACATCCATATCAAGATCGATAACTGCGTCGGCGCGTCGTCCCTGCGGTCGTACGCAATTCTGACCAGCTCGAACGGTGACACTGACGATGTCGTCGCGTACTACGGCGTCACGAAGGTGTTCTGAGTCAGCATGATTCGTGCCCACGTGATTGGTCTTCACCGCGTGACAGCCAGGAATCATCTCGCCACAGGCCTGGCGGCGGGCATCCTGGCCGTCGGTGCGGCGGTCGCCTCTGCGGCGACCGCCGCCGCGGATGATCCGCCGCCGCCCGTACCGGCGCCCGCCGATCCCTCGGCCCCCGCGCCGGCACCTACGGGGTTGATCCCACCGGCCGGAACTCTGCAGAACTTCCTCCCTGCAGGTGGGATGGCACCAGGGTCGGGCTATGACTTTCTTCTGAGTCAAGCGCCGATGCCGACAACGCAGGGGGGCCAACCCACCCCGGTGATGGTCGGCGCCGACGGACAGCCCGTCGCGGCCACACCACAGCAGACAATTCTGGATCAGCAGGCCATCGGGGCGCTCAAGCCGACGAACTTCTCGTTGGACAGGCAGGGCCAGCAGTCCATGTACAGCAATACGCCGGCCGCTCCTGATGCGCCGCCCGCTAACTTCTTCGATAACGCCAGGGGCGCACACGGAATCTGGAACTACCAGATGGGCAGGCTGACGGCCGACCAGCTCGGTCAGCCGCTCCCGGGTACCGCACCGCCGCCCGGAACGAACATTCCGATGGGGGTCGTGAATTTGGATGATCCGTCGGCGCCGCCGCCTCCGCAGCCACCGTTTCCGTTTACAGCGGCCACTCCGCCACCGGCGGGGTGACTAACGCCAGGCTGGTTCTCACCGAAATCGCTTGAGACGTAGCGCTGAAACGTAGCGCGGGATCTCCGGGCCAGTGGTCGCACCGTTGTTCACGGGCCGTTAAGGCACCAGTCGTGGGGGCGTCGCTCATGGCACAGACGTGCCGGTTCTCATTCGTGTCATGCGCGTAGTTCAGGTCGCCAACTTCTATGGACCCCGCTCAGGGGGCCTGCGGACCGCGGTCGACCGTCTCGGTGCGGAATACTGCGCCGCCGGGCACGAAGTGTTTCTCATCGTGCCCGGCCAGCAGCACGAATGTGCCGAACTGCAGTCGGGCGTGACACGGATCTGTCTGCCCGCCAGGCTGATTCCCTTCACCGGCGGATATCGCGCCGTGTTGCCGCGACCGGTGACGGCACTACTGCAAGACCTGGCGCCGGACGCCATCGAGGTGTCCGACCGGCTCACCTTGCGCTCGCTCGGACGGTGGGGCAGGCGACACGACGTCGCCACCGTGATGATTTCGCATGAACGGCTGGATCGCCTTGTCGGACAGGTCCTTCCGCCTCGCGTCGCCAGAAGCATCGCCGACTTCGCGAACCGTAGAACCGCCGCAGATTACGACGCGGTGGTGTGCACGACGGCGTTCGCCCGTGCGGAGTTCGACCGGATTCACGCACCGAACGTGCTCACCGTGCCACTCGGCGTCGACCTCGAGCAGTTCCATCCCCGCCGTCACTCGCCGGCGATGCGGCAGCGGTGGGCCGGTCGTGGGCAGACCCTACTGGTGCACTGCGGACGCCTTTCGGTAGAAAAGCATGCGCACCGCAGCATCGATACCGTTGGTGCGCTGCGGCATTCAGGCGTCGACGCGCGGCTGGTTGTCGTCGGAGAAGGGCCGATGCGGGCACGGCTCGAGCGCCAGGCCGCCCGCCTGCCGGTGCACTTCACCGGCTACATCGGGTGCCGCGATACGGTGGCGACCATTCTCGCGTCTGCCGACGTTGCGCTGGCCCCCGGCCCACACGAAACGTTCGGGCTCGCCGCGTTGGAGGCGCTGGCCTGCGGTACACCAGCGGTCGTGTCGCGGACTTCGGCGCTGGCCGAGATCCTCACCACCGACAGCGGCGCCACCGCCGACAACGACCCGCGCGCGATCGCCCGTGCGGTGTCGTCGATCATCGACGTGCCGGAGTCGCTGCGGCGCCGCAATGCCCGGCGTCGCGCTGAGCAGTTCACCTGGCCCAGGGCGGCGGCAGGCCTGCTCTCGGACAGATCGATCGCGGCGAAGATGACGTTGGCGGTCTGCACGTTGGCGAAGACGTGCCCCCGAGCGATGTAGGTGTGCGCATCAAGGAAACCGTTGGCCAACGTCAGCAGCAGCGCGAACCAGAGCGTCCTCGTCCGCTCGGCCTCCACCGGTCCGTCCACCACGCCCGCCATTGGTGCAAACGTAGCCTTTAGACCGGGCTGCGCGCTTACAGCGCGCCGAAGGCCCCGAGCATGCCCGCGGCCGCCCTGGGCCAGGTGAACTGCTCAGCGCGACGCCGGGCCTTGCGGCGCCGCAGCGACTCCGGCACGTCGATGAT
>LZSH01000045.1 GCA_001665255.1 Mycobacteriaceae bacterium 1482268.1 | reverse complement strand
CGCCGAGGTGTACATGATCAGCGCCGGCGAGTCGTTGGGGATGTCGACCAGCGCGGCCGGTTCGCCGTCCTCGGTCAGCAGGTCGTCGTAGCCGAGTACCCCGCCGTCGGTGGCCACCCCCGCCACAACGACCGTTTCGAGCGTCGGCTCCAGATCCCGCACGGCGGTCGCAACCTTGGCCAGCACGGCCTCGGCGATCATCACCTTCGCGTCGCAGTCGGCCACCAGGAAGGCGATCTCGGGTGGGGTCATGCGGAAGTTGACCGAGGACGGCGAACCGGCCGCGCTGGTCGACATCCCCAACGACTCGCCGGCGCTGATCATGTACACCTCGGGCACGACAGGGCGGCCCAAGGGCGCGGTGCTCACCCACACGAACCTCGCCGGGCAGGCGATGACGTTCCTGTTCACCAACGGCGCCGACATCAACAACGACGTCGGGTTCATCGGCGTCCCGCTGTTTCATATCGCGGGCATCGGCAACATGATCATCGGCCTGCTGCTCGGCGTGCCGACGGTGATTTATCCGCTTGGTGATTTCGACCCCGGCACGCTGCTCGACGTGCTCGAAGCCGAAAAGGTCACCGGCATCTTCCTGGTGCCCGCACAGTGGCAGGCGGTTTGCGCCGAACAGCAGGCCAACCCGCGTCAGCTCAAGCTGCGGGTGTTGTCGTGGGGTGCTGCGCCCGCATCGGACACGCTGCTGCGCAGCATGTCCGAAACCTTCCCGGGCACGCAGATTCTCGCCGCGTTCGGCCAGACCGAGATGTCGCCGGTGACATGCATGTTGTTGGGGGACGACGCAATTCGCAAGCTCGGCTCGGTCGGCAAGGTCATCCCGACCGTCAGCGCGCGAGTGGTTGACGACGACATGAACGATGTGCCGATCGGCCAGGTCGGCGAAATCGTCTATCGCGCCCCGACTCTCATGCAGGGCTATTGGAACAATCCGACCGCGACCGCAGAGGCGTTTGCGGGCGGTTGGTTTCATTCCGGAGATCTGGTGCGACAGGACGAGGAGGGCTACATCTGGGTGGTCGACCGCAAGAAGGACATGATCATCTCCGGCGGAGAGAACATCTACTGCGCGGAGGTGGAGAACGTCCTTGCCGCCCACCCGGCGATCGCCGAAGTCGCAGTCATCGGGCGAAGCCACGAGAAGTGGGGAGAGGTCCCCGTCGCGATCGTGGCTCTGGGGACGGCGGCGGCCGATTCCTCCCTCAGCCTGGCCGACCTGGACGCATTCCTCACCGAACGGCTTGCGCGGTACAAGCATCCGAAGCACCTCGAGGTGGTCGACGCCCTCCCCCGTAACCCCTCTGGCAAAGTCCTCAAAACGGAACTGAGAAACCGGTTCTCCGCCGCAAAGCCGGTTGACGCCGGCGAAAGTTCCTCTGCGACAAGGGTTTCTGTCGCCGAGGTCGAAAGTTAACTGGGTGGGCTGGCTTTGCTAACGGTTAGGGGCTCAATCCGACGGATGCGGTGTACCCCGCGGGGGGCATCGGGTACAGTCCTGTGGTCCGTCTTACTACTCGCGGGTAGGGAGACGGCGGTCACAGACTTGGCTTCGGTGCAAGGAGGGGGCGTGCGAGAGGGGCTGCCGTACCGCCACGTCGGCCGTGGCCTTCGCGTGGGAGTGCAACGGTGACGGCCACGCAGCCCGGGCTCGGCGACTACGTCGCCAGACAGGCCCGTCCTGCGTTGGAGGCTGTGGGCGGCTTCGTGCGCATGTGCGTGCTGACCGGCAGGGCGCTGTTCCGCCGGGATTTCCAGTGGCGGGAGTTCATTCTCCAGAGCTGGTTCCTGTTCAAGGTGTCGTTCCTGCCCACGCTCGCAGTGTCCATCCCCCTGACCGTGCTGCTTATCTTCACCCTCAACATCCTGCTCACCGAGTTCGGCGCGGCCGACATCTCAGGTGCGGGCGCGGCGCTGGCCGCCGTCACTCAGCTGGGACCGCTGGTCACGGTGCTCGTCGTCGCGGGCGCTGGATCGACGGCCATCTGCGCCGACCTCGGCGCCCGCACCATCCGCGAGGAGATCGACGCGCTCGAAGTGCTCGGCATCGACCCGATCCATCGGCTCGTGGTGCCTCGCGTGGTCGCCTCGACGTTCGTCGCGCTCCTCCTCAACGGCGCCGTCATCACCATCGGCCTGGTCGGCGGCTTCATCTTCGGCGTGTACCTGCAGAACGTGTCCGCAGGCGCGTATGTGTCCACGTTGACGCTGGTCACCGGCTTGCCCGAGGTGCTGATATCGGTCATCAAAGCCACCACCTTCGGCCTGATCGCCGGGCTGGTCGGCTGCTACCGCGGGCTCACCGTCGCCGGCGGCGCGAAAGGCGTCGGCACCGCCGTTAACGAGACGCTGGTGCTCTGCGTCATCGCCCTGTTCGCGGTGAACGTCGTGCTCACCACCATCGGTGTCCGGTTCGGCACGGGGAGCTGACATGAGCACGGTCAATGTCCTCAAGTCACGGTTTCCCAAGGGCTATGCCCGCACGGAGAAAGTGGCCGGCGCACCCGCGCGGTTCCTCGACAGCGTGGGCCATGTCGCGTGGTTCGTCGTCACCGCGATCGGCTCGATCGGCCACGCGCTGCGTTACTACCGCAAGGAGACACTGCGGCTGATCGCCGAAATCGGCATGGGCACCGGCGCGATGGCGGTGGTCGGCGGCACTGTCGCCATCGTCGGATTCGTCACCCTGTCCGGGTCATCGCTGGTCGCGATCCAGGGGTTCGCGTCCCTGGGCAATATCGGTGTCGAGGCGTTCACCGGGTTCTTCGCCGCAATGATCAACGTGCGCATCGCCGCCCCCGTTGTCGCGGGTCAGGCGCTGGCGGCCACCGTCGGTGCAGGCGCTACGGCCGAACTCGGCGCCATGCGGATCGCCGAGGAAATCGACGCCCTCGAGGTGATGGGCATCAAATCCATCTCCTACCTCGTGTCGACCCGGGTGATGGCTGGCTTCGTCGTCATCATCCCGCTCTACGCGATGGCGATCATCATGTCGTTTCTGTCAGCCCAGGTGACGACCACGATGTTCTACGGCCAGTCGATAGGCACCTACGAGCACTACTTCCGGACCTTCCTGCGACCGGACGACGTGTTCTGGTCCTTCGTGCAGGCGATCGTCATCTCGGTGATCGTCATGCTCAACCACTGCTACTACGGCTACTACGCCAGCGGCGGACCGGTAGGCGTCGGTGAGGCCGTCGGCCGATCGATGCGTGCGTCCCTGGTGGCGATCGTGTGTGTTGTCCTGTTCGCTTCGTTGGCGCTCTACGGCGTCGACCCGAACTTCAACCTCACGGTGTAGCGCATGACGGCCCCACTGAACTCTTCGCGCACACCGCCCTACAAGCTGGCCGGCGTCGTGCTGACCGTGCTGACGATCGTCGCCATCGTGCTGGTGTATCTGCAGTTCCGCGGCGACTTCCTGCCGCGCGAACAGGTGACGATGATGTCCGGCCGCGCCGGCCTGTCGATGGACCCCGGCTCGAAGGTCACGTTCAACGGTGTCGAGATCGGCCGCGTCGAAGAGGTCAGCGAGACCTCGGTCGGCGACCAGCCGCGGGCGAAGATCACGCTCGAGATCGACAAGAAGTATCTCGACCTGATTCCGAAGAACGTCAACGCCAAGATCGACGCCACGACGGTGTTCGGCAATAAGTACATCTCCTTCACGTCGCCGAAGAACCCAAGCCCGCAACGGATCTCGTCGTCGGATGTCATCGACGCGACGCATGTGACCACCGAGTTCAACACGCTGTTCGAGACGATCACCTCGATCTCGGAGAAGGTTGACCCGATCAAGCTCAACCAGACGCTGACCGCGACAGCACAGGCGCTACAGGGGCTCGGCGACCGGTTCGGTCAATCGATCATCAACGGCAACAAGATCCTCGGCGACTTGAACCCGAAGATGCCGCAGATCCGTAGGGACAACCAGCTGCTGGCCGACCTCGGCGACGTTTACGCCAACGCCGCACCGGATCTGTTCGACGGCCTCGAGAACGCCGTCACCACGGCCCGCACCCTCAACGAACAACAGGGCAACATCGACCAGGCGCTGATGGCCTCGATCGGGTTCGGCAACACCGGCGCCGAGATCTTCGAAAAGGGCGGTCCGTATCTGGTCCGCGGCGCCGAGGACCTGATCCCGACGTCGGCGCTGCTCGACGAGTACAGCCCCGCGCTGTACTGCACGATCCGCAACTACCACGACGTCGAGCCGAAGTTCTCATCTGTCCTCGGCGGTAACGGTTACTCGCTGAACACCCACTCGCTGGTCCTCGGCGCGAGCAACGCCTACGTCTACCCCGACAACCTGCCGCGCGTGAACGCACACGGCGGTCCCGAGGGCAGGCCCGGCTGCTGGCAACCCGTCACCAAGGACCTGTGGCCGTCGCCCTACCTGGTGATGGACACCGGCGCCTCGATCGCGCCGTACAACCACATCGAGCTGGCTTCGCCGTTCGGTTGCGCCGGCCTGCCGCCGTGCCTCCTGCCCATCGTTGTGCCCACTGTTCCGTTGCCGCTTGTCGCCGCGGCGCCGCTCTTCTTCCCGGGATCGGAATACGTCTGGGGCCGTCAGCTGGGGGAGTTCACGATCAACCCATGAAAATCACCGGTACAGCCATCAAACTCGGCATCTTCGCATTGGTGCTGCTGCTGTTCACCGCGATCATCATCGTGGTGTTCGGGCAGATGCGGTTCGACCGCACGACCGGCTATACGGCCATTTTCAGCAATGCCAGCGGCCTGCGCGCCGGCCAGTTCGTCCGAGCGTCCGGCGTGGAAGTCGGCAAGGTCAAGAGTGTCGAGATACAGGACGGTGGACGCGCAGCCAAGGTCGACTTTGCCGTCGAGCGTGACCTGCAGCTGTTCCAGGGGACGACGGCGTCGATCCGCTACCTGAACCTGATCGGCGACCGCTACCTGGAACTCAAGCGAGGTGACAGCGACAAACGACTGCCTGCGGGGGGCACCATTCCGCTGGAGCGCACCGAGCCTGCGCTCGACCTGGATGCGTTGATCGGCGGCTTCCGCCCGCTGTTCCGCGCGCTCGACCCGGACAAGGTCAACAACATCGCGCAGTCGATCATCACGATCTTCCAGGGCCAGGGCGGGACCATCAACAACATCTTGGATCAGACAGGGCAGCTCACCTCGGCGCTCGCCGACCGCGACCAGGCCATCGGTGAGGTGATCCGCAATCTGAACAACGTGCTGGACACTACCGTCAAGCACCAGCAGCAGTTCGACTCCACAATCGTCGATTTCGAGAGGCTCATCACCGGCCTCAAGAACCGGGCCGATCCGATCGCGAGCTCGGTCGCCGACATCAGCGATGCGGCAGGCACGATCGGGGATCTCTTCGCCGACAACCGGCCCCTGCTGCAGAGCACGATCGGATATCTCGAGGTCATCCAGCAGCCACTTGTCGACCAGAAGGATCAATTGAACGACACCTTGACCAGGCTGCCGACGGCACTGAAGATCATCGGCCGTGCGGGTGGCGTCTACGGCGACTTCTTCAACTTCTACGCGTGCGACGTCACGTTGAAGCTGCCCGGACTGCAGCCCGGCGGACCTGTGCGCACCGTGAAAGTGTGGTCGCAGCCCACGGGTAGGTGCACGCCGCAATGAGAACACTCGAGGGTTCGAACCGCATCCGCGGCGGGTTGATGGGCATCCTCATCACCATCCTGGTGATCGGTGTCGGACAGAGCTTCACCAGCGTTCCGATGCTGATGGCGCAACCGAACTACTACGCGTACTTCTCCGACACCGGTCAATTGGCGGGCGGCGACAAGGTGCGCATCGCGGGGGTCGACGTCGGTGAGGTGCGCTCGTTCGCGATCGAGGGCGACAAGGTCAAGATCGGCTACACGTTGAGCGGCACGCAGATCGGCACCGACAGCCGCGCGGCGATCCGCACCGACACCATCCTCGGCAAGAAGACGCTCGAGATCGAGCCTCGTGGGACCACCGCGCTGCGCGCCAACCAAGCTCTTCCGCTCGGGCAGACCACCACGCCGTACCAGATCTACGACGCGTTCTTCGACGTGACCAAAGCGGCGTCGGGCTGGGACACCCAGACGGTCAAGCGGTCGCTGAACGTGCTGTCGGAGACGATCGACCAGACCTACCCGCATCTCAGCGCGGCGCTCGACGGGGTGGCTCGCTTCTCTGACACGATCGGCAAGCGCGACGAGCAGGTCCGGCAGTTGCTGGCCAACGCCAACAAGATCGCGGGTGTGCTCGGGAACCGCTCCCAGCAGATCAACGCGCTGTTGGTGAACGCGCAGACGCTGCTCGCCGCGATCAACGAGCGCAGCTACGCCGTCAGCATGCTGCTGGAGCGTGTCTCCGAGTTCTCGTCGCAGGTGACCGGGTTCATCAACGACAACCCGAACCTCAACCACGTGCTGGAGCAGCTGCGCGTGATCAGCGACATACTCAAGGACCGCAAATTCGACCTGGTCGACGTGCTGTCCACGTTGAGCAAGTTCACGGCGTCGCTAGCTGAAGCGATCGCGTCCGGACCGTTCTTCAAGGTCATGCTCGTCAACCTGCTGCCGTCATGGCTGCTGCAGCCATTCGTCGACGCCGCGTTCAAGAAGCGAGGCATCGACCCCGAGGAGTTCTGGCGCAACGCGGGCCTGCCCTCCTGGCGGTTCCCCGATCCCAACGGCACCCGCTTCCCGAACGGGGCGCCCGCGCCGGGACCCGAGGTACTCGAGGGCACGCCGGAGCATCCCGGACCTGCAGTCGTCGCCGGCCACCCGTGCTCGTACACGCCGACGCCCGAGACGCTGCCCCGGCCTAATGACCCGCTGCCGTGTTCGCACCTGTCGACCGGTCCGTTCGGACCGAACCCGTACTCGAACCCGCCCGGTCAGGACTACACCTTGCCCGACGTGATCACCTCGCCACCGAACCCGAACGGCCCCGGCTTCACGCCAGGCGTGCCCGCCGCGGCGGTTCCCGGCCAGCTGCCGCCGGACATGGGCGGTGTGCCCGCACCGCTGCCGCCCGCACCGCCGGGTGCGCGCACCGTGCCGGTCGGCCCGTTGCCGCCCGAGGGACCGGACTTCACTCCGGGCATCGCACCGCTGCCTCCGGCCCTCAACGGGCCTCCGCCGCCGCCAGGACCGGGACCAGCGCCCGGCCCGGCTGACACCCCGCCCTTCACGGGCAATCCGCCCTATCAACCGCCGGGCACGGGCGGACTCTTCACGACGGGGTCGCCATGACGACTATCTTCAATGTGCGAAACCTCAAGCTGCCGAACGTTTCTCGGGCTGCAGTGATTGTCAGTGCGCTGATCTTGGTGCTGGCGCTGATCGGTGGCGTCGTCGCCTGGCAGCTGTACAAGAAGCTGACCTACAACACTGTGGTCGCGTACTTCCCGGACACGCTCGCCCTGTACCCGGGCGACAAGATTCAGATCATGGGCGTCAAGGTCGGCACCATCGACTCGATCGAGCCGGCCGGCGACAAGATGAAGGTCACCTTCAATTACGCCAACAAGTACAAGGTGCCCGCGAACGCCACCGCGTCCATCCTGAACCCGAGCCTGGTCGCGTCGCGCACCATTCAGCTCTCGCCCCCCTACACCGGTGGACCGGTGATGGAGGACAACGCGGTGATCCCACTCGATCGCACCCAGGTGCCCGTCGAGTACGACGAGCTGCGTGACTCGATCAATCGCATCCTCACCGACCTCGGGCCGACGCCGGACCAACCGAAGGGGCCGTTCGGCGACATCATCGAGTCGTTCTCCAACGGCCTGGCCGGCAAGGGCGACCAGATCAACAAGACCTTCAAGGCATTGTCGGAGGCGGTCACCACGCTCAACGAGGGCCGCGGCGACTTCTTCGCGGTGGTCAAGAGCCTGGCGTTGTTCGTCAACGCGCTCTACAAGAACGATCAGCAGTTCGTCGCGCTGAACAACGACCTGGCCCAGTTCACAAATTCGTTCACCAACACCGACCAGGAACTCGCCACAGCGCTGCGCGATCTCAACGATCTGCTGTCCACTACACGCAGGTTCATCAGCGAGAACGGTGAGGTGCTCGCGCACGACATCGACAACCTCGCCGAGGTGACCAACGCGATACTGCAGCCCGAGCCGCTGAACGGGCTCGAGACCGGCCTGCACGTGTTCCCCAACCTCGGCGCCAACCTGATGAACATTTCCTCGCCGAACGCGGGTGGCATCGTCGGTCTGCCGGCCATTTCCAGCTTCGCCAACCCGCTGCAGTTCATCTGCAGCTCGATCCAGGCGGGTAGCCGCCTGGGCTACCAGGAGTCTGCCGAGCTGTGCGCGCAGTACCTGGCGCCGATCCTCGACGCGATCAAGTTCAATTACCCCCCAATCGGTCTCAACCAGTTCGTGACGGCGATGACTCTGCCCAAGCAGATCGCGTACTCGGAGCCGCGGCTGCAGCCGGCGCCGGGCTACAAAGACACCACCGTGCCAGGCATCTGGTCGCGCGACACGTTGTTCTCGCACGGCAACCACGAGCCGGGCTGGGTCGCCGCACCGGGCATGCAGGGCATCGAGGTCCAGCCGCACACCGAGCGCAACGTGACGCCGGAGTGCCTCGCCGAACTGCTCGGTGGACCCGACTGCGAGATCCCCGGTGCGCCACCGGCATTCGGCGTCGGCGCAAACGGGAAGCTGCCCGGCCCGCCGAACGCCTACGACGAGAGAAATCCGTTGCCGCCGCCGTGGTACCCGCAACCGGGACCGCCGCCCGGTCCGGCTCCGGGTGTCATCCCCGGCGATCCGCTCGGCGCCATCACGCCGGCGCCCGCGGGCGCTCCGGCCGCCGCCCCACCGGCGCCGGCGGGACCACCGCTGCCCGCTGAAGCTGGAGGTGGCTGATGACACCGCGCAAGTGGAGCCGCATCGCACGGCGCGCCGCCGGACTGCTGGCGGTCGCGCTGGTGCTGACGTCCTGTGGCAGCTGGCGCGGCATCGCCAATGTGCCGCTGCCGGGCGGTCCCGGCACGGGGTCGAACAAGATGACGATCTACGTGCAGATGCCGGATACGTTGGCGCTCAACGTCAACAGCCGGGTCCGCGTCGCCGACGTCTACGTCGGCCGGGTGCGCTCGATCGAACTGAAGAACTGGGTCGCCACGCTGACGCTGGACCTGGAAAACAGCGTGAAGCTGCCCCAGAACACGTTGGCGAAGATCGGCCAGACCAGCCTCCTGGGCTCGCAGCACGTGCAGCTCGATCCGCCGCCGAAACCGTCGTCGCAGCAGTTGAAGAACGGCGACACCATTCCCCTGAAGAACGCGTCGGCGTTCCCGACAACAGAGCGGGTGCTCGCAAGCGTCGCCACGATCGTGCGCGGTGGCGGCATCCCGAACATCGAAGTGATCCAGACCGAGGTGAACAACCTGCTGACCGGCCGCGCCGATCAGATCCGCGAGTTCTTGAACCGACTGGACACTTTCACCGACGGACTCAACCAGCAGCGCAACGACATCACCCGGGCGATCGACTCAACCAACCGGCTGCTGAACATCGTCGGGCAGCGCACCAACACCCTGGATAAGGTGCTGACCGAATTCCCGCCGCTGATCAAGCATTTCGCGGACACCCGAGATCTTTTCGCCGACGCCGTCGAGTCTCTGGGCCGCATCAGCAGGGCAGCCGACGCGGCACTGGCACCGACAAGCGACAACCTGCACACGAATCTGCAGAACCTGCAGCGGCCGCTGAAGCAGCTGGGCAAAGCATCGCCGTACCTGCTCGGTGCGCTCAAACTGTTGCTCACCGCGCCGTTCAGCATCGAGAACGTGCCGAAAGTCGTCCGCGGCGATTACATCAATGTGTCACTCAACGTGGACCTGACACTGAGCTCGCTGGATCAGGGCTTCCTGTCCGGCACCGGTGTGGCCGGCATGCTGCGGGCGCTCGAGCAGGCGTGGGGCCGCGACCCGGCGACGATGCTGCCGGATCTGCGGTTCACACCGAACCCGCACGACGCGCCCGGCGGACCGCTGGTGGAAAGGGGTGAGTGAGCAGTGCTGACGCGGTTCATCAAGTTCCAGCTGATCCTTTTCACGATCCTCACCATCATCGCGCTGATCGTGCTGGGGTGGTACTACCTGCGGCTGCCCAGCTTGGTCGGCATCGGCCAGTACAAGCTCTACGCCGACCTGCCCAGGTCGGGCGGCCTGTACGCGACGGGAAACGTCACCTACCGCGGCACCCAGATCGGCAAGGTCACCGCCGTCGAGCCGACTAAGGACGGCGCCAGAGCGACGATGAGCATCGACAACCGCTACAAGATCCCGGTCGACGCCACCGCCAACGTGCACTCGGTCTCGGCGATCGGCGAGCAGTACCTCGACCTGGTGTCAACGGGTAACCCGGGCAAGTATCTGAGCAACGGGCAGACCATCACGACCGGGACCGTGCCAAGCGAAGTCGGTCCCGCGCTGGACGCCGCGAACAAGGGTCTTGCCGTGCTGCCGAAGGAGAAGATCGATTCGCTGTTGACCGAAGCGTCCAAAGCGGTGGGGGGATTGGGTCCTGGGCTGCAGCGGTTGGTTGACGGCACCACCAACCTCGCGCAGGGTTTCGAGGAGAATCTGCCTCAGGTCAACGACATTGTTCAGAACGCAACGCCGATTCTGCAGAGCCAGGCCGACTCGGGCGACAACATCCAGCAGTGGTCACGCAACCTGAATATCCTTGCCGCACAATCCGCTTCGGAGGACCAAGCACTGCGTAGCGGGCTGCAGCAGGCGCCGCCAACGCTGGATCAGGTGACGGCGACGTTCAGCGATGTGCGCGAGTCGCTGCCGCAGACGCTGGCCAACCTCGAAGTCGTGATCGACATGCTCAAGCGTTACCACAAGGGTCTCGAGCAGGCGTTGGTTGTGCTGCCGCAGGGCGCCACGATCTCGCAGGCGGGCACGATCTTCGAGAACGAGGGTCTCCTGCACTTCGGCCTGTCGATCAACCAGCCGCCGCCCTGCCTCACCGGCTTCCTGCCTGCGTCGCAGTGGCGGTCACCCGCCGACACCAGCATGGCGCCGCTGCCGTCGGGCACCTACTGCAAGATCCCGAAGGACGCTCAGAACGTGGTCCGCGGGGCCCGCAACTATCCGTGCGCCGATGTGCCGGGTAAGCGCGCGGCGACCCCGAAGGAATGCCGCAGCAATGAGCCCTACATCCCGCTGGGCACCAACCCGTGGTACGGCGACCCGAACCAGATCGTGAACTGCCCGGCGCCTGCGGCCCGCTGCGACCAGCCGGTCAAGCCCGGCTACGTGATACCGGCCCCCTCGGTGAACAACGGGATGAACCCGTTGCCTGCCGACCAGCTGCCACCCGGTGGGTCGCCCCAGCCGGTCAGCGATCCCCTGACCCCGCCCAACCAGGGCAGCGTCCGGTGCAGTGGACAACAACCCAACCTCTGCACGTACACTCCGGCACCAGGCAGTGCGGTGTACAGCCCGTCTAGCGGCGAAGTCGTTGGGCCAGACGGCGTGAAATACTCCGTCAGCAATTCGAAGAATCCAGGAGACGACGGATGGAAGGAGATGCTGGCACCCGCCAGCTGAACCCCACCGATGCTGAGGACGCGCCAGACGATTCGGTAGCTGAGGAATCAGTTCAGGACGACGTGGACCGTCGCCCGCCGCGGCTGGGCCGCGGCTGGATGACTGCGGTGTGCGTCAGCTTGCTGGCCTTGACGATCGCCGCGGTCGTCGGGGGCATCCTGCTCATCCGTGACAGCCGCGGCATCGACGAGGTCAACCGCAACGACGCCGCGGCGTTGCAAGCCGCGAAGGACTGTGTGACCGCCCTGCAGGCGCCCGACACGGCCGCGATGTCCGCCGCGCAGATGAAGATCATGGAGTGCTCGACCGGCGCATTCGGGGCGCAGGCATCCACATTCGGCGGCATCCTGGTCGAGGCCTACCAGGCAGCCAACGTCAAGGTCGCGGTGTCGGAGATGCGGGCCGCTGTGGAGCGGCATGACCCGAACGGATCGGTCGACGTGCTGGTGGCTGTGCGGATCAAGGTGACGAATTCCGATGCCGCCGACCAGGAGTCGGGATACCGGCTTCGCGTCACGATGACGCCCGATCAGGGCCAGTATCGAATCGACAAGATGGAACAGGTCACCTCGTGACGGCAGTTCTCGAAGCGAGCGCGGACCCGGTGCTCGACGGTTCGCTGCCGGTGCAACCGCTGGCGTCGTGGCCCTCTCGCGCGGGCGCACTGTGCCTGGACGTCCTTCTGGGTATCGGCGTGCTCGCGGTGCTGGCGCCGCTGGCGTGGACCGCGCCGCGGGAGGGCTGGCTGTGGTGGGTGTACATGGCCGTCGCGGCGGTCATCGTCCTGGCGATCTTGGCGAATCGCTGGCTGCTGCCCTCCGTCACAGGCTGGAGCCTGGGCCGGGCGCTGGTCGGGATCCGTGTCGTGCGCCGTGGTGACGGCGCCGCGGCGGGCTTCGGACGATTGCTGGCCCGTGACGTCGCCCACCTGCTCGACACCGCCGCGCTCTTCATCGGCTGGCTGTGGCCGCTGTGGGATTCCCGCCACCGCACGTTCGCAGACCTGTTGGCGCGCACCGAGGTTCGGCGGGTTGATCCGCCAGGACGCGACATGCGGCGGTTCACGGCGAAGGTGTTGATAGGCGCCGTCGTCGTGTGCGCAGCGCTGGTGGCCGTGAACTACATGATTGTCTACCGGCCCGAGCGGGCGGTCGACGATGCACGCCGGCAGATCGCAGACCAGGGTCCGCGGATCGTTGAGCAGATGCTGACGTTCCACCCCGACACCCTGAAGGACGACTTCGCGCGGGCACAGTCGCTGGCGACCGACACTTACCGGTCCCAGTTGATCTCTCAACAAGAGACCGCGCAGAAGACAGGTGCCACTGCCAATGAGTACTGGGCGGTGTCCAGCGCAGTGACCAACGTGTCGGCGGATCGAGCGACGATGTTGTTAGCCATGCAGGGCCAGCGCGGCGCCGATCCGAAAGACCTACGCTTCATCACCGCGACGGTGCTGGTGGATTTCGACAAGTCCCGTGACGGGAAATGGCGGGTGGCCAACCTGAGCGTGCTCAAGAAGCCGTTTATGGGACAGGCACCGCAATGAGCCCGCGCCGCAAGATCGACTCCAAGGAGCCGGAGCTCTACGCCGCACCCGCGCCGAAACCGCCACGGCGATGGGGGCTTCCGCTCGTGGCAACCATCGCAGCCGTACTCATGGCGGCGGCGATCACGGCGAGCGCCTTGATGTTGGTGTCACACGAGACCGACAGCAGGACCAACGCCAAGGACGCCGACGTCATCGGTTACGTGAAGTCGTTCATGACGACCTACACGACGCTGGATCCGTTCCAGGCCAACTACTACGGCGACCGGATCCAGTCGCAGGCCACCGGCGACTTCGCGAAGATGTTCAAGGAGAAGATCAACGAGATCCTCGTCCGTGTCGCCCGCGCTGAACCGACGCAGGGCAATGTCGTGGCTGCAGGCGTCCAGCGCTGGAACGACGACGGCAGCGCCGACGTTCTGGTCGCGACCAATGTCTCGAGCACGATGCCTGACGGTAAGACGATCGAGAGCGGAAACCGGTGGGTGGTAACGGCCAAGAAGGAAGGGCAGCTGTGGAAGATCAGCCAACTGATTCAGGTGATCTGACCACGGATTCGGATTCGACTGCGGCGCCGTCGACCCCCCGTCCCCGCCACCGGATGCCGAGCGGTAAGAGGTTGCGTGCGGCCAAGCCGGAGCCGGAAACCGCGGCCGTCGAAGAGGACGCGCCGGCCGTTGCACCGGGAACAACCGAAACCGCTGTCGTCGACGAGGAAACGGCTGCCGCTGAGGAACCGGCAGCGCCGAAGAGTCGGCGCCGGTTCCTGCGGCGCCGGAAGAAAGAGCCCGAGGTCGCCGAATCCTCCGAGGTCGCCGAATCCACCGACGTCGCCGAGGACGCCGAAGACGCCACCGAGGCAGAGGCTGCCCAAGAAGCCCCCGCAGAAGGGGTCGTCCTCGTCCCGCACCGTCCCGCCGGTAAGTGGCTGAAGATCGCCGCGGCGGCCGCCGCAGTCTTGTTCGTGGCGGGCGGTGGATTCCTCGGGGCAACGGCACAACCGGTGATCGCCAACCGTGCGCTCGTCGAGACCAAACTCGACATCGCGAGAACGGCGGCCGACGCGATCACCACTCTGTGGTCGTACACACCGGAGAACATGGACTCACTCGGCGAACGGTCCGCCAGTTATCTCAGCGGAGATTTCGGGTTTCAGTACCGCAAGTTCATCGACTCGATCGTGGCCACCAACAAACAGGCACAGGTCACAAACACGACGTCGGTGCTCGGAACGGCGGTGGAATCGGTGAACCAGGCTGACGCGTCGGCCATCGTGTACACGAATTCCGTTGCTACGAGCCCGGTATCGAAGAATATTCCGTCGCTGCGCTACCTGTCGTACCGGCTGGAGATGAAGCGCGTTCGCTCAGACTGGCGCATTACCAGGATGGCGACGGTCACGACACTGGATCTCACCCCGCAGCTGTAGAGCCGGCACGATGCCCGTCACCTCACCGGTTTCCGATCGACTGACGGTGGCCGGGCTGCTGCTGTTGACCTTTGGCACCGGCATCATCGACGCGATCAGCGTGCTCGTCCTTGGCCACGTGTTCGTGGCCAACATGACCGGCAACGTGATCTTTCTGGGGTTCTGGTTCGCTCGCCAAAGCGTGGTCGACATGACGGCGGCGGTCGTGGCATTCGGCAGCTTCCTGGGTGGAGCTGTGATCGGCGGCCGCTTCGCCCGCCACCTCCAGCACGACACCCGCCGGTGGGTCACCGCGGCACTGTCGGTGGAATGCGTTCTGCTGGTGACGTTATCGATCCTCGCGGGCGCCGGGATACTGGACTACCAGGACAACACGAAACTGATTTTGATCGCGGGTCTTGCGGTTGCCTTCGGCAGCCAGAACGCGACGGCCCGCCAGTTCGGCATCCAGGAACTCAGCACGACCGTCTTGACATCGACCATTGTCGGCATCGGTGTGGACAGCCGACTCGCCGGTGGAACAGGACAGCGAGAAAAGCTGCGGTACTCGGTGGTGCTGACGATGTGTCTGGGTGCGGTGGTCGGAGCGACCCTGTCGCGGTTCATGGTGGCGCCGGTGATCGCACTGGTCGCGGCGCTGGTGGCGGCCACCGCAATTCTCTTCTGGTTCGGGCCGCCGGCACCCGCCGACGACTAAGGTCGCGGCTATGCCAACAGTTCTTGTGACCGGCGCGGCGAGGGGCATCGGCCGGGCGATCGTCGAACACCTGGCGTCCACTGGGTGGGACGTCATCGCGGGTGTGCGCAGCGAGCAGGACGCCGACGCGATCGTCCAGGTCGATCCGCAGCGGGTGTCGGCGGTGATTCTCGACATCACCAACGCCGACCACATCGCGCGCCTTCCCGGCTCGTTGCCGGAGCGTCTCGACGCGCTGGTGAACAACGCGGGGATCGCCGTCGGCGGTCCCGTGGAGACGGTGACGCCCGAGGAGTGGCGAAAGGTGTTGGACACGAACGTCATCGGCCAGTTCGCGGTGACGCAGGCCGCCTTGCCGCGATTGAGGGAATCGCGCGGACGGGTGGTGTTCATCTCTAGCGTGAACGGCCGGATCGCCACGCCGATGCTGGGGCCCTATTCGGCCTCGAAGTTCGCTCTCGAGGCGGGCTGTGATGCGCTGCGGATCGAGCTCAAGGGATGGGGGATTCCGGTCGTGCTGGTCGAGCCCGCGCAGACCGATACGGACATGTGGCGGACCGCCGATGACATGGTTCGCCAGATCGAGGCAGGACTGTCGCCGGAGCAGCGCGACCTGTACGCCAAGCACATCGCCGGAATGAAGAAGTTCGTGCCTGCGGCCCGCAAAATGGCATCGCCCACCAAGAAGGTCGTGGCCGTGGTGGAGAAGGCGCTCACGGCCCGTCGGCCGAAGGCGCGGTACGTGGTGGCGCTTCTGCCGAAGATTCAGACCGCGCTGGCGCCGAATCTTCCTGTAGGCGTGCGGGATCGAGTGTTGACGATGCTCGTAGGGCTGCCGCGTCGACCGCGTGCCTGACTTCGTCAAGTCCAACAACAGCGCGCCGCCGGGATTCTTCGAGCTGGAAGCGGCGGGCCTGCGTTGGTTGTCGGTGGATGGCGGTGTGCCGTGCGCGCGAGTCGTCGCCTTCGACGAGCACTCGCTGACGTTGGTGCGGCTGGAGTCGGTGGCACCGACACGGGACGCGGCCAGGGAATTCGGATCTCGACTCGCCGTGACGCACGATGCGGGTGCGGAGTACTTCGGTTCGGGCCCCGACGGCTGGCACGGGGATGGCTATTTCGGCCCGCTCGCCGAACCTCTGCCGATGTCGCTGTGGGGGCATCGGCAGTGGGGTGCGTTCTATGCCGAGGAGCGGTTGCGTCCGATGGCGAACTTCGCGGAGTGGCGGCTGAGCGATGACGCGAAGCAGATGGTGGATGCGGTCATTGACCGGTGCCGAGCCGGCGATTACGACGACGACGATGCGCCCTATCGGATCCACGGCGACCTGTGGAGCGGCAACGTGATGTGGACGCCGAGCGGAGCGGTGCTGATCGATCCCGCGGCGCACGGCGGCCACCGGGAGACGGATTTGGCGATGTTGGCGTTGTTCGGGTGCCCATTTCTGGACGAGGTGTTGGCGGGGTATCAGTCAGCACGGCCATTGCGACAGGGCTGGCGGCAGCGCGTCGGGCTGCACCAGCTCTACCCGTTACTGGCGCACGTGGTGCTGTTCGGACGGGGCTATGTCGATCAGACGGCGGCGGCCGCACAAAGTGCCTTGGCGATAACCAGCTAACAACGTACTTCTGTTTGCTGACGCGCCAGCCGCCCACCCGCAGGCGGTCACCGGGGCGTGTCCCGCTGATGGGACATGTGCATCGCTGAGAATAAGGACCTGCGAAATCCGAAGCGGCATCCGAGTTTGACGTTGCTGGCAACTATGTGGCGGCAGATCGGGTACAGCAACTTAGCCAGCACAAGGGTGCCGGTTGCTGATATCTGACCGCCCGGTAAGCACCGAGGCCGCTAACCAGCGCATTTATTTTGGCGACCACGCCATTAAGGGATTCACCTTATCCACAGGACGAAGCGCGGTAAAACCACCAGCTATTTTGTGACAGCCATCACAAGGGTGTTAGTGTCCCTGAGAAGAACCTGAGATGGCCACTGAAAGGACCGCTGACCATGTCCAAGCACCGCAGCTTGAAGAGCAGGTCCACAAAGTTCGCCACAGTGACCGCCGCGACCGCCACCGCTGCCGCCCTGACCGTCGGCATGGCGCCGCCCTCGCCCGACAAAGCACTTACCTGGCGCGACGTCCTGCTCACCGCTGGGCCCGACTACATCCAGCTGATCGAAGACATGTCCAAGAGCTTGGACAACATGATCATCGCCCAAGGGAATGTCAACGAGGCGTTCGAATCGTTCTGGGATCCGTTCTCGTCAGCGTCCGGCGGCCTGCTGCCGAGCTTCGACTCGGACTACGACTACAACGACCTCACCACGCTCGAGGGAATTCTCGGGGCATTGGCCGACGCGCTGGAAAACGGGACGGACATCGAGGCAGTTCCCGGGATTCCGGCGGGCACCGCTGCGACGGTTCTCGCGGGTATCCTCGGCGGCCTAGGGGTGGAGACGGGGCCGCTGGGGTCGGTGTTGGATTCCCTCGGCGCGGTTGACGGCGTGCTCGGCAGTGTCAGCGACGTCCTCAGCCTCGTGAGGGGCCTTCAGCTGATCGAACTCATCGACGACAACGTCGATCTCTCCGAATTGCTTGGCCTAACGGCGAATCAGAGCTCGCTCACAACGACATGGAGTTGGTTCGGCCTCGATGAAACGACCTCGGTCGGCAACACCTACGTAAACCTCGACCAGCTGTCGCTGTCAGAACTCGCCGGAAATCTCGACGACGCCCTACTCGGCAGCCTTCTCGGCAACCTTGGACTCGGCGGAGTGCTCTCAGATCTCGGCATCGGCTCTGGCCTGACCGACCTGAGCGACATTCTGGCGGCGTTGGATATCGTCGCCACACCGGACATCACCGCGTGGATCCCCGCGGCCTCGGGCAGCTACGACCTACCGTTCGACGGCTCGGCCGGCTTCCTGGCCGCAATGCCTACCATCGCCATCGGTCCGCTCGACAGCCTGGTGCCCGATGGTGTGAACATCGACGAGCTGCTCGAGGCGCTCGGCGCCGACGGCCTGGCCGATACCCACTCGGCCACCGTCATCGCGGTACCGATTTTCGCTGCGGGCGGCGAGCTGCCCTTCCGCATTGCCTCGTTCGGAGGAG
The DNA here is from genome assembly GCA_001665255.1 of Mycobacteriaceae bacterium 1482268.1. GTDB lineage: Bacteria > Actinomycetota > Actinomycetes > Mycobacteriales > Mycobacteriaceae > Mycobacterium. Next base: position 1,542 of record LZSH01000045.1, on the reverse strand, counting down.
TGAGCACCAGCGTCCTGTTCCCGACCGCGACAGGCGTGACTTCGCTCGCCGGCACCTCGCTGCAGACGCTCAACATTCCCTTCCTCTCGACCACCATCACGAACACCAACGTGTTGCAGGCCTGGTACGTCGGTACCAACGGCGTCAATTACAACAGCGGGCAATCGGTCCTGCTGGCGAATGTCGCGGGCGTCCCCATTCCGATCGAGTACTCGATGGGTGCGTTTAACGTCGGCACGACCGGGATCGGCGTCACGTTGCCTTCGCTGTTCGGCGTCGGGCTGGTACCGCCCATTCAGATCGGCGAGCCGGTGGGCCAGGAGTCCTCCGACGGTCTGATCGGCAAAGACGTGTTGAACCTTGGACTTTCGACTCCTACGCAGGTCACCGATGTCGCCACGCTGATCGGATTGGGCGCAGTATTCGATCCTGTTGAATCGGTAGGCACGACTGTGTGGAACGCAACGGTCAAGCCTGTGGGAGAACAAATCAAGGGCGTGCTGAACGAGAACGTCGGATCGTTCACCAATGGAGCCGCCAGCCAGTTCAAGCAGGTGACCGGTTCGATCGCAGATGCAACAGGAGGAGATCAGTCCGCCTCAACCACATCGCTCGCAGCGGCCCCCTCCAGCGCGAACGGCGCTGACACAGGCGGCAGCACCGACACCCCGATCACGACGAATGCCAAGGACCTCACCAACGTGAGCGCGAACCTCAACGACCGGTTGAACAAGGCGAGCGCGTCGATCACCAACGCTGCGAACAACATTCGCACACAATCCGATGCCGCGGTGAAGCGGGCACAGACGCAGCTCAACAAGATCGCCGCCGACGGTCAGAAGGCGATCAACAACACGGTCAACGGCGTGACCAAGGCGGTCAACGACACTGTCAGCGGCGTGCAGAAGGCTGCAGCTGAAGCCACCAACAAGACCGCGGCCAACGACTCCGAGTAGGACGCGCAAGCCACTAGGCCCGCATTAGTGCCCGCTCGACCATCTCGGTCAGCACAGGAGCGAGGACCCCCGCGTACTCGGACGTGACATGGTTGTCGTCGCGGTACACCAACGTGTCGCCGACGATGACCGGGCAGCGCTCGGTTGTGCAGAAGAGCTCCGACAGTGCCGCATACTGCCCCCCTCCTGCCGCTGTCGCGCCGGCCTCGGCCGCTATGCCCGGGTCGTTGAGTCCGTCACGCCGCGCCGGCGTGCACGCGACCGCGTTGTCCATATGTGCCGACAGGCACGTCGGCACCGTCGTATGCGGGTCCGCAACCGGACCCAGCACCAAAACCTTTGCGCCCGTGTTCCGTAACTGCTGTACGAGCCGCCTCAGGCTGTCTTGCCACGCTTGGTCATAGCTGGTGAACCCGAAGTCCGCACCGTACCGCCTCGACATATCGACCACGATCAGCTGCGGCCGCTCCTTCGTCAGTCGCGCCATCACACCGTCTCGCCACTGCTCGCACTCGGTGAACGCACGGCCGAGGTACGGACTGTTGATCGGCAGGTCCATGAGCGGGCACAGCACCTTGCTCATCGT
>LZSH01000044.1 GCA_001665255.1 Mycobacteriaceae bacterium 1482268.1 | reverse complement strand
GATCGCGTAGCCGATCGACCGCCGGAGCTCCGTCGGCTTGATCGACAGCGCATCCTTGTCACCGATGAGGATGCGGCCCGACGTCGGCTCGCTGAGCCGGTTGATCATCCGCATCATCGTGGTTTTTCCGCACCCCGACGGCCCCACGAAGATCACGATCTCGCCCGCCGGGATGTCGAGAGACGTGTCGTCGACGGCGGGCTGACTGGACCCCGGATACACCTTCGACACGTGGTCCAGGAGGATCCGCGCACCGGATTGTTCTGTCATTGAAGGCCTTTCGACGTCGTCAGCCGTCCGATGAGCACCAGGATCGCGTCGAGCAGCAAAGCAAGGATGACGATCAGCAGGGTCCCGGACAGCGCCATCGGAATCGCCGTCGGGCTACCCACCCTGGCAAGCCCAGCGAAGATGAGGTTGCCCAAGCCGGGACCTTTGACGTAGGCGGCGATCGCCAGCACGCCCATCGACATCTGCGTGCTGATCCGCATCGCGGACAGGATCGACGGCCACACCAGCCGCAACTCGACCCGGCTGAGTGTGGAGAGCCGGCTCATGCCAATGCCGCGGGCCGCGTCGATGAGGGCCGGGTCGACGGCGTTGAGGCCCACGATCGTATTGCGGATGATCGGCAGTAGGGAGTACAGCACCAGAGCGGCGACGCTAGCGGCGACACCGAGGCCGAAGACCGGGATGAGCAGGCCGAGCAAAGCAAACGCGGGCACCGTCAGAATGACGCTCGACGTCGTGGTGGCGAGGTTGGCCGCCAACGGGTTTCGGTATGTCAGCACCCCGATCGCCACCCCGATGACGGTGGCGATCACCACGCTCTGAACGACGGCGCTGACGTGCTGATAGGAGTCGAAGATCAACTGCGAGTGATGCGCAATGAGGTAGTCCCACAGGGCGCCCACACCCACCTCCACATCTTGCGGTGACCGGCAACCGTAGTACCGCCCACTGGCCGTTACCCGATAGTGGCAAATCCGAAACCAAGATCAGACGGAATCGCCCAATTGCGTTCGCGCTGAGTCCAAATCTTGGCGGGCGAGGGTCACGTCGTCATTCTCTAGCGGGGTAGTGAAGCGTCGATGGAGGTTATTCGTGCCCTCGTCCGTTCGTGTAGTCAAGCTCGGGGCCAACATCGGTGCCCGCATCGACGGCGTCCGCCTTGCTGACGGGGTCGACTCAGCCACCGCGGCGCACGTCAACGCGGCGCTGCTGGAACACAAGGTGATCTTCTTCCGCGAACAGCAGGACCTCGACGACGAGGGTCAGCTGGCGTTCGCGCTGGCGCTGGGCACGCCGACCACCGCCCATCCGACGGTGACGTCGCGCGGGACCCGGCTGTTGCCGATCGATTCGCGCTACGACAAGGCCAACAGCTGGCACACCGACGTCACGTTCGTCGACCGGATTCCCAAGGCGTCGCTATTGCGTGCGGTCGCGCTACCCAGCTATGGCGGCACCACGACGTGGGCTTCGACCGAGGCGGCCTACGAACAGTTGCCGGCACCGCTGCGCGTGCTGGCCGAAAGCCTTTGGGCCGTGCACACCAACCAGTATGACTACGCCTCGCCGCGCGAACTCGCCACCGCCGAAGAACGTCAGTTCCGCGACGAGTTCGTCTCCGACTACTACGAAACCGAGCATCCGGTGGTCCGCATCCACCCCGAGACGGGTAAGCGGGTGTTGTTGCTCGGCCACTTCGTCAAACGGTTCGTCGGGTTGGGCCCAGCCGAGTCGGCCGCGCTGTTCAACCTGTTCCAGACGCGGATCACGAAGCTGGAAAACACTATTCGTTGGGACTGGCGGCCCGGCGATCTAGCGATCTGGGACAACCGTGCAACCCAGCACTATGCCGTCGCCGATTACGACAACCAGTTCCGCATGCTGCACCGTGTCACGCTGGCCGGCGACATCCCGGTCGCCGTCGACGGCCAGAGCAGCCGTGTGGTCGCCGGGGACGCCTCGCAGTATTCGGCTGTGGTGAGCCCGATTCCGCTGGCCAGCTGACCGGTCAGCGGCGGGAAATCCCCCAGCGGCTTGCCCACGACTGCGAGTAGCCGGTGCCGGTCAGTACGCCCAGCAGGACCATCATCGCTACGAATGCGATAAGCGCGAACATCGAAAGTTCCTCTCGTCGAACGTTGTCGAAGCCGCTGAACTACAGCCGGGCCATCTCCCGCGACATCGCGGAGTTCTCCAGATAGCCGAGCCGCTGCGGGTAATGCTTGATCGCATGCGGCTTTTCGGGCCGGGTGAACGCCGCGCGCACTGCTGCGGTGA
>LZSH01000043.1 GCA_001665255.1 Mycobacteriaceae bacterium 1482268.1 | reverse complement strand
CGTTCTCCGCCTGGCCCCGGATATAGGGCATAGACGCCGGGGACCCAGTTTGCGTCGACGTCTGCCGGGGGTTCCCCCACATTCTCTACCAGGCGCGATAGGCGCCGACGGCCGCTGATCCGAAGCGCGGGATGTGAGCCCCTGGTCCCGATCAGAGTCGGCGCAATCCCCACCCGCATCATCGCCGAGGCAAGCGCGGAATGGGTGTCGGGCGCGTGCGGATCGAGTCCTAATAGATAGCGGTCGGCTTCCGGCGTCCCCGCCGCCAGCGTCCACGCCCGCAGCTCGCGCGGGCCGGGCAACCATTGCGGCGGGACAGTCTTCACAGCTCCTCGGGTCCAATCGGCGGCGATGCCGAGCAGCCGCGCATCCACTGCAGTGCGCACCAGCGGGGTGTTCTCGTCCGTGCGGGCGATCTCAGGCTCGAGACCCGCCTCGATGATCATCTCGGCCAAGGCGACCGCCCGCCACGGGCGATCCACCACAACCGACAGGCGTGCGCCCTCTCCGACCACGACCACCTGGCCAGGTGCGGCAAGCAGACCCGTCAGGTCGGCGACCGCGGGGGGCACCGATTCTGCCGAGAAAAACGACAGCTGGCTCACGCAGACGACAGTAGGCCAGTTCGGCGATGCTGCGCTGTCGGCGGGCCGCAGTTGCGGCCAAAAACGAAAACCCCCCGCCGGTCCTGTCGTGGACTATGCGGGGGGATTCGTCAGGTTCGTTACTTAGATGGACCGAACACCGGTTGCCTGCGGGCCCTTGGGGCTCTGACCGACCTCGAACTCGACCTTCTGATTCTCTTCGAGAGTCCGGAAGCCGGATCCCTGAATTTCCGTGTAGTGGACAAACACGTCCGCCGACCCATCTTCAGGAGCGATGAAGCCGAAGCCCTTCTCCGCGTTGAACCACTTCACAGTTCCCTGTGGCATCTTTCGTTCTTTCCTTCTCTTCTTACCGGGAGCGGTCCACCGACTTCCGGTGTACCGGGCCCGTTCCGACCGCCATACCAACGCGTCTGTCGCCGGAACTTGACCCGACCTACAACCTCGCAGGAACCGCGATCGCAACGTCGATCCTGCGAGTGCATATACACGAACACAGAAGCTGCGACCGCCCTAAGTCAATCATGTTCCAGGCTCCGGCGACAGTCTTGGAGCAGCAACTAGGGAACAATTCACTAACAGGAGGGTGAACGATGTCGGATTTCGGCCGCGAGCTGCTCAGCTGCGCGGTCGATGGAACCGATCCGGAGGAGAAGCCGCTACGACATGTCGCGGACCTGCCGCCGCGACAAGCACGGCCGCAGGCGTGGCCGCACTGGGCCGACCCGGATGTGGTGCGGGCGTTCCATGATCACGGAATCAGCGCGCCGTGGTCGCATCAACTGCAGGCGGCTGATCTGGCGCATGCCGGTCGCCATGTCGTGCTCAGTACGGGCACCGCATCGGGCAAGTCGCTGGCGTATCAGCTGCCAATCCTGCAGGCGTTCGCCACCGACGCGCGTGCCCGCGCGTTGTACCTGTCGCCGACAAAGGCACTTGGCCACGACCAACTCCGTAGTGCACAGGCCCTGACGAGCGCGGTGGACACGCTGGGCACCGTCGCGCCGAGCGCGTATGACGGTGACAGCCCGACGGAAGTGCGGCGTTTCGCCCGAGAGCGCTCGCGATGGATCTTCTCCAATCCCGACATGATCCATCTGTCGCTGTTGCGCAACCATGCCCGGTGGGCAGTGTTCCTGCGAAACCTGCGCTACGTCGTCGTCGACGAATGCCACTACTACCGAGGCGTTTTCGGTTCCAACGTCGCGATGGTGCTGCGCCGGCTACTTCGGTTGTGCACGCGGTATTCCGCTAACCACTCAATGCCGACGGTCATCTTCGCCAGCGCGACGACCGCTTCACCCGCAGCCACCGCATCCCAGCTGATCGGACAGACCGTGGTCGAAGTGACCGAGGACGGCTCGCCACAAGGCGCCCGCACCGTCGCGTTGTGGGAACCGGCGCTGCGCACCGACGTTCTCGGTGAAAACGGCGCTCCTGTACGGCGTTCGGCAGGCGCAGAGGCGGCCAGGGTAATGGCCGACCTGATCGCCGAAGGTGCGCGCACACTGACATTCGTCCGATCCCGCCGCGGCGCGGAGCTCACCGCATTGGGCGCCCGCGCACGGCTGGAGGACGTTGCGCCCGAGCTGGCGGCGCGGGTCGCGTCGTATCGCGCCGGCTATCTCGCCGAGGACCGCCGCAACCTGGAACGCGCGCTGGCCGAAGGTGATCTACGCGGTTTGGCCAGCACCAACGCACTCGAGCTCGGCGTCGACATAGCAGGGCTGGATGCCGTGGTGCTGGCCGGTTTTCCCGGGACGGTGACGTCGTTCTGGCAGCAGGCAGGACGGTCGGGCAGACGCGGTCAGGGCGCACTGATCCTCTTGATCGCCCGCGACGACCCGTTGGACACCTATCTGGTGCATCATCCGGAAGCGTTGTTGGACAAGCCGATTGAGCGTGTCGTCATCGACCCGGGAAATCCGTACGTGCTCGGGCCGCAACTGCTGTGCGCCGCAACGGAGCTGCCCTTGACCGACGCGGAGGTGCGCGCGTGGAACGCCGAGGCCGTCGCCGAGACCCTCGTCGACGACGGGCTACTGCGCCGACGACCGAGCGGTTACTTTCCCAGCCCCGGCCTCGACCCGCACCCCGCCGTCGACATCCGCGGATCGTCGGGCGGCCAAATCGCCATCCTCGAGACCGAGACCGGACGGCTGCTGGGTAGCGCCGACGTCGGTCGGGCACCGGCAACCGTCCATCCGGGCGCGGTCTATCTGCACCAGGGCGAGTCCTACATGGTCGACTCACTCGACTTCGAGGACGGCGTCGCGTTCGTGCACGCCGACGACCCCGGATACACGACGTTCGCGCGCGAGCTCACCGACATTGCAGTCACCGGCGAAGGTCAGCGGAAGATGTTCGGGCCGATCACGATTGGGCTGGTTCCGGTGTCGGTCACCAACACGGTCATCGGCTACCTACGCCGGGAGCGCAGCGGCGAAGTCATCGACTTCGTCGAACTCGATATGCCGACCCGCACGCTGGACACCAAGGCTGTGATGTGCACGATCACTCCGGAAGCGTTGCAGGACAGCGGCATCGACCCATTGCGGATACCCGGCGCGCTGCACGCCGCCGAGCACGCGGCGATCGGGCTGCTTCCCCTGGTGGCCAGTTGCGACCGCGGCGACATCGGCGGCCTGTCTACGGCGGTCGGACCCGTCGCCGGCCTGCCGACGATCTTCGTCTACGACGGGTATCCGGGCGGCGCCGGCTTCGCCGATCGCGGCTTTCAGCAGATAGCCACGTGGTGGCAGGCGACGGCCGACGCGATCGAGGCCTGCGAATGTCCGTTGGGCTGCCCCTCGTGCGTCCAGTCTCCGAAGTGCGGTAACGGTAACGACCCGCTCGACAAAACGGGAGCCGTACGTGTGCTGCGACTGGTGCTGCGTGAATTGGGCGTCAGCTGATGAGACGTCCACAGGGCGACCGACCCCTCGACGGCCGCCCCCGTGGACCAGCAATCGACGGTGCCGGATCGGGCACGCCGAGCGCGAGAACAGTTGAGACGAAATCAACTACAACGTAATTCGTTGTTGCCCCAATTGGCCTCGCGCAAACGTAAATTACCTCGTCGCAGCATTCCGGGCAACTTGACTCTCGATTTTCGGGGACGTCAAATTTACGGTATCGACCGTAAAACTACGGATTTCGTTGCCACTCGCTCCTGGCCATTCGCAATCCGCAAAACGGTAAGATTCGCGGCATGAGCCACGACTGGCTGCTCGTGGAAACACTCGGCAGCGAGCCCGTCGTGGTCGCCGACGGCCGCCGGACCAGGAATCTAGTTCCGATCAGCGTATTTCTGCGACGAAGTCCCGATCTCATGGCGATCCAGACAGCGATATCCGAAACCGTGGCCGCCGGCGAGGCTATGAGCACGATCACACCGAGGAATGACCGCGTAATCCGCACGGAGCCGGTGGTGATGTCGGATGGGCGGGTGCACGGCGTTCATGTGTGGATCGGCCCCTTGGGTACCGAGCCCCCGGAGCGGGTAGTGCCCGGCCCGTTGACGTGGGATCTCACTGCCGGGATCGCCACCCACACTCCCGAGTCGATCTACAACAGCGGCCGCGACCCCTCCACCGAAGCCACTCATGGCCGGACGTTTGCCGACGACATGCCTCCCTCTCTCAACCCAAACCAGTCCAAGGCTTTGTCGATGGCGATCAAAGCCGAGCCCGGCATGAAACTGTGCAGCACGTGGACCATCACCGATTATCAGGGCGAGACGATCTCCGTCGGCTTCGTCGCCCGCGCGGCGATGGAAACGCAGGACGACGGCAGCGAGCGGCTCATCTGCCGGGTGATGAACTGGCGCGCCGAACCCGAGGGGCCGAGCCTGCCGCCGGATCACCTCACGCAGCGGATCCTCGACGGGCTCGCTCGTCCCGGCGTGCACCGGGCGCTGGTCGATCCTGAAAATTGGACACTGGTGAAATGGCTCGACGAGCCCCCACCGTTCTTCGATTGGCATGCCCACGAAGCCGGTAAGGAATCGGTCAATCCAGCGGACGCCCTGCACATGGCGCGTATGACATTGGAGTACTCAAATGGGGCGACCAGTGGGGTGTTGCGGTTACGCACGTATGACGGCGGGTGGACGCCGGTGCACGTGACCATCAATCGCATTGAGCTGGAGCCGAATACGTCCACAGCCTTGATGGCGTTGCGCCTGCCGACAGAAGAAGAGCTGTCACTACTGGACTTCACCGATGACGACGGCGAGTCCCAGTCGGGGAACAAACCGCGAAAAGGCAAGCGGCGCAAGAAGGACAAGAAGAAGAAGGCAAAGCGCGATTAATTCGTTTCGCCGGCGGGCCCGGCTCTCGCCGCCGCGCGTGCCGGGCCCGCCGCGACGGTGACGACGACGTCGAGTTGCTCGATACTGCACTCGGCTATCGCGACGTTCACCGCGTGCGCAATCGCCGACGCCTGGCCGCAGGCCACTCCGCCCCCTTCGGGCAATCGCGCGGCGGCCGCCAACGCCGCCAGATCGGCAACTCCTTGCGCCCGGTGCCGAGCGACCGCCGCCGAACCGATGTAGATGCCGCCCGCCGTGACAGTCAGCAGGACGGCCATCATCGCGACGGCGATCAGCGTCGCCGAGCCGCGGTCAGCCCCCAGTCGGTTCGACGGCCGCGACCATATCGGCACGGATCGGTATGCCCGGCAACAGGACCGAACGAGCGGTGACCGTAGCGATGACCATGCCGTTCTCCCTGCGCAAGTCGACGTTCGCCCCGGCCGGGGCGATATCGCGCGCGGCTTGCGCGGCATTGCCGTCATCTCCACGCGCCGCGAGGCGGGCCGCCTCCCGTGCCGCATCGAGACAGCGCACCTGCATCGAGACGGCGGTGAGTCCGGCCATGCACAACAGCAGAACCACCACCAGGGCGGCGATGGCAAACGCAGCCTCGATGGTGACGGCGCCGCGTTCACCGGTCAGACGTTGGTGTTCAGCGCGCGGTTGATGATGTTCGTCAGGGCGCTGACGATCGAGTCGCCAGTGACCACCGTGTACAAGATCGCGCCGAACGCCGCGGCGGCGATCGTACCGATGGCGTATTCGACGGTGGACATGCCCGTTTCCTCGACCAGGATCAGCAGGATTCGTGCTTTCAATTGGCGAATCGCGTTCGCTGTCATGAGTTTTCCCCTCCATTTTTTGTTTGGACAGATCACAGCGGGTCATGTCAGACCCGACCGCAGCACATCGCCTGCCAGGCCCGCGACGATCGGGACGATGCCGAGGCTCACGAACGCGGGCAGATAGCACAGCCCCAGGGGGCCCGCAATGAGCACCGAGGCCCGCTGGACTCTGGCATCGGCCGCCGACGCGGCGGCGTGGCGGGTCTGGTCGGCGAGTTCGGTGACGCCCTGGGCGAGTGCGGCACCCGAGGCCGCAGATCGGCGGGCCAACCGAAGGAGAGCCTCGCCGTGGTCGCCGAGAGGTTCTTCGGAGCTCGACCACGCCGCAGCGGGATCGGCGCCAAGCGCGAGCATCCCCGCCGCACGGTCGAGTATTGCGCCGAGTCGGTGCGGCGCCGACGCGGCGGCTGCCGACGCCGCAGACGAGACCGCCATGCCGGACATGAGGCAGGCGGCGAACACGTCGAAAGCGGAGGCCGCCGCCAGAGCGTCCGAGTCGGCTGCGGGCGAAACCCGCACGGCCCGAACGGTGGCCGCACCACTGGCCCGCGACGGACCCCCGGCAACCAACAGCGCCGCAGCCAGCAACATGCACGCGATCAATTGAGCGCCCGCCCGGTGATGCGATCCGACCACAGCAGCCCGCAGCAAGCTAGCGTCACCCCGACCACCAACAGCCACCCGCCGAAACCGGGTGACAGGAGAAAGCCCAACGGGTCCGCACCGATGAGTTGGCCGAGGCCGATACCGAGCACCGGAAGCCCGGCCAGCACCGCCGCAGTGGTGCGGGCGCCCGCCATGCCGGCGTCCACGCGAGCCGAGAACCGTTCGCGCTCAACAATGTCCCGGTGTGCAGCTCGCATCAGCGTCGCGATTGCCAAGCCGTGGCTCTGTGCGAGCCGCCAGAACAGGGCCAGTCGCTCCCAATGCGCGGGTAGCCGCGACGATGCGGCGACACAGCGCAGGCCCGCCGCGACGTCAGCACCCAGGCGGGCCCGTGCGGCGACCGCACGCAGGCTCTGTGCAACAGTGCCGTCGGCCTCGCGGGCGGCTACCTCGAACGCCGCAACCGGGTGTGCACCCACCCGAAGTTCGCCGACGAGAACGTCAAGCGCACCTTGCAGTGCACACGCCTCGGCCGCGCGGGCGCGTTGGGCCATCGCCCGACGCCGACGCAACACGAGCGTCCCGGCCGCGATGCCCGAGACGAGCGTGAGCGAAACCGGGAGCGTCAACGCCATCACGGCGGCGAGCGCCGCGCCTATCGCGGGCACGGGCAGCCGACGACGCCGCGCCGTCCGGTGCTCCAGCCGATGCCGCGAAGGCGCCACCATCAACGCGAGCGCCAACGACAGCGCCGCCGTCGTCATCGCACACCGCGTGCGTTGAGCATGGCCGTCAGATCGTCTGCGCCGCCACCGAAACCGTCGTCGGCGTGCCATGCCGTGGCCACCCCGACCAAACCGGTCGCTTCCCGGCGCAGCACCGCGATCTCGCTGAGCCTGCGCTTGCCGGCCGTGTCGCGGCCAACGTGCAACAGCACCTGCACCGCCGCCGCCAGTTGACTGTGCAACGCGAACCTGTCGAGCCCGCCCAGCGCTGCGAGCGCCTCGAGCCGGGCCGGGACTTCGGCGGGATTGTTCGCGTGCACGGTTCCCGCCCCACCGTCGTGACCGGTGTTGAGCGCGGCGAGCAGGTCCACCACTTCGGCGCCGCGGACCTCGCCGACGACAATTCGATCGGGTCGCATCCGTAATGCCTGGCGCACCAGGTCGCGCACGGTGATTGCGCCTACACCTTCGACGTTCGCGCATCGCGCGACGAGCTTCACCAGGTGTGGGTGCTGAGGCTGCAGTTCAGCGGCATCCTCGACGCAGACGATGCGTTCACCGGGTGACACCTCGCCGAGCGCAGCCGACAGCAGGGTGGTCTTGCCCGCGCCGGTGCCGCCCGACACCAGAAACGCCAACCGCGCGGCGATCACCTTGTCGAGCAGCTCGGCCGCCTCGGCCCGGATTGCCCCGGAGTGTGTGAGCATCGCGAGATCCTGTGTCGCGGGCCGCAACACCCGTAACGACAGGCAGGTGCCGCCGGATGCGATCGGCGCGAGCACCGCGTGCAGGCGGACGGTGAACTGGTCTGCGGACACACCGGTGAGCTGGCCGTCGACCCACGGCTGCGCCTCGTCGAGCCGACGTCCCACGCTCAACGCGAGCCGCTGCGCCAGTCGGCGTACCGCGTCCTCGTCGGCAAACCTAACAGAGCTGCGCCGCAATCCCTTTCCGTCGTCGACCCAGACCGCATCCGGCGCGGTGACAAGAACATCGGTTGTGCCCTCGGCTCGGAGCAGCGGCTCGAGGATGCCGACGCCGGTCAGCTCCGTCTGCAACATCCGCAGGTTACTCAGCACTTCTGTGTCGCCCAGTACGCCACCGGATTCTGCGCGGATCGCGGCAGCCACGACGTCTGGACGGAGCGGCGCGGATTCCGCCGCGAGTCGCTCGCGGACGCGGTCGATCAACGACACGCTCATGCCGCGTCCGCCAACGGATGCCGCGCCAACAGCGTCACCACCCGTCGTGCCGCGGATCCCAGAGGTGAGCGTGGGGTTACCCGAAGACCGCCTCGCTCCAGCATCGCCGCGAGGCCGGGTTGCGCCCGCATGGCCGCCATCAGCGGCAGTTCGGCGATGCGCGCCACATCAGCGGGTCGCAGGCCGGCAGGCGACGGACCACGCACGACCAGACCGACATTCGGGTTGATCGCGCCGAGCGTCTGCGCGACGGCAGTCACCGATGCGCAACCTCTGACATCGGCGGTAGCGACCAGTACCACCAAATCGGCCGCGTCGAGGGCGAATTCGACCGTGCGTGTCATCCTGCGCGGCAGATCACAGACGACAGTCAGGCCGCCGCGACGTCCGGCATCAACCACCGCGGCCAACGGTCCGACCTCGACCTCGTTTCCCGACCGGACGCCCGACAACACGCTCAGGCCGTCGAGCCGCGGCAAGGCCTGCCGCAGCGCGGCGAAGTCCAGCCGGCCGTGTTCCACGGCCAGATCTGGCCAGCGCAGCCCCGGTTTGTCCTCAGTGCCGACCACCAGATCGATGCCGCCGCTCCACGGGTCGGCATCGACGAGCAGTGCGTCGCCCGCCGCCCGTGCCAGTGCGGTCGCGAACAGTGATGCCCCGGCACCGCCACGGGCTGCCATCACGGCGACCACCGGGCCGCGGCGCTCAGCGTCACGGCCGGCCGCGGCGGCCTCCGACAGTGCGACGACGAGTTCGGCCTCGTCCGCGGGCAGCGACATGACGCGCTGGGCGCCGACGGCAACGGCCGCCTGCCAGTCGACGGCGCGCGGCTCGCCCCGGCAGAGCATCGTGACGAAGCGGCGGCGAGGCAGGGAGCTGCACCCGGCGACACCGGCGGCGTCGAGCAGCACCGCCGAGGCGCCTGTCCACGCCTGTCGGCTCGGTGGTCTCGCAACATGGACGACGGCGACGCCCGCGGCGGCCGCAACGCGATCGACCTCGTCGTGCATCGCGATTTCGGCAAGCATTGCCAGGACGCCAGTGCTCGGAGTCATCCGCCCACTGTGCGGCTGAAATCCGAATACCTGCCAGAGCCGTTTTGAGTTCTGTGGATCAGGTCTCAACTGTGGATGAGACGTGTTGCAACCCACACATCGAAAATGGGATTCCGCAACGTTTCCGTAGTTGCCCACCTATCCGGACAACGAAAGGGCCCACAAAAAGGGACGACCCCCGCCAGGGGGGGAGGAGGCGGAGGTCGTCGTGTATCAGCCCCGGGGGGTCGGGCTGATGCACACCCGGCATAAGCCGAGTAATCCTCACTATACACATGTCAAGCCCAAGAGGCGCAAGTACTGCATTCGCGGAAAAGCCCCCGATTCCGTCCAGAGAATGCAGCCATCGACAGGTGGCGTGAACTGCCGTTTTGGCCGCTTGTCCCGCTGCGGCCGGTGCCGCGCCCTATGCTGGGCCTTGTGACCGCAACCGATCCGGCGGCCGCGCTGGGTGCGTTACCACAACCCCAGCCGAACGCCGGACAGCCTGTTCGCACGGCGGCGTTCTTCGACCTCGATAAGACGGTCATCGCGAAGTCGAGCACCTTGGCTTTCAGCAAACCCTTCTTCAACCAGGGGCTAATTAACAGACGCGCCGTACTCAAGTCGACCTACGCACAGTTTCTGTTTCTGATGTCGGGCGCCGACCACGATCAGATGGACCGCATGCGAAATTACGTCACCAATATGTGCGCCGGGTGGGACGTGGAACAGGTGAAGGCGATCGTCGGCGAAACGCTGCATGACATCGTCGACCCCCTGGTGTTCGCCGAAGCCGCCAACCTGATCGCCGATCACCGGCTGTGCGGACGCGACGTTGTCATCGTCTCGGCGTCTGGCGAGGAGATTGTCGGCCCGATCGCCAAGGCGCTTGGCGCCACCCACGCCATGGCGACCCGGATGGTTGTCGAGGACGGCAAGTACACGGGCGAGGTGGCCTACTACTGCTTCGGCGAAGGCAAGGTCCAGGCGATCCGCGAGCTCGCTGCCCGGGAGGGCTATGCGCTCGAACACTGCTACGCCTACTCCGACTCGATCACCGACCTGCCGATGCTCGAAGCGGTCGGACATCCCACGGTCGTAAACCCCGACCGCGGCCTGCGCAAAGAGGCCGTCTCGCGCGGTTGGCCAGTGCTGACGTTCTCCCGGCCGGTGCCGCTGCGTGAGCGTCTTCCCGCCCCGTCGGGCGCTGCCGTGGCGACCACCGCCGCTGTCAGTCTGACCGCTCTGCTCGCGGGCGCGCTGACTTACTCCCTGCTGCGTCGCTTCGCTTTTTGACCGCGATCACTTCGTTCACGGGTCCGACTTTGTGTAGTAGCTGACGAGCCAGCCGTAACGATCGAATCTCACGCGCGTTTGGCACTTGCTGTGACACGGGTCACGTAGTACAAAGGAACCACGGAAGCCTGAGAGGCCAAGCTCGAGCCGGAAGAGAAGGCTCGATCTCCCGATTCAGGCTACCCAGCACGGATCCCGGCACCCACGCGGAGCTAAAGCCGCGGAATAGGCAAAAGTGTTGCGGGCCTGCGTAATTGCGAAGAGCGGACGACTACGACGACCCTTTGGGTGGGGTTGCAGCCGGAGCGCATCGCAGGACGCCGAGGCCACCCACGCACACCAGATGAGCACGCTTGGTAACCGGAGTCCGTGCTAGCGGGCGGCGAGCCGAACCAGTTTCGGAGCGCCGCCCGTTTTCAGTTTGCTACAGGCCTACTTTGCGGCGCTCTCCGCGATCGACAGCGCCTCCCTTGCGCCGGCCCGAAGGGCCTGGGAACTCAGCACCAGCCACGCGGCCAAACCGTCGGGCGTGCCCGAGGCGAAGCCGCGCGCCGCGGCCCGGTAGTCGCCGGGATTGCGCATCCAGAACACCTCCGGAACGCCGAGGCCGTGCGGATCGAGCCCGGTGGCGATCGTCACCAGACGCGATACCCCACGAGCGACGAGACCGTCGGCTGTGCCGAACGGCGCCAGCGTCAACAGCTCTCCGTGCGCGACCGCGGCGAGCACCGTGGCGGGTATCGCTGATTTGCCCGTGACGAGTTCGACCAACAGTTCCAGCCGCTGCACCATCTCAGGGTCGGAGCGCGGGCGGCCGAGGCGGTCGTCGTCCACGAGGTCCGCAGCTGCCAAGGCGTGCAACCGCGCCAAGGCCTGCAACGGCGCCTTCTGCCAGACACCCACGAGTGCTGTGGCACCGCCTTCCAGCGCCTCCGCGACGCGCAGTGCGCCGGCCAGCAGTGGATCAGGCTCGCCGCTTTCGGGCAGCTGCAACGCCCCGCCCTCGAGCACCGATGACGCCCGTGCGGCGCGCACCGCGGCTTCGGCGGCGGTCGCGGGCCAGCCGCGCAGATTGGTGCGGTGGCGGTGTGCCTTGCCCAGCGCCTCGCGGGCTTCTTCGCCTGCTGCCTCGACGCCGGGCAGGTCGGCCAGCGGCGCGAGCGGGTGTGACATCACCGGGCAAGGCTAACCGCGGCCACCAGGTGACTAGGCTCACAGATATGTCGCAGACCCACGCCGAAGGCCCCACTACCTACCCCCCGTCCGACGACTTCGCCGCCCAGGCCAACGCGACCGCCGAGCTCTACACCGAGGCTGAGAAGGACCGGTTGGCGTTCTGGGCGAAACAGGCCGACAGGCTGTCCTGGGACACGTCTTTCGGCGATGTCCTGGATTGGTCGGAGCCCCCCGTGGCCAAATGGTTTGTTGGCGGCAAGCTCAACGTCGCCTACAACTGCGTCGACCGCCACGTCGAGGCGGGCCACGGCGACCGGGTCGCGATCCGCTGGCAGGGCGAGCCCAAAGACGACAGCAGAGACATCACCTACTCCGAACTGCTCGCCGAAGTCTCCAAGGCGGCCAATGCACTGACCGATCTCGGCCTGGTCACCGGAGACCGCGTCGCGATCTACATGCCGATGATCCCGGAGGCCATCGTCGCGATGCTGGCCTGCGCTCGGCTCGGTGTGTTGCACTCGGTCGTCTTCGCCGGCTTCTCGGCCGCGGCGCTGGCCGCCCGCATCGAGGACGCCGAAGCCAAGCTGGTCATCACCGCCGACGGCCAGTACCGGCGAGGCAAGGCGGCCTCACTGAAGGAGTCCGTCGACGAGGCCGTTGCCACGGTCGAGAAGAACGGCAAGAACTCAGTCGAGCACGTTGTTGTCGTGCGCCGCACCGGAATTGACACGCCGTGGACCGACGGCCGCGATCTGTGGTGGCACGACACCGTCGAGCCGGCCTCACCCGAACACACGCCAGAGGCTTTCGATTCCGAGCACCCGCTGTTTCTGCTCTACACCTCGGGCACCACGGGTAAGCCCAAAGGCATCGTGCACACCTCGGGCGGCCTTCTGACCCAGGCGTCATACACCCACCACTACGTGTTCGATGTCAAGCCCGAGACCGACATCTATTGGTGCACAGCGGATATCGGCTGGGTTACCGGCCACACCTACATCGTCTACGGGCCGCTGTCCAACGGTGTCACGCAGGTGGTATACGAGGGCACACCGAACTCACCCGACGAGCACCGCCACTTCGAGATCATCGAGAAGTACGGCGTCACAATCTATTACACGGCGCCGACGCTGATCCGCATGTTCATGAAATGGGGGCGGGAGTTCCCCGACGCGCACGACTTGACCAGCCTGCGGCTGCTGGGTTCCGTCGGGGAACCGATCAACCCCGAGGCGTGGCGTTGGTACCGAGATGCCTTCGGCGGCAACCGAACTCCGATCGTCGATACCTGGTGGCAGACCGAGACCGGTGCGATCATGATCTCCCCGCTGCCCGGGGTCACCGCCGCCAAGCCCGGTTCGGCGATGCAACCGCTACCGGGTATCAGCGCGAAGATCGTCGACGAAGAAGGCAAGGAGTTGGTACCCGGCGCCGACGAAGCCGAGCACGTGACCGGATACCTGGTGCTCGATCAGCCGTGGCCGGCGATGCTGCGCGGCATCTGGGGCGACCTCGAGCGGTTCAAGGAGACGTACTGGTCGCGGTATGCCGAACAGGACTGGTATTTCGCGGGCGACGGCGCCCGTGTCGACGCCGATGGCAGCATCTGGTTGCTCGGGCGCATCGACGACGTGATGAACGTTTCGGGGCACCGGATTTCGACGACCGAGGTCGAGTCGGCCCTCGTAGGTCATTCCGGCGTAGCCGAGGCGGCCGTCGTCGGTGCATCGGATGAAACCACCGGACAGGGCATCTGCGCCTTCGTCATCCTGGAGTCGCACGCCAAGGACAACGGCAACATGATCGAGGAACTGCGGGAACAGGTCGCCAAGGAGATCGGAAAGATCGCGCGGCCGCGCGAGATCCACGTGGTGCCCGAGCTGCCCAAGACCCGCAGCGGCAAGATCATGCGGCGGCTGCTGCGCGACGTGGCCGAGGGCCGCGAACTCGGCGATACGTCGACGTTAGTCGATCCCAGCGTGTTCGAGGCGATCCGGGCGAGCAAGTAGACGCTACGCGGCGCCGACCGGAACGAAGCCCGAACCCGGCCGGTTCTTCGCGACGATGTCGGCCAGCTGGGTGTTGATCGACATCGCGACCGCCGGAGTGTGCAACGGGATGAACTTGACGACACACGTGGGCAGGTCCTCGGCGAACGCACCGTGAATCATGCCCACCAGCCGGTTGTTGACCGTCAGCGGGCCGCCGGAGTCACCCGGCTGGCCGCACACCTGGCTGACGATGGTTCCCGGATCCTGGCCGGGACCCCATACGACACCGCAGGAGTAGCCCGTGGTCCGGCCGAGTTTGCATGCGATGTCGCCTGTCGCGGGGTCGGGGCCCAGACCATCGATCTGGAAGCCGCCGACGTTGTTGACCGGCCTCACCTTTTTCGGGTCGAACTGGATCACCGCGTAGTCGAGGGCGTCGTTTCCCGCGACCATCGTGCCAAGCACGCCATTAGCCTCAGCGCCTTCGGCGCCCACCTGCGCACCGGGGCTACCGCAGTGTGCGGAGGTGAAGCCGATCAGGTTTCCACGGTTGTCGTTACCGATCGCGGTCAGCGTGCACAACGTCTCTCCGTTGACGACCAGCCCCGAACCGCCGCCCAGCGGCAGCGGCTCGTCGGCGTGCGCCACCGGCGCGGTCGGCGACACAACAGCGGTCAGCATCATCAACGCGACCGACGAACGGAGGAGCCAGCGGTGTGCGGTCCTCAAAACCCATCCCCTATCAACGTCCCGACCCGCCTACTCGACTGCGCCGGCAAGTCTATCTCTCGGCCGGGATCGTTTAGCCCACCGCCACGTGGCAACATCTATGGCCGGACTCCTCAGCGCGGCTCACGCCGCTTGATCGTCGTCCGGCAACATAATTCGCGACCCATACCTGACCCGGGAGGACCTCCGTGAGCAGTAGCGACCGGAAGAATGGCGTGCCGACCACCGTGACCTCGATACCGCTCGTCGATCCACACGCCCCCAAGCCCGACCCGTCGATCGGTGACCTGGTCAAAGACGCGACCGCGCAGGTCTCGACACTGGTGCGCGCCGAAGTGGAACTGGCCCGCGCCGAGATCACCCGCGACGTCAAGAAAGGACTCACCGGCAGCGTCTTCTTCATCTCGGCGCTCGTGGTGCTGTTCTACTCGACCTTCTTTTTCTTCTTCTTCGTCGCTGAACTCCTCGACACGTGGCTGTGGCGATGGGTGGCCTTCCTGATCGTGTTCGGCATCATGGTCGTCGTCACCGCAGTGCTGGCGTTGTTCGGCTATCTCAAGGTGCGACGCATTCGAGGTCCGCAGCAGACGATCGAGACGGTCAAGGAGATCCCGGACGCCTTGACGCCGGGCCACGACAAGACCAAGGCGCTGACTGCATCCGACAAGGCCGCCGCGGACCAGACCGGCTGGTAATGGCCCCACCCGACCCGTCGGTCGTACGCATCGACGGTCCTTGGCGCCACCTCGAGGTGCACGCCAACGGCATCCGGTTCCACGTGGTGGAGGCCGCGCCGAAGCCCGACGAAACAACAGAGCCGATGACCGAACGGCCATTGGTGATCCTGCTGCACGGCTTCGGCTCCTTCTGGTGGTCGTGGCGACATCAATTGCGCGGCTTGCGCAATGCCCGCGTCGTCGCGGTGGACCTGCGCGGTTACGGGGCCAGCGACAAGCCACCGCGCGGTTACGACGGCTGGACGCTGGCGGGTGACACCGCCGGCCTGGTCCGCGCGCTGGGACACCCGTCGGCGACGCTGATCGGCCACGCCGACGGCGGCCTGGTCTGCTGGGCGACGTCGGTGTTGCATCCCCGCATGGTCCGCGCAATCGCGGTGATCAGCTCGCCGCATCCCGCCGCGCTGCGTTCGTCGGCGCTGTCGCGACGCGACCAGGGCCGGGCGCTGCTGCCGTGGATGTTGCGCTATCAGGTACCGATGTGGCCGGAACGCGCGCTGACCCGCCACGACGGGGCCGAGCTGGAACGTCTGGTGCGCAGCCGTGCCAGCGCGAAATGGGTTGCATCCGAAGACTTCTCCGAAACCATCACATACATGCGCCGGGCAATCCAGATCCCGTCCGCCGCCCATTCCGCACTGGAGTACCAGCGGTGGGCGGTGCGCAGTCAGCTACGCGGCGAGGGTCGCCGGTTCATGCGGTCGATGAAACGGCCGCTGTCGGTGCCGATGTTGCACATCCGCGGTGACGCCGATCCGTACGTCCTGGCCGACCCGGTGCACCGCACCCAGCGGTATGCGCCGCACGGGCGCTACGTATCCCTCGCCGGGGCAGGGCATTTCGCGCATGAGGAAGCGCCGGAAGCGGTCAACGAACAGTTGTCGCGCTTCCTCGAGCACGCCTGAAGCGTCGGTCAGCTGTTGACGCAGGCGCCGGTGGCCACCTGAGCCGTGTTGCCGATTCTACCGAGCTGATGGCCGACCTCCCGGGTGGTCAGCACGAAGCCGGTCTCGGCGTCGTCCACGGCTGCGCCGAACACCACGCCGAGGACCTGGCCCTGCCGGTCGATCATCGGTCCGCCCGAATTACCTTGCCGCACAGTGCCTCTGATCGTGTACACCTCGCGGTCCGGCCGAGCATCGCCAAGATCCGCGGCGTGGCGCCGGGCTGTCAAAAGGTCTTGGAGGGAACGGGTTTCGTTGTTGCACCGAACCGGGTGATGTCCAACGCCCACGTCGTCGCCGGATCGGAGACGGTGACCGTGGAGGCCGACGGCAGACCCGGCACATCGAGGATCGAGATGTCGGCGTCCGGGTCGTAGGACACCACCGTGGCATCGTAGGTCTGGCCGTCGGCCTCCACGGTCACCGTCTCCGATCCGGCGACGACGTGGGCGTTGGACATCACCCGGTTCGGTGCAACAACGAAACCCGTTCCCTCCAAGACCTTTTGACAGCCCGGCGCCACGCCGCGGATCTTGGCGATGCTCGGCCGGACCGCGGCGACGACGGGATCGTTGATCAGTGCGGCATCGGGTGCGTCGACGTTGGCGATCGGTGTGCGCCCGAACGGCTGCAGCACGTCGGGCAGTCCCGAGGTATCCAGCAGCGCCTTGAGCCGGTTGGGCACCGCCTTCAGCCAGGGTGGCGCGACAGAGTCGACCTGGCTCAGCACCTTCGAACCGCGCACGGCGGCGGCCAGATTCGGCTGGTTGGTCGACGTCAGCGGTGTCGCCAGAAGATAGGCGACCACTGCGACGGCCAGCACCATCACGCCGACACCGATGACCGAGTCAAAGAGTCGAAGTCCAGGGTTGCGGATCGCACCGCGCACCGCCCGCCCCAGTACGACTCCGGCGATCTCGCCGATCACCACCAGGCCGAGGATCAAGAACAGCGTGATGAACAACTGGGTACGGGTGCCGGTGACGAGGGTGACGACGTGCGGTGCGAGCAGAACACCGGCCACGGCGCCCAGCACCACCCCGATGAATGACAGCAGCGAACCCAACGCCCCGGACCGCCATCCGGAGATCGCCGCGACGAACGCGACCGCCAACACGGCCATGTCGAGCCACTGCGACGACGTCATAGTTGTGCCTCTCCGTCAGTGTCATCATGACCGACGAGGGCCATCGCTTGGTCCAACTCCCGCACGTCTTCCGTGTTCCATGGCTGCGCCCATCCCGCAACGTCGAGCATCGCCGAGATCACCTGCCCGGTGAAGCCCCACACCAGCATCTCGTTGAGAAGGAAGGCGGGCCCGGCGAGGCGCCGCGTGTTCTCCTTCCGGTACACCATCAGACGATTGTCCGGATTGATGAACGCGCGCACCGGGACACGCGCAACGATCGCGGTCTCGGATTCGTTGACGACGGCCACCGGGCCCGGATCCGGCGAATACGCCAGGACCGGCACCACGTGGAAACCCGACGGCGGGATAAACATCTTCTCCAGCGTCGCCAGCGGATGCAGTCGGCTGGTGTCGATGCCGGTCTCCTCGTTGGCCTCGCGCAGCGCTGTGTGGATCGGCCCTTCGTCACCGGGATCAGCCGCACCGCCGGGGAACGCGGCCTGGCCGGCGTGGTGACGAAGTGTGGACGCCCGCACGGTCAGCAGCAGATCGGCTTCGTCTGGCAGGCCCCCGTTGGGAGAGTCCTCGGGGCCTGAGAACAGTGCCAGGACCGCGGCGTCGCGGCCACCGCCGGTTATGGCGGCCTTGGCGTTGGCCGCGGTCACCAGTGCGAGCAGTTCGGCGGGCACCCGTCGCCGGTATGCCCGTTTCACGGCGTGGGCGTTGTCCACCAGCGGTTTCAACCAGGCCGGAGCCGCGTCGGGAGTCAGGCGACTCCGTTCGCTCTCCGAACTCACCCAGGCGCTCCTATCTGTGGGCCGACTGCGGCGGCAATCTCGTCTGCACTGGCGAACGACCGCGGCAGGATCTCGGCCACGCTACCGTCCGGCCGCAGCACAACGGTTGCGGGCATCACGTTGGGCACCTGCAGCGCCGCGGCGATCAACCGCTTGCCGTCCTGCAGCGTCGGCAGGTGCACACCCAGCTCTGCCAGCCGCAGAAGCGCGGCCGTTTCATTCTCGTCCTGGTGCACGGTCACCACCGTCGCGGCGGACCCGACCCGTCGCTGATATTCGGCCATCGCGGGCAGTTCGTCGGCGCAGGGCCCGCACCAGTACGCCCACAAGTTGAGCACCACCGCGCGCCCGGCGAGGGCCTTGGCGACGTCGACGTCGGCGCCGTCGGCTGCGCATTCGACCGTGATGTTGCGCAGCTTGGGCGCGCCATCACTGGGGCCGTTCGCGGGGCACGGCGTCAGATCCGCCTGCGCCCGCGGTCCGGCGAGCGCCTCGGGCGTGTCAGCGTCGCGGTGCTCCCTGGCAGACGGTTCCCCCGGCCTTGTCGGTCCGCTGCCGCCGCCCAGCTGCAGCCACAGGCCCACCCCGAGCGCAATGACGACGACCAACACCGCCACGGTCCAGCGGGTCGATGTGCTCATGACGTATGCGCGCGGCCGGCTACAGCCCGGCCAGCGCCAGCAGGTGGTCGGTCTCAGGCCCCTTCACCAGCGGGGCGGCGACGAGCGGATCCGTCGGCCCGATTCCGAAGGACGGGCAGTCCTTGGCCAGCACGCAGACCCCGCACGCCGGCTTGCGCGCGTGACACACGCGGCGGCCGTGGAAGATCACCCGGTGGCTCAGATCGGTCCACTCCCTGCGCTCGATCAGCGCACCGATGGCGTGCTCGACCTTGACCGGGTCCTCCTCGTCGGTCCACCGCCACCGCCGGACCAGCCTGCCGAAGTGGGTGTCGACGGTGATGCCGGGAATTCCGAAGGCGTTTCCGAGGATTACGTTGGCGGTCTTGCGGCCAACCCCGGGCAGCGAGACGAGCTCCTCCATGGTTGAGGGCACCTCGCCGTCGAATCGCTCGACGAGTTCCTGGCCGAGCCGGATCAGCGCGTTGGCCTTGTTCCGGTAGAAACCCGTCGGCCTCACCATCTCCTCCAGTTCGGTGCGGTCGGCCTGCGCGTAATCCTTCGCCGTTCGGTACTTGGCGAACAACGCGGGTGTGGTCAGGTTGACGCCCTTGTCGGTGCTCTGCGCCGACAAGATGGTCGCCACCGTGAGCTCGAGCGGATTGGTGAAGTCCAACTCGCAGTACACGTGCGGAAACGCTTGCGCCAGTTTGCGATTCATCCGACGCGCCCGGCGAACCAAACCGAGGTGGGTCTCGTTTTCCCACTTGCGCGCAGCGGTTCGCACGCGCGGCTTGGGCCGCGTCCCCTTCTCGGCCGAAGACTCACCTACAGTCACGCTCCAAGCGTACTGAGAAGGCCGACAACACATACTGCGGACCGGTGACAATTCGTGATCCCGCCGAGACCTTGGGCGTGTTAACTACCTGCTTGTGTCGTGGGTGCTCGCGGTCCTCATACCAGGATTGCTGATGATGGCGATCCTCGGGCTTGAGCGCCTCGAATCGGGGCTCGACCACAACACCGTGTCGGCCACCGATGTCGCCGCGTTCCTGGAGCAGGCGCAGGCCGACGACGTCCATACGCTGGCTCGCGACGGTATGCCGACAGCACTGGACGGCATGCAACGCCGATTACAGGAACGCGTCCCCGAGGTACCCGTCGCCAGACCTCTTAGCGCCGAAGACGACTGGCTCGATTTGCCAATGCCGCAGTACCAATACAAACGCGAAATTCCTGAATTTCAGCCGTCTCGGCACGCGAATCGTGTGTAGCGTGGCTAGGCACGAAATAACCAGCCTCTAGACTGATCTCGCAAACCGGGTTAGAGGTCGGCGCGCGCATGTCATATCACCCAACAGCTTAAGAGGGGCAACGTGGACGAGATCCTGGCCAGGGCCGGAATCTTCCAGGGAGTCGAGCCGAGCGCCGTATCCGCGCTGACAAAGCAGCTGCAGCCCGTCGACTTCCCACGCGGGCACACCGTGTTCGCCGAGGGCGAGCCTGGCGACCGGCTGTTCATCATCATCTCGGGCAAGGTGAAGATCGGCCGCCGGTCTCCTGACGGCCGCGAGAATCTGCTGACAATCATGGGCCCGTCGGACATGTTCGGCGAGCTGTCGATCTTCGACCCGGGCCCCCGTACGTCGAGCGCCACCACGATCACCGAGGTGCGGGCCGTGTCGATGGACCGCGACGCGCTGCGCGCCTGGATCGCCGATCGGCCCGAGATCGCCGAGCAGCTGCTGCGGGTGCTCGCCCGCCGGCTGCGTCGCACCAACAACAACCTCGCCGACCTGATCTTCACCGACGTCCCCGGCCGCGTCGCCAAGCAGCTGCTGCAGCTGGCGCAACGCTTCGGCACGCAGGAGGGCGGCGCGCTTCGGGTGACGCACGACCTCACTCAGGAGGAGATCGCGCAATTGGTCGGTGCGTCGCGCGAGACGGTCAACAAGGCGCTCGCCGATTTCGCCCATCGCGGGTGGATCCGGTTGGAGGGCAAGAGCGTGCTGATCTCCGACAGCGAGCGGTTGGCCCGCCGCGCCCGTTAGTCAGACGTTTTGGGTAGTTCGTTGCGCT
>LZSH01000042.1 GCA_001665255.1 Mycobacteriaceae bacterium 1482268.1 | reverse complement strand
TCTGCCGCGATCAGGGATCATGCGACCTTCTCGTCGGCCAAGGGCGTCACGCTCGACATGGTCAAGGCGAACGCCGCTGGCAACGACGGCGGCGCCATGGCGAAAATCATCATCAGCTTGGATCCGCCGGAGCACGAGCGAATGCGCAAGCTCGTCAACCGCGTCTTCACGCCCCGCGCGGTCGCATCGCTGGAATCGCTCGTGCGGGACACCATCGATCGCTATGTGAGCCAACTGGATCCGACGTATTTCGACGCGGTCGAAGACTTTGCCGCGCTGTTTCCTGTCGACATCATCACCTCGATGCTCGGGGTACCCGCCGAGGACAGGCAACAATTGCGGTTGTGGCTCGACAAGGGACTGGAGCGTGACGGTCTCGGGGTGTCCGCCGAAAGCATGGACGCCGTGATGAAATCCGGGGCTTACTACTACGAGCTCATCCAGGAACGGCGCAAGAGGCCGCAGGAGGACATGATCAGCGGGCTCATCGAGGCCGAAATCACCGAGGACGGCGAGCCGCGTCGGCTCGACGATGTGGAGATCGCCGGGTTCTGCACCATGCTCGGCGGGGCGGGCGCCGAAACGGTGACCAAGCTCGTTGGTAACGCCGTCGTGGTGTTCGCCGACAACCCCGACCAATGGCAGACGCTACAAGACGATCGCAGCAAGATACCCGCGGCATTCGAAGAGCTATTGCGTTACGAGGGGCCTTCCCAGTACCAGATTCGCACGCCCACGCGCGATGTTACGTTGCACGGCAAGACGATTCCGGAAGGCGCTCCCGTTCTGCTCATCAACGGCTCGGCCAGCCGCGACGAGCGCTTCTTCCCCGACGCCGACCGGTTCGACATCGGTCGCGAGCGGAAGGTCGGCTACAACCTCAACTTCGGCTACGGCATTCACAGTTGTCTCGGCGCCGCGCTGGCCAGGATGGAAGGCCGCATGGCGCTGGAAACATTGCTCGACCTGATTCCGCACTATGAGATCGACCGATCGGGCCTGCAGCGCGTGCACATGACGAATGTGCTCGGGTGGTGCAATGTGCCCGTGCGAGCATCGTCCTAGCTGACAGACGTCCCCGTTGCCGCCGCATAGCCGGCACGGAAACCGAAAACCATTGCGGGGCCGATGGTTCCACCGGCACCGCCGTAGGCCTTTCCTGTCGCGCCGGCCATGGCGTTGCCCACCGCGTACAAGCCGGGGATCGGATTACCGCTGACGTGCAGCACGCGTCCGTCCCGGTCGGTGCGCGGCCCGCCCTTGGTACCCATCGCCCCCACAGTAACGGGAACCGCGTAGTAGGGGGGCGTGTCGATCGGGCCGAGCGTCTTGCCCGCGGTCGTCTCGGCGTCGGTATCGCCCCAATATCCGTCGTAAGCACTTGAGCCGCGGCCGAACTCGGGGTCGTGTTCCTTCGTGACATTGTCATTCCAGGCGGACAGTGTGCGGGCCAGGCCCTCGGGGTCGATACCGGTCTTCTCGCCGAGCTCGGTGAGGTCGCGCGACTGACAGAACCAGGGCGGCACGGGGCCGTCGGGTTCGACGCCGAGGAAGCCGTACCGCTTGAGGTGCTGATCGTCGAAGACAATCCAGGCTGGATCGTTGATGTAGCCGCGGCGCGGGTCGAGATGGTGGAACGGCCCCGCCATCGAGTTGTATTCGCCTGCTTCATTGAGAAATCGCTTGCCCGCCCGGTTGACGACGATGCTTCTCGGTCGGGTGCGTTCAAGCCGGACGCTTCGACTGCGCGGCTTGCCCTCGAACGTGTCACCCGGAATCTGAATGATCGGCACCCACCACGCCTCGCCCATGTTCGCGAGGTCGGCGCCCTGGGCCATCGCCATGCGCAAACCGTCGCCGGTATTGTTCGGCGGTGACACAGGGCCGCGCATCGGCCCGCGCAGGAACGCTTCGACCAGTGCCTGGTCCCACTCGAACCCGCCGGTGCCGAGCACCACGCCGGCGCGGGCCCGCACGCGAATACCGTTGCCCTCGAGTTCGATTCGCGCTCCGACGACGGTGCCGTCCTCGGCGATCAGTTCCACCGCCCTGGCTTGCGTGTGCGGCGTCACCCCGCGATCAAGCAGCCCCTTCAGCAGCCCGGCGATCAGCGCGGTGCCCGCGACGCAGTAGTCGCCTGCCTCGTTGTCGACTGCGGCATGGATCCGCGCCCGGGTTTCCGCGTCGATGCCGACGTTGCTGAAGTCGGCGGGAAACGACGTGATCCGGTCCTTCCATTCACCGAGCCGCGCCAGGTCGAACGGTTTGGCGTTCAGCGACCGGCCTCCGGTTGGCCGCCCGCCCGGCAGCTCCGGCTTGTAATCGGGGAAACCCTCTGCGATTTCGAACTGCAGCTCGCTGTGCTGTTCAACGAAATCGAGCATCGCCGGACCGGTGTGCACGAATGTCTGGACCAGCTCGCGATCCATCACGCCGAGCGATTGCGCCTCGAGGTATCGCAGCGCATCGGCCTCGGTCAGTTCACCGTCCGGCGAGCGGCCGTGGGCGGGAATCCACACGATGCCACCGGATACGGCCGTGGTACCGCCCACCGTTGCGGCCTTCTCATAGACCGCGACTGAAGCGCCGTTGGCCGCGGCAGCCAGGGCTGCGGTCAGGCCTGCGCCACCGCTGCCCAGCACGACAACATCGACTTCATCGTCCCAATCGGTCACCGGTGCTCACCCTTTCTGTCGGCCAGTCTCAACCGAGGATTGCGGATAATGCGTTGGCCGCCTTGATGACTGAATCCCTGCCGCCCATGACCACATCCTCGCGGTGGGAGATCAAGTTGATGCAGGTCGGCGGCGACGGTGGACTGCGCCGGACCGGGACCGCGAGACCATAGGTGTTCGGCTCGATTTCACCGTGGGTGATGACCCAGCCCTGCCTGCGGGTCTGCGGCACCAGCTCCCGCTCGCCTGGCCGGGGACGCATGCTGGCCAGCAGCGCGATGCCGGCCGCGCCGCGATCCAACGGGTAGCGGCTGCCCTCATGGAACGACAGCTGGTAGAAGACATTGGTCGGCACGATGACCGCGATGGCGACCTGCTGGTCGCCCTCGGCGACGAGTAACGACACCGTGGTGCCGAGTTCATCGGCCAGCGCACGCAGAGTCGGCAGGCTCAGCTGCCGAACATTGTTGTCGAAGGAGGCGCCGAGCACGGCGAGCGCCGATGCCGAGCGGTACCGCCCGTCCTCGCCCTTGGCGACGAAGCGGTACTGCGCCAGCGTGGTGAGCAACCGGTAGGCGATCGTGCGGTGCACACCGATGTCGTCGGCAACCTGTTGCGCGGTGAGGCCGTTGGGGGCCGCGGCGACGAGTTGTAGTGCGGCGAGCCCGCGCGCCAAAGTCTGCGAACCGGGTGCACCGTTCGTTCCGGTGCCGGCGGCGCCACTCTTTGGCATGCGCCCTCCTTGACAGACTGATTCCCGAGAGTGATGCTCTGACTATAGTGCACATCGATGTGCGATAAATGAGCAGAGTGCTTACATATCACGAGAATTCAGTTCTCGTCGTCAGAGAGGTGACGAGGTGGCGGAGCACGAAAGCGTCTGGAGCGATCTCCAAGGCGTCGCGTTCTCGCAGGGGTACCTCGATGCCGCTGGTGTTCGCACCCGCTACCTCCATGCCGGTGACACGAGCAAGCCCGCGCTGGTGCTGCTGCACGGTTCCGGAGGCCACGCCGAGGCCTATGTCCGCAACCTCGAGGCGCACGCCGAGCATTTCTCCACGTGGTCGATCGACATGCTCGGCCACGGCTACACCGACAAGCCCGGTCATCCGCTCGAGATTGGTCACTACGTCTCGCATCTGATCGCGTTCTTCGACGCCATCGGCGCCGACCGGGCACACCTGAGCGGTGAGTCGCTCGGCGGATGGGTGGCATCGCGGGCTGCCATCGACCACCCCGACCGGATCGACCGGTTGGTGCTCAACACCGCGGGAGGTTCGCAGGCCGACCCCGAGGTCATGAAGAGAATCATCACGTTGTCGATGGCCGCGGTCGAAGCGCCGACGTGGGAAACCGTGCAGGCCCGGATCAAATGGCTGATGGCGGACAAGGCCAGGGACTACGACGACATCATCGCCAGCAGGCAGCGGATCTACCGTCAACCGGGCTTCGTCAATGCGATGCGCGACATCATGGCGCTGCAGGATCCCGAGATCCGAGCGCGAAACCTTCTGGGACCCAATGAATATGGTGCGATCAAAGCGCCGACACTGGTCGTGTGGACCAGCGACGACCCAACCGCCGACATGACTGAGGGCAGGCGAATCGCATCGATGATCCCGGGTGCCCGGTTCGAGCTGATGCCAGGCTGTGGCCATTGGCCGCAGTACGAGGACCCGAAGACATTCAACCGGCTCCATCTGGATTTTCTGCTGGGGCGCTAGGGCATGGTCGACAAGCTGGACATCGTCGTCATCGGGGCGGGCCCGGTGGGTCTCACGCTGGCCAATATCCTTGGGCTGCAGGGAGTCCGCACGTTGGTGGTCGACGAGCGCGACAGTCTCATCGACTATCCCCGCGGCGTCGGGCTGGACGACGAAGCCCTGCGGACATTCCAGTCGATCGGGCTGGCGGAACAGGTCCTGCCCCATACCGTGCCCAACCAGATCCTTAGGTTCTTCGACGCGAAGCGAAAGCTGCTCGCTGAGATGGCCCCGCCCGACGCCCGGTTCGGCTGGCCGAAGCGGAACGGGTTCGTGCAGCCCATGGTGGACGCCGAACTGCTGCGGGGACTTGACCGCTTCGACCACGTCGAGGTGCGCTGGGGTCACCGGATGGAGAACTGCGCCGAAGCCGCCAATGGGGTGACGGTCGAGTTCGCCGATGGCCGGGCGCCGGTCAGTGCCCGCTACGTTGTCGGCTGCGATGGCGGCCGCAGTGCCACCCGGCGGCTCATGGGTGTGTCATTCGACGGAACCACCTCACCAACGCGCTGGCTCGTCGTCGACTGCGCCAATGATCCACTGGGACATCCGAACAGCGAGGTCGGCGCCGATCCGCTGCGGCCCTACGTGTCGATCTCGATCGCGCATGGCATCAGGCGATTCGAGTTCATGATCCACAGCGACGAGTCCGACGAAGAGGCCGACAGCCCCGCGTTCGTTCGCCGCATGCTGGCCCGGATGGTTCCCGATCCCGAGCGGGTAGACATCATCCGGCATC
>LZSH01000041.1 GCA_001665255.1 Mycobacteriaceae bacterium 1482268.1 | reverse complement strand
AGTACGAGTACAGATGTGACGGAACATCGCACGCCGCACCGGGATACGTGTTGTCACGCCAGGTGCCGCCCACGTCGAACTTCGCCGCTGCGGACGCCGGAATTACCTGATAGTTAATATCTTTCAGGATTCTTCTTCGGTGTTTCTGTGTCCACGATGTTCGGGTCTCGGATGGGCGGTCGCGCCGAAGGCTCCATAGGGCTACCTCGGGATCATTAGGGTTCCCGTCAAGACCGGTAGTCGGTGACATAGAGACCCACGTTGCTGCCCGTGACTGAACGAGGCTCTTCCGGGGTACTCACCAGCGACTTACACCGACAAGGAGGCCGCTGTGACGGATGCGTCGCTGACCCAATCACCACCGCCGCGTCTGCCCCGACATACCCGAGTCGCCATCGTCGGCAGTGGCTTCTCCGGCCTGGGCGCGGCGGTCAAACTCGACCAGGCGGGGCATCACGACTTCATCGTGCTCGAGCGCGGCGACGACGTGGGCGGCACCTGGCGTGACAACACGTATCCCGGTGCGGCGTGCGATGTTCCGTCACATCTGTACTCGTACT
>LZSH01000040.1 GCA_001665255.1 Mycobacteriaceae bacterium 1482268.1 | reverse complement strand
GGGCCCGGAACAGTTAATGCGCGAAGGGATGGGATTTTGGCCTTCCCGCGTCGTTCTTCTCGCCGTCGAGTGCGGTCTTTTCACCGAATTGGCGGCGGGTCCTGCGAACGCCAGTGAATTGATGAGTCGGCTCGGCTGGCACCCGCGAGGCACCGGCGCAGTTCTCGACTGTCTGGTCGGGCTGGGATTACTCAAACGTGACCGCACCGGCAGATACGCAAACTCGTTGCGGGCAAACCTCTTTCTGGACCGCAACAAGCCCAGCTATATCGGTGGTCTGATGGAGCTGTCCAGCAAGCGCCTGTATGACCTCTGGGCAGACCTGGATGATCTGATCACCACGGGAAATCCCGTCGCCGATGAGGAGAGAGGGAACAACGAGTTCTTCTCCACGCTGTATCAGGACCCCGACGCGCTCAAGCAATTCCTGTCTGGGATGACCGGCATCTCCACCGCGGAGGCAACGTTGATTGCCGCACGATTCCCGTGGAAGCGTTTCCGAACATTCGTCGACGTCGGTGGGGCACAAGGTGCATTCGCCACACGCGTCGCACTGACCCACTCGCATCTGACCGGTATCAACTACGACCTCGCGGGAGTAGGACCCATCTTCAAGGAGTACGTCGCGTCGTTTGGCTTGGACGATCGACTGACCTTCGCAGCAGGGGATATGAATGAGGGCCCGTTGCCGCAAGCCGACGTGATCTCTTTCGGGCACCTCCTGCACGGCTATGGCGAGTCAACGCGGCGTCACCTGATCAACAAGGCGTACGCGGCGCTGCCTCCCGGCGGATCGCTGCTTGTATATGACGCGATGGTCGACAAGCACGGCCGATACAAGTTCATGAGCCTGTTGTCGAGCTTGAACATCATGCTCGAGACGCGCGAGGGCTTCGAAGCGACCACCGATCAGTGCGCGGCTTGGCTTCGCGACGCTGGTTTCCGTGATGTCACGATCACTCACCTCGTGGGACCGACGTCGATGGTCTACGGATTCAAGCCGAGTAACGACGGGCCCGTCACGTAACTCCCGACCCACCACGCCTGTCGCGTAGAGCGACACCGAGCTCACGGCGCGACCCTGCTGGGGGCTGCGCGAAGCCTATCCGCCTCTCGGCTGTGATCCTCGCTGGCGACTGAGCGGGAAACGGCGGGTTCGCCATATGGGTGTGTCTATGCCGAAAAGACGCCTGCGCCCAGAATTCCTGAGATTCATCACAATTTGCTGCACCATGGGGTGGCGCTTGTCACCGCTGCCGGCGGGTATAGGTGCTCGCCACGCGAAGGACGCCGATGGACTTCTACACAAAGGTCGACCAGGTCCTCGACCTGCTCCGTCGCCGCGGGCGGATCTCCTATCGGGCGGTGAAGGTTCAGTTCGAGCTTGATGACGACCAACTGGAGGCGCTCAAGGAGGAGTTGCTCTACGCACACCGAGATGCAGTGGTCGAGGAGGGGCACGGGCTGGTTTGGCTCGAGGAGGTGCCGCCGAAGCCGCAAACCCGCGACCAGTCGCCGCCCGACACCCCATCCAGCGCCGACGCTGAACGCCGGCAGCTGACCGTACTGTTCTGCGACCTCGTGGACTCCACACCCCTGGCTGATCGCCTCGATCCGGAGGACTGGCGTGAGGTCGTGCGGGCGTATCAGGACACGTCTGCCAAAGTGATCGCCCGCTTCGACGGACACATCGCCCAGTACCTCGGTGATGGGCTGCTGGTCTACTTCGGATATCCGCGGGCGCACGAAGACGATGCTCAACGGGCAGTGCGCGCCGGTCTGGGGATCGTTGAGGCAGTCGCCCAGCTCAATACGACGTTGTCGGAGAGATACGGACTGTCCCTGGCGGTGCGTCTGGGTTGCCACACCGGTTTGGTGGTGGTTGGCGACGTCGGAGGCGGCCTGCGTCACGAACAACTGGCGCTGGGCGGCACCCCCAACGTGGCTGCCCGACTGCAAGGCGTCGCTACGCCAAACACATTGGTCATCGGCGCGCTGACGTATCAGCTCCTCGGCGGCTTGTTCGCCTGCGAGTCGCTGGGCACCCCGCCACTCAAAGGCGTGTCCCAACCCATAGAGGTCCACCGGGTGCTGTACGAGAGCGTTGCCCGGACCCGGCTCGAAGCGATCGGCAGCGCCGGCCTGACTCCGATGGTCGGTCGTGAGGGCGAGATGCAGATACTCCAGCAGAGCTGGGATCGCGTCGTTGAGGGCCGAGGGCACGTGGTGCTGCTCAGCGGTGAAGCGGGCATCGGCAAGTCGCGATTGGTGCACGCGCTGACGGAGAAGGCTGCGGAGCGGCGGGCGTGGTTGTCGCCGTGTCAGTGCTCGCCGTATTACCAGAACACCGCGTTCTATCCGCTGATCGACCTGTTCCAGCGGGTGGTACTGCGTTTCGACCGGCAGGAATCCTCGTCACAGAAGCTGCGCAAACTCGAGGGCTTCCTCGTTCAGAGCGGGCTTCCGCTGGAGGAGGCGATTCCTCAATTCGCTTCGCTTCTTTCGCTTCCGCTGAGCGCCGAATACCGCCAACCCGACATTCCCGCGGAGCAGCAGAAGCAGCAGACGATGCGGGCACTGCTGGAGATCCTGGTGCGCAGGGCGGCCCAACAGCCGGTCCTCTTCGTCGTAGAAGACCTGCACTGGGTCGACCCCACGACGCTGGAGCTGCTCAGCCTTCTCGTCGATCAGGTGCACGACGCCCCGATCCTTGCGCTGTTCACCTGTCGGCCCGACTTCAGCTCGCCCTGGACCGATCACCCCAACGTCACCGAGGTTGGCCTCGCCCGGCTGCCTCCGAGCGAAGCGGCCGAGCTGACCAGCCGCGTAGCCGGCGGAAAGTCGCTTCCGGAAGAGCTTCTGGCACAGGTGGTTTCGAAGACGGACGGCGTGCCGCTGTTCGTCGAGGAGCTCACCAAGATGCTGATCGAGTCCGGGCTTTTGGCCGAGCGGGCGGACCGCTACGAACTGATGGGGCCGCTGCCTCCGCTCGCGGTACCGAACACGCTGCACGACTCGCTCATGGCTCGCTTGGATCGGTTGTCCGCGGTCAAAGGACTGGCGCAACTGGGCGCGACATTGGGGCGTCAATTCACCTACGCATTGTTGGAGGCCGTCGCGCCCTGGGACAGCGGCACGATACGAGATGGCTTGCAGCACTTGGTCGAGGCGGAGTTTCTGTTCCAGCAGGGCGACCCGCCGCAGGCGACCTATCGCTTCAAGCATGCGCTGATCCAGGACGCGGCCTACCAGTCGCTGCTGAAGAGCACCCGCCAGCAGCATCACCAACGCATCGCAGATGTTTTGGAATCCCGATTCCCTGAGGTCGTGGCCACACAGCCAGAACTGCTTGCACACCACTACACCGAGGCCGGTTTAGGAACGCGCGCGCTCCCGTATTGGCGCGCCGCCGGCCAACGGGCGCTCGAACGCTCCGCCAACCGTGAGGCCGCCGTCCATGCGCTGACAGGATTGGAGGTCCTCAACGGCTTGCCGGACACAGCCGAGCGGGCTCAGGAGGAACTGACTCTCCAGATCATTCTCGGCGCGGCATCGGGCGCCACTCAGGGGTACAACGCCGTCGAGCACGTCTATGCCCGAGCTTGTGAACTGGCCCGCGAGGTCGGGAGCCCAGCAGAACTCTTCCCGGCGCTGTGGGGATTTTGGTATGCGAATTTGGCTCAAGGCCACGTGAAGCGGGCGCGGGTGCTGGCAGACGAATTCGTGGTGCTGTCGCAGCAGCAGCAACAGTCGGCGACTCTGGCGGTGGGCCACCGGATGGTGGCGAACACTGCTTGGTGGCAGGGCGTATTGACGGAGGCGCGCGACCACAGCAGGCGAGGGCTGTCGTATTACCGGTTTGAACAGCCCGGGTTGAGCGACGTGAACTACGGCCAAGACTCCGGGGTCTGCTGTGGCTGGATCGGGGCGCTCAGCCTCTGGGTGCTGGGCTTTCCGGACCAAGCCCTGCAGAGCATGCACCAGACGGAGAGGCACGCACGCGAACTGGCCCATCCGCTGAGCGTGGCGCAGGCGCTTTTGTTCGCCGCCCATCTGCGCCAATTGCGCCGTGAGCCAAGCGAGGCGCATGCCTACGCACAGGACGCGATCGCGTTGTGCGAGGAACACGGGCTGGTCGCCTACCGCATCTGGAGCCTGCTGCCTCGTGGGTGGGCCGATGCGCAGCTGGGCCGGGTGGCAGATGGGATTGCCGACATCCGGCAAGCGTTGGACGCCCGGATGGCCACGGGAACCGGCGCCGTGCTGCCGTGGTTCTGGACGCTGCTGGGCGAGGCACACAGCATCGTCGGGCAGGTCGAGGAGGGCCTGCTTGCCGTGGACCAGGCGCTGCA
Organism: Mycobacteriaceae bacterium 1482268.1; assembly: GCA_001665255.1. Lineage (GTDB taxonomy): Bacteria > Actinomycetota > Actinomycetes > Mycobacteriales > Mycobacteriaceae > Mycobacterium. The sequence continues at coordinate 25,966 of LZSH01000040.1, read as the reverse complement.
GTGGGTGCAGCAGAACGACGAACATCTCTACGAGGCCGAGGCATACCGGCTGAAGGGCGAGTTGCTGCTCAAGCGAGATGTAGCCGACCCGCCTCAGGCCGAAGCGTGTTTCGAGCAGGCCCTCGAGGTCGCCCGTCGGCAGCAGGCCAAGTCCTGGGAGCTGCGTGCGGCGATCAGCCTCGGCCGGCTCAGACAACAACGAGGCGCTGGCGATGCCCACCAAGTCGTGGCACCGGTCTATCGCTGGTTCACCGAGGGCTTCGGTACCGCCGATTTGCAGGACGCGAAGACCCTTCTCGGTGAGCTGTGACGACCAATCGACCCACTGAAGGGTCGGTTTTGGCTAACAATCGACGCATGCCGGACACAGTGGGTTTGTTGGGGTCGGTCGGTATTTTTGCCGACCTGCCTGAACAGGGTGTCGTCGCGCTCGCAAATGCGGCGACGTCGCGGCGGTTGGTGCCGGGCGAAGTGCTGATGTCGGCGGGAGATACCGGTACCGACATCCACGTCGTGTCCGATGGGCGCCTGCGCGTCACCCGGCACGAAGGCGGGCGCGACGTCCACGTCGGGGAGGTTCTTCCCGGGGAGTGTGCCGGTGAAATGAGTCTCGTGCGCGAGATGCCCCGCACGGCAACGATAACGGCGGCCGAGGATTCGACAGTGCTGACAGTGCCGGGCGACCTCTTGCGCGAATTGATGATGTCGGACAACGCCTTCCGCGCCGCACTCCACGCGCACGTCGAGCACATCGACCGGTGGACGACGGTGCGCCACTACCGTCCGAGCGCCGACGAAGTGGTGGATCATCTGGCTCGCATGCTTCCCGGAACATCCACAGAACTCCTGAAAGCGCTTGAGCCGCAATTGCAGTGGGTGGCGATACCACGCGGAACGACTCTGATGGAGCAGGGTCAGGTCGGCGATCACCTGTATTTTGTGGTGTCCGGACGGCTTGAGGCCGCCGCCGTTCGCGACGACGGCAGCCGGGTTCCGTTGGGAGAGACGGGTCCTGGTGAATCGGTCGGCGAAATGGCTTTGCTCGGTAATGGCGGGCCCCGAACGGCGACGGTACAGACCACGACAGACTGTGAACTGCTTCGTCTGTCGAAGGCGGGCTTCGACAGACTGCTTGCGCACGATCCGGCAGCCAGCGCGACCCTCGCCAAGATGATGGCCAACCGGCTGCAGGAGCGACTGCGCGCCCGGACATTCGTCGCTCAATTGCGGACGCTGCCGCTGGTGACCGACGCCGACTGCGCTGAGGTCGTCTCGACCCAACACTTGATCCTGCGCAATCTCAAGGTGACCGACACCTACTACCGGCTCAGCATCGGTATGACATTGCTGACGGGACATCAGGATGTCAGCTGGCTTACGTTCGCGTGCAACGCATCCAAGACCGTCGGGACATTCATCCGGGCGGAGGCCGTGCCACTTGCGCGGTTGATCGAGCTGTCACGACGGGTCGCACCATCGTCCCGGGCCGCGAACATGATTCGGAGCCGCCTCACCGCCGCCGTCACCGAGGTCGCGGAGTTGATCTCGCAGGGAAACATCAAGGTGTTCTCCGAGATTGGTCCCGTCTTCGCCCGGATGACAACCGAGTTCCACGAGGCGCGCGAGTACGACCGTGCCGCATTCGACCGGTTCATGAAGGGGCTTGCATTGCGCGCGGGCCCGTCCGATGCCGGCGGGCAGGACACCTTGCGCGAGGCGGTAGGCCACTACTACGAAGCGATGTTCCAGCCTGACCCGAAACGCAAGGCTGAGCTGATGCTGCTCGCCAATTTCAAGGTCGGGCTGCACGAGCAGATCCGACTGCAACCTCACATCCAGGGAGCGATGAACGCACCCGTCACCGAGGGGCTCTTCGATGCGCTCGGGTCAGTACGGCTGGCGGCTGCCGGGCGGGAATCGATCATGCGGGGCTGGCGACATCTGGCGACGCGGGCGGTGATGCGTTACCGGTTGCCGTATGGAGCGGTGCCGGTGAGTGGCGACCTACCGCGCCTGCCAACCCGCCGTATCTATCCCGACGTGCTCACCGATCTGGAGCACCCCGAACTCCAGTCGGTGGCGCGGCGTTACGGCACGCCGTCGGGGCCCCAGCTGTTCAAGTCCCGCGACTGGGCCAATCTCGATCAGCGCATGCAGTTCATCTTCGAGCTGTTCCGAACCCGTCAGAAAAGCCTTGAACTCTTTGATCCGCCGTTCCTGTACCAGCAACGGTTGGCGATCGCGACGGATCAGCTTCCGTCGGGCGCGCTGTAGATACGAGCGAATGGAACGGCCCGCCATCACGGAAACCGGATGGCGGGCCGAACGAGAGAAGTGTTACGCGCGAGGCGTCGTGCCGTAGCCGGCGGATCCCGGTGTAGTGGCGGCGGGCCGGTCGTTGCGCCGCTTCAGTCCCAGCAGGCCGAGCAGGCCGAGCAGTCCAGCCAGCCCCCACAGACCGGTGTTGTCGCTGTCGTCCTGATTGTCGGCTGCCAGCGTCGTTGTCGTGGTTGGCACCGGGCTCTGATACGGAGCTGCACCAGCGAGGCCTGCCCCGCCGAAGGTGAGGGCACCGGTCATGCCGAGGACTGCGATAGCTTTGCGCATTGTTTTCTCCATCATGTGGCCGCAACGAAGAGCGGCTTGGTCGCGGACCAGGGGCTGTAGTCCTCATTTGGGCGCGACGTATGAGATTGACCCCCCGCCGCACGCCCTTTGATACCCGTGGTCGAGGACATCAAACCCTTGGCATCGAGACCGGCGAGCCGTACATCTGCCCCAATCGCGGAGAAAGCGGCTGGTTATGTCTTTGCGACCGGCACCAATAGCCACGTGTACAGGCCACGGTTGGCTCGGTTGCAGCAAAGGAGTAGTAGCCCCAGGCATGGGGGTCGGACGGGCAATTTCAAGGGGTGCCCCCGGCAGGATTCGAACCTCCCGGTATGCCCAACGCTGCGAGGTTGCCTGACCGGACTATTTGCTACTAGCTGCATAAACGCCGCGTACCCGGCTCGCTAGAGCGCTGGCAAGCGCTGGCGAATGCTGGCGTAGGATCGCACGAAGATCGCACGGCAACCCCGGCACGAGGGCACAGGATGGCAGGCAAAGACTTCGCTCGCGGCTGGGGTCACATACGGCGCCTTCCGTCTGGCAATCTGCAAGCCAGCTACATCGGGGGCCGGACAAGCGACGGCACACCGCGCCGATGACGTTTCCCGGCACCAGGGCGGGCCGCATCGCCGCCGAGGGCTGGCTGGCCGGTGAGCGTGACCTGATGTTGCCAACGAGCCGCGAGCTGTGGACGCCACCGGCAGAGCGGGCAGCGAAGCTGTCAGCTCCGGTGCTGACGCTCTCCGAGTACGCAACCCGGTGTATTGCGGAGCGCAACCTGAAGCCGCGCACGCGCCAGCTCTACGAGAGCCAGTGGAAGGCGCACATCAAGCCGACGCTGGGCCACCGTGTACTCAGGTCGATCACGCCCGAGACCGTGCGGGCATGGTTCGCCGCGCTCGGCACCAAGCACTCTCGGCGTAACTCGCAGGTGTACGGCTTGCTTCACTCGATCTTGGCCACTGCCGTAACCGACGGGCACATAGACAGCAACCCGTGTCACATCAAGGGCGTGATGAACGCACCGGCCAAGCGTCAGCCTCTCGTGCTGGGCGTCGCGGAGCTGGTCGACCTGGCCAGCCGGGTGCCGGAGCGATACAAGGCCATGGTGCTGGTGAGTGCGTGGTGCGGGTTGCGGTTTGGCGAGGCAATCGAGCTGCGCCGCAAGGACATCGAGAATGACGCCGAGGTTGTCTATATCCGGCGAGGCGCGACACATCGCAAGGGCTGCCAGATAGACACACCGAAGGGCGGCAAGGGTCGCGCTGTCGTGGTGCCGCCCCATATCCGCGCCGACCTCAAGCACCACTTGGACGTGTTCTGCGAAAAGGACCGCGATGCTTTGGTTTTCGCACCAGCTCGCGGCGGCTGCCATCTGAAAAACAAGGTGTTTCGCGATGCCATCGGCCCCGCGAAGTGCCGGAGGTCATGGATGCGCAGTTCGTCGCGGCCAATCTCGTGCAGCGCCGGGCCGATGGCATCGCGGGTCGGATTGTTGCGCGAGACCATGGCGCGGCTCGGGCATTCAACCGTCAAGGCCAGCCTGATCTATCAAGGTCTGGTGAGCGACCGTGATGCCGAAGTGGCTGCGGCGCTAAGCGAACTGGCCACCAAGTAGCAGCGGCCCCGGCGGTTCCAAGTGGCTGCCGGGCTGTCGCTCGTAGGCCACAGCCGCACGAGATCGCGCGGCGGCGCTGTCGGTGCTTGCGACCGAAACCGACAACGGGTACAACCGACCGCAGACAATACTCCGTTCACGCGCAGCCACGCCGAGCTGCAGTCTGACGCCGTGAACTAGGCGGATCGAGACTGACGCGAAAAGTGGTGAGGCACAAATGGATTGCAGATCATCACAATCCGACGCATCGGGCAACGATCCGACAAACATCTGCTAACTATGCCGTTGATCTGCGGATAGTGGCCTAATCCGGTGGCAGTTATTGCTCCTGCCGGGTTCGTGCGCATTTGGTCTAGATCAGGCGTACGGCTTCGCGCAAGGTTGGTTCGACAACTTCGGTGAGGTACGGAGCCTTCGGGTGATCCCACCGCTGGTCTGGTCGCTGTGCAGAGGGGTGATAGAACGCGCAGACAACCGTCCGAACTTCGCCCAAGTAACCCTCGGAAAGGTATGGGCTGAATGTGTGAACGTCAGTCAGAAACGTCTTCGTCCACTTCGCAGCTTTGTCGCCTTGAAGAATCAAAAGGGTGGGTTCGAGGATCATGAGCGTCAGCAGAAAGTGCTCGCGGCAGTTGTCTAGCATGTCGCCGGTCGCTTACCCATTGCTGCCCTCTGGGAGTCCGGCGTAACACAGCAACCGATTGACGAGCGCAAAGCCGTCGAAGATGTGAAACGGTTCGCCATTCGCGGGCGAAACCCACTCGCCTCCATAGTCAGGGCCGAGCCCTTTGCCGAAGATCAACCGAAGCGCAGAAGTTGTGCCCTTCATGTGCCGATTTCGCGTCTCGTACCCCGGCGTTGCGGAGTAGCGGCTTTTCAGACCGGACAATTCGTAAATCTGTCTATACCGAGCTTCCACCGTCACGCGTCGCCTGAACTCGGAGCGATTCTTGTCATAGCCAGACTCCTGTCCGACAACCACGACGCGAAGGGGTTTGTCGCCGAGACGCAGGTCAAAGCCGTGTCCGACGTGGCTCATCGTCCCTTCCCGGAAATCGTGGTAGGCCGGCACCGATGCCGCGCAGGCGCTGTAGTGCTCGCAGATGAACTCACCTTCACGAAGAAGGTATCGCCGCTCGTATTGCCGGAGCAGCGCGATCCTGCGTTGTGTCTGTTCTAGATCGACACAGATTGGCGGCATGTTTTCAGGCACCAGCCCAGTATGTCGATGCCATTCGGCTCAGGGCCGCGGGGCCGGGCGCAGACAACGCTTCGGCAATGACGGCCTGGCCGACGTGGCAGCCGTGGCCGAAGCGGCCGAGCCATTCGGCGAGCCAGCCGACGAGGCCGATTCTCGGGGCTGAGCGGCCCGCTGCGCCGCGAACGGGCCTGCCTTGGTTCCTGCCTGTGGCTGCCAGGCCCCCTCGGTGCTCTAGTGTCGGGCATCCCGACAGTGCCAGCGATCCGCGCTAACACTAAGCGCCACCGGGGATTTAGAACGTCCAGCCTTGAGCCTCGATGTACTCCATGAGGTTGAGGCACGACACGCCGAGATCGCCACACACATCGGGGATGTGCGGCCTGTTCACGTTCCCTGTCGCGTGCTCGTCGGTCACCACAGTGCCGTTGTTGACCATCGCCAGCGCGATCACGAACGGGTCGGCGGCGCTGCGCCTGCCGCCCTGGCCGACTAGCCGGGGATGCATGCTAAGCACCTGCGTGGCGCTCTGCTGTATCGGAAGGTCCAGCGGAACAAACAGGCCCGGCTGCGCGTCGGCCCACTGCCGCGCGTCGTCGTCACGCCGAGCCAGTTCGCGCTGCACCTCGTCCACAGCCCTGATCTGACCGCCAGCGATTGCGTCCTCAATCTGCGCCCACAAAGTGCGAAACACCGTGGGCCGGAAGAGGTCGCGCCGCCCGTTGAGGATGGCGCTGGTGTCGAATGAATAGAGCACGTCGGTCAAACCACGCTCCGCAACTCGGCGGACTCAGCCAGGCGGGGAATCTGGCTCACCTTGGCGTCCAAATAAATCGCAGCGGTGTTGCTGTCGATGACGCGGCGGCGGTGGGCGTCGGTGACCGCACGCACATATGCCTTGCCGAGGTCGCGCACCGCACTTCGGTACCAGTTCCCGCCGCCAGCCCGACTGCGGTCGGCTTCGTCGTCTTGGGCGGCGATGAACTCAGCGCGGCGCTGCCGGTAGAGGTTGAGCGGCACCAGGCCGAGCGTGCTCAGCCGCCGCAGAAACGCCTCGGCGCTCACACCGAACTGCGCCGCGACCGGGCGCAACGTCTCGTAGTCCCACGACGCTGGAATGTCCTTGCGTGCAATAACTTCCGGCCTTACGCGCACCTCGGCGGCGGGCATCAACACCGCAGCGGCGATGGCGTTGCACCGCGCCTCTAGCGCACGGTCGGCGGTGCGTGGCCGATCGTCGGTCACCACATCGCACAGGCCCTCGGTGTGCAGCACCAGGTGAGCGAACTCGTGCAGCAGCGAGAACAGGCGGGGCCGGGGGTAGTCGCTGCCGTTGAGCACAATCACCGGCAGCACGTCGAAATACAGCGACATGGCGCGCATCTCGTCCACGGTCACCTTGCCGCCGCGTGTCGCCAACACCAGAACGCCGGACGCCTCGATGGCCGACACCCAAGCGTTCAGATGCTCGTAGGGATTAGGCGTGGCAGGCGGGATGGTCAGGGGGCCGACCTCGATTAGGGCCGCACGGATGCGGGCCGCGATCTCGGTGTCGCTGTCGTCAGCGGACACGGGGATGCGCCAGGCGTCGGGTTGCTCCCGCTCCTCGGTCTCGGCCAACTCAAGCGCAAAGTCGCGCTGTGTGTGCGCTCGCCGGAACTCCTCATGCAATTCCGGCGACCAGTGTGCGGCCTCGGCACCGTCGATTCGCCGAAAGTCCCGAAGGGTGTCGAACCCCTCCGGCGGCGCGGAGAGGAAGAACACCGCCAGCGAGCGCTTGTAGACCTCTGCGGCCTTGCGCAGTTGCGCGATGGTAGGCACCTTCGTGCCCGCTTCCCATGCCTGCACCCGGTCCTCGGCCAGGCCGAGCTTGCGGGCTGCCGCCAAAGTGGTCAGCCCGCACGACTCGCGTGCCCAGCGGAGCACAGATGGCTCCACGGGGGCGGGTATAGACGGCATGGTCATGATGATGCACTACCCCACCCACAGGAGGGGTCAATGACGCCAGAGACCGGGGCCGCTGTGCTGGCGCTGGCTGTGCTGCGACACCCTGGCCACCGCCCGCCGCCCAGCCAGCGCCTCCGCCGCATGCGGGGATTCTGGTGTTCTGCGCATCTGCCCCTGTGCGGTGGCGATAGCCTCGGACGGTGGGTAATGCCGATCCGAACGGGGCGCTCGCCGCACAACGCTGGGCGTCTGCATGGGCGGCCTGAATGGATCAACAGGCGAGACGCCGGGCGATGGAGGCAGTGACCCTGCCCAGACCGCTGACACCGCGACGACGGAGCAGCAAGCCGCCCAGTCACAGCCGACACGATCCGGCCATCCGCGCTTCTACAAAACCCTCCACCGTGTGCGCTATTCAGGGTTTGGATACCGGGCACCTTTGTGGGTCACGAATCGACTGGACAAAGTAATTGCCTTGGTGCTGGCGCGAGACGACCATCGCTGGCACGTCGCCAATAAGGATTCACGAGACCCCACCTGGCGAGCTATCCATGAATTCACCGTTCCCCGAGGCGAACACGTCAGAGTGCCGGGGCTTTTCATCGTTGAGCTGTTCCCGCCGAGCGAGTCACACCGGCTGACCGAGGCGATAAATCGGCAGAACTGGCTCGATCCGTTGGGTTATGCCCGAACTGACATTGACCTGTTGGCGCTGGCGCGGTCCGGCAGAGGGTACGACTGGTGGAAACTTGGCGGCTTCGCCAACTTGAAAGCCTGGGCAGGTGATCCCGATGCGCGGATTACCAAGCTCCCTTGTCAGTTTGACGCGATCGCTCTGCGGGCTGTGCAGATCGGGGAGAGCATCACGGCGGTTGCGGCGACGTTCCATGTGACGGAGGAAGCGACCCGTTGTATCGACCGAGTTTGGCAACGCGACCATCAACCAGAGCTGCTGTGTGGGAAGGATTTACGAAGACCGTTGCCCCAAACGATTCCAGAGGTTGCAATGCGGCGCACGCAGCTCGCCCGCCAAGAGTTGCATGACGCAGCACGCCGATGGCTGGCCGACGTCTGCCCAGGCTTCTTTGCTGTCAACGGTGAGCCACAACCGCTGATAGACCTTTTACTCTTCACGAAACGTACTGTTGCACAAATTGATACAGAAGATCGTTTACACGGCGACGCCTATCGCGCCATCGGGTTGACCGAGCGTTCCTTCACTCTCGCCTCGTCGGAACTTCCGGCGATGAATCTCGAAAGAGCCGAGCGCGGAATCGGTAGTTATGTGAACGGCGCACGGACGTGGGCGTTGTGGGGCGAGCGTCAGGAAGTCATCGACCAGGCGCGGCCCCGTATGCAGAAGTACGGGCACGTCGATGATTGGGCGCTGGTCGCCTATGCCGGTGAGGCACTCCAAAGCTATCTCCTTCGCTTGTCGATCTCAGAGCTGTTGTCTACCTTTCACATTCAGTACGCGCACATGCGGGATCAAGCTCGACAGCAGCATGGGCGCTTTCGAATGAAGAACCTTGAGGGTTTGCGAACCGACCTACTGGCATTGAGCTTGAATATCGGCAGCATTGAGCGAGACATTGTGGCGTTTAACAAACGTCTCTACCACGACACATACGATGCGCCGTTCATACAGACGACCACGCCCCGGTTGAGGAGGCTCGAAGCAAGGGGTTTCGGTCGTGTGCGAGCGCCGCGAAACACGAACGCGCGCATGGCCGAAGATCAAGCCGAGATGCTGAAGCAATTGCGGTCTGATGATAAGAATTTGCGAGATGTGCTGTCCGAAGCAGCTTCCCTGAATTCATCAATGCAAGCCTTGCGGATATCGCGGACCGCCCGCCGCATATCTGCGGCATCGCTCGCCATCGCACTCGTAGCCGTGTCCGTATCTAAGGTGTCAGAGCATTCGATTTTGTCGGCGGTCGTATCCGCCTTTGGGCGAATGATTAACTGGATACTCGGGCAGTGATACGCGCGTGTCCGCGAGCCACTGCATCGGGGGGGCGGACGGCCAGCTCCTCGCTGACCGCATGGCCGAGCACCTCGCCTACCGTCAGCCGCCGCCAGGTTTGCCGGGTGCCGACGACTAGACAGCGGGCGCGGCACCCGGTGGACAGCCGCCGGAGTGCTGGTAAGTGCTGGTGAATGACGGGCGAGGATCGCACCTAGATAGCACGACCGAGGGCCGCCGAAACCCGAAAACACGCGCTGAGCTGCGCAAACACCTGGTGCCCCCGGCAGGATTCGAACCTGCGGCCTTCTGCTCCGGAGGCAGACGCTCTATCCCCTGAGCTACGGGGGCGCGTAGTGAACTAACTGCGCCGATGGGCGTGGCCAGACTAGCGCATCCACGCCGCGGTTTATCGATTCGGGGCCTGACCACCCCAGACCATAGGATGGGACCTCGTGACCCCCGCCGACCTGGCCGAGCTGCTCAAGACCGTCGCCGCCGCGGTCCTGGCCGAGCATGACCTGGACGCATCGGCGCTGCCTGCGACGGTCACTGTCGAGCGTCCGCGCAATCCCGACCATGGCGACTACGCCACCAACCTGGCCCTGCAGCTCGGCAAGAAGGTCGGCGCCGACCCGCGTGAGCTGGCCGGATGGCTGGCCTCGGCCCTCGGCGAAACCGACGGCATCGCCTCAGCCGAGGTGGCCGGGCCCGGCTTCGTCAACCTCCGGCTCGATGCCAGCGCCCAGGGCGTCATCGTCAACAACGTCGTCGACGCCGGAGAGACTTACGGCCATTCCGATGGGCTCCGTGGCCACAACATCAACCTCGAGTTCGTCTCCGCCAATCCGACGGGGCCGATCCACATCGGCGGCACCCGCTGGGCGGCAGTGGGCGACGCCCTTGGACGGCTGCTGTCCACGCAGGGCGCTGCGGTGGTGCGGGAGTACTACTTCAACGACCACGGCGCGCAGATCGACCGGTTCACCAATTCGTTGATCGCCGCCGCGAAAGGCGAACCGACCCCCGACGACGGCTATGCGGGCGACTACATCAAGGACATCGCGGCCCAGGTACTCGCCAAGGAACCCGACGCACTGAGCCTGCCGGAAGCCGAGATGCGGGAGACCTTCCGCGCCATCGGCGTCGACCTGATGTTCACCCACATCAAGCAGTCGCTGCACGACTTCGGCACCGACTTCGACGTCTACACCCACGAAGACTCGATGCACACCAGCGGCCGTGTCGACCACGCCATCTCCAGGCTGCGCGAGGCGGGCAGCATCTACGAGAAGGACGGCGCAGTCTGGCTGCGCACCACCGACTTCGGTGACGACAAGGACCGCGTCGTCATCAAGAGCGACGGTGCGCCGGCCTATGTCGCCGCCGACATCGCCTACTACCTCGACAAGCGAGAGCGCGGCGCCGACCTGTGCATCTACATGCTCGGTGCCGACCATCACGGCTACATCGCCCGGCTCAAGGCAGTCGCCTCTTCCCTCGGCGAGGATCCGGCGACCGTCGAGGTGCTGATTGGCCAGATGGTCAATCTGGTTCGTGACGGCCAGCCGATCCGGATGAGCAAGCGCGCGGGCACGGTCATCACGCTTGACGATCTCGTCGAAGCCATCGGTGTCGACGCCGCCCGGTACTCGCTGATCCGGTCGTCGGTCGACACCCCGATCGACATCGATCTGGCGCTGTGGTCGTCGGCGTCCAACGAAAACCCGGTCTATTACGTGCAATACGCGCACGCCCGGCTGTCCGCGCTGGCCCGTAACGCCGCCGAGCTCGGCCTGACCCCGGACACCTCGCACCTCGAGCTGCTCACGCACGACAAGGAGGGCACGCTGATCCGCAACATCGGCGAGTTCCCCCGCGTGCTGAAAACCGCTGCCGCGCTTCGGGAGCCGCACCGGGTTTCGCGCTACCTGGAAGACCTGGCCGGTGACTACCACCGGTTCTACGACTCTTGCCGCGTGCTGCCGCAAGGGGACGAGGAACCCACCGACCTGCACACCGCACGCCTGGCGCTGTGCCAGGCCACTCGCCAGGTCATCGCAAACGGCCTCGGCATCCTCGGCGTCACCGCACCGGAGCGCATGTGAACGCCCACCCCGCCGGTCCGCGGCACGCCGAAGAGATCCATCACGGCGCTGCCCCTCCGCGGCCACAATCGGCGGACCAGCTGCTGTCACTGGCGCCGAATGTCTGGCCGCGCAACGCCGTTCGAGATGACACGGGCGTGGTGTCGATCGCGGGTGTCAAGGTGACCGACATCGCCGACGAGTTCGGCACACCCGTTTTCATCATCGATGAGGACGACTTCCGGTCACGCTGCCGCGAGATCGCCGCCGCGTTCGGCGGCGGCCAGAACGTCCGCTATGCGGCCAAGGCGTTCCTCTGCACGGAGATCGCGTGCTGGGTCAACGAGGAAGGCTTGTCGCTGGATGTCGCCAGCGGCGGCGAACTCGCCGTCGCACTCCATGCCGGCTTCCCCGCGGAGCGAATTGCCCTGCATGGCAACAACAAATCCATCGACGAGCTGTCCGCCGCCGCGAAAGCCGGCGTCGGTCACATCGTGGTCGACTCGATGATCGAGATCGACCGCCTGGACGAGATCGCCTGCGCAGCAGGCGTTGTGCAGAACGTACTGGTGCGCGTGACCGTCGGCGTCGAGGCGCACACCCATGAGTTCATCTCCACCGCGCACGAAGACCAGAAATTCGGCCTGTCGCTGGCCAGTGGCGCTGCGATGGACGCTGTGCGCCGGGTCTTCGAGACGGACCATCTGCGACTGGTCGGCCTGCACAGCCACATCGGCTCGCAGATCTTCGACGTCGCAGGATTCGAGATCGCCGCCCACCGGGTGATCGGCCTGCTGCGCGATGTCGTCGCGGAGTTCGGAGTCGACAAGACCGCACAGATCGCCACCGTCGACCTCGGTGGGGGACTTGGCATTTCGTATCTGCCCAACGATGACCCGCCGCCCGTCGCTGATCTGGCGGCCAAGCTCAGCGCCATCGTGCACAACGAGTCGGCCGCCGTCGGCCTGCCTACCCCCCGGCTGGTGGTGGAGCCGGGACGCGCCATCGCGGGGCCGGGCACCATCACCCTGTACCGCGTCGGCACCGTCAAAGACGTCGCGGTCAGTTCGACCGCCCACCGCCGCTACGTCAGCGTGGACGGCGGCATGAGCGACAACATCAGGACGTCGCTTTACGGAGCCGAATACGACGTGCGCCTGATCTCGAGAAGCAGTGCGGCCGCACCGACCCTGGGGCGCGTCGTCGGCAAGCACTGCGAAAGCGGCGATATCGTGGTGCGCGATGCCTGGGTTTCCGATGACGTCCAGCCGGGCGACCTGCTCGGTGTAGCAGCGACGGGTGCGTACTGCTACTCCATGTCGAGTCGATACAACCTGATCGGCCGTCCCGCCGTGGTGGCCGTGCGCGACGGGCGGGCACGCCTGATCCTGCGCCGGGAGACGGTCGACGATCTGCTCAGTCTGGAAGTGAGGTAGGGGAGGATATGAACGAAAAGCCAGTAGGCGTCGCGGTATTGGGATTGGGCAACGTTGGCAGTGAAGTGGTGCGCATCATCGAGGAGGATGCGGCAGACCTGACCGCGCGCATCGGTGCGCCGCTGCTGCTGCGCGGCGTCGGCGTACGCCGGGTGGCCGACGACCGCGGTGTGCCGATCGACATGCTCACCAACGACATCGAGGAACTGGTGTCCCGCGACGACGTCGACGTCGTCGTCGAACTGATGGGGCCCGTCGAACCGGCGCGCAAGGCGATCCTGTCGGCTCTGGAGAAGGGCAAATCTGTCGTCACCGCCAACAAGGCATTGATGGCGCAGTCGACCGGCGAGTTGGCCCAAGCCGCCGAGCACGCCCGCGTCGACCTGTACTTCGAGGCCGCCGTCGCCGGCGCCATCCCGGTGATCCGCCCGCTCACCCAGTCCCTCGCCGGCGACACGGTGTTGCGGGTGGCCGGCATCGTCAACGGCACAACGAACTACATCCTTTCCGAGATGGCCACTACCGGAGCGGATTACGACTCGGCACTGGCCGATGCGAGTGCACTGGGCTATGCAGAGGCCGACCCGACCGCCGACGTCGAGGGATACGACGCGGCGGCCAAAGCCGCGATCTTGGCCTCCATTGCCTTCCACACCAGGGTGACCGCCGACGACGTCTACCGCGAGGGCATCACGAAGGTGACGTCCGCCGACTTCGAAACCGCGCGCGCACTCGGATGCACCATCAAGCTGCTGTCCATCTGCGAGCGGCTGACCAATGACGAAGGCCAGCAACGGGTCTCGGCCCGGGTCTATCCCGCGCTGGTGCCGTTGACGCATCCCCTGGCCGCCGTCAACGGCGCGTTCAACGCGGTCGTCGTCGAGGCAGAAGCAGCCGGCCGGCTGATGTTCTACGGGCAGGGTGCCGGTGGAGCGCCGACGGCGTCGGCGGTGATGGGTGATCTGGTGATGGCCGCGCGCAACCGTGTGCAGGGCGGCCGTGGCCCGCGCGAATCGAAGTACGCCAAGCTCCCCATCTCGCCGATCGGGTTCATCCCCACCCGCTACTACGTCAGCATGAACGTCGCCGACCGGCCCGGCGTATTGGCCACCGTCGCAGCCGAATTCGGCAAGCGCGAAGTGAGCATCGCCGAGGTGCGCCAGGAGGGTGTGGTCGACGAAGGCGGCCAGCGCTGCGGTGCGCGGATCGTGGTGGTCACCCATGAGGCCACCGACGCGGCGCTGTCAGAGACCGTGGCGGCGCTCGGCGACCTCGATGTCGTGCAGGAAGTGACAAGCGTGCTTCGACTCGAGGGAACGAGCGAATGAGTTCCGCTCGGGCAGAGGCCGTGCACACGCCCTGGCCCGGACTGATCGCTGCCTACCGCGACCGGCTCCCGGTCGACGACACCTGGACGCCGATCACGTTGCTGGAAGGCGGTACGCCGCTGATCCACGCCAAGCGATTATCCGAACGCACCGGCTGCACGGTGCATCTCAAAGTCGAAGGCCTCAACCCGACAGGGTCGTTCAAGGACCGCGGCATGACCGTGGCCGTCACCGAATCGGTGGCCCGTGGGCAGGAAGCCGTGCTGTGCGCGTCCACCGGCAACACCTCGGCCTCGGCCGCCGCCTACGCCGCGCGTGCGGGCATTACCTGCGCGGTGCTGATCCCGCAGGGCAAGATCGCGATGGGCAAGCTCGCTCAAGCCGTTGTGCACGGCGCCAAGATCCTGCAGATCGACGGCAACTTCGACGACTGCCTGGAACTGGCGCGCAAGCTCGCCACCGACTATCCGACGATCGCCCTGGTGAACTCGATCAATCCGTACCGCATCGAGGGGCAGAAGACCGCGGCCTTCGAAATCGTCGACGCGCTGGGCACCGCCCCCGACGTCCATGCCCTGCCGGTCGGCAACGCGGGCAACATCACCGCGTACTGGAAGGGCTATACCGAATACCACCGCGACGGGCTGTCCGACCGGCTGCCGCGCATGCTCGGCACCCAGGCCGCCGGTGCCGCGCCGCTGGTTCTCGGTGAGCCGGTCAAGAACCCGGAGACCATCGCCACCGCCATCCGGATCGGTGCGCCCGCCTCCTGGACCTCGGCGGTCGAGGCCCAGCAGCAGTCGGGCGGGCGCTTCCTCGCTGCGACCGACGAGGAAATCCTCGAGGCCTATCACCTGATTGCAGCCAGCGAGGGCGTGTTCGTCGAGCCGGCGTCGGCGGCCAGCGTCGCGGGCCTGCTCAAATCCGTCGAAGACGGCTGGGTGCCGAAGGGGTCGACGGTGGTGTGCACGGTGACGGGCAACGGCCTGAAGGATCCCGACACCGCGCTCAAGGACATGCCAACGGTCACGCCGGTTCCGGTGGACGCCGGTGTCGTCGTCGCAGAACTCGGACTGGGCTGACGGAGAATCGCCCCGTGACACAAACCCTGCCAGCGGGACTGACAGCGACCAGTGTCGTCGCGGCATCGAGCGCGAACCTCGGCCCAGGCTTCGACAGCCTCGGGCTGGCGCTGAGCCTGTACGACGAAATCCACGTCGAGACAACGGAATCCGGCCTCAGTGTCGAAGTCGAGGGGCAGGGCGCCGGTCAGGTACCGCTGGACTCGACGCACCTCGTGGTGCGGGCGATACACCACGGTCTGCGCGCCGTCGGTTCCGCTGTCGCAGGTTTGAATATCCGCTGTCGCAACAGCATTCCGCAGTCACGCGGGCTCGGCTCGTCTGCCGCTGCGGTTGTGGGCGGCTTGGCGGCCGTCAACGGCCTTGTCGCCCAGGCAGGTCTGAACCCGATGTCGGAAGCGGAACTCGTTCAGCGCGCATCGGAGTTCGAGGGGCATCCCGACAACGCCGCGGCCGCGGTCATGGGCGGCGGGGTGGTGTCGTGGTCATCGACCGGAGCAACCGGTCCGCGCTACGCGGCCACGCCATTGCGGATCCACCCCGACATCCGACTGTTCCCTGCGATCCCCGAGCAGCGCTCGCTCACCGCCGAGACACGGGTGCTGCTGCCCCGCTCCGTCAGCCACTCCGACGCCCGGTTCAACGTGAGCAGGGCTGCGCTGCTGGTCGTGGCCCTCACCGAGCGGCCCGACCTGCTGATGGAAGCCACCGAGGACGTGCTGCACCAACCCCACCGGGCGAACGCGATGCGGGCCTCGGCGGAATATCTGCACCTGTTGCGACGTTGTGGCATTGCAGCGGTGCTCTCAGGGGCCGGACCTGCAGTTATCGGTCTGAGCACTCAGGCTGAACTGCCCGCAGAAGCCCTCGAATTTGGTGCCGCGAATGGATTCACCGTCAGCGAGATGTCCGTCGGCGAAGGCGTGCGATGGACGTCAGGCGTCCCCGTTGGGAGTTGACAACTGTCCCAGAAGGCACAGCGCGTTTCTTGCTTCCCGCTACGAAGCGGGTTATTCTCGCTGTCGTCCAGCAATCGCATGGTTCTCACCTGCGCCGACACTAGGACAACTACTCACTTTTTGGACTTCCACTCGTGGATCGACGGTTCGCGATATCGCCGCGAATCCCGGCCATCACCGTTGCAGCTGTGACGGTGGGAGCTTCGCAGCCGGCCAATCGGCTGGCTGCAACGAACCCTCTGTGACGTAATCACCGAGGGAAGGAAAGGAAATCCGTGACTGAAACGGACCTCGTCACGGCTGAGGGCAGCCCCGATCAGGCCGAACTGCCGAACACCGTGACCTCGAATGACTCATCTCCTGCGGCTGCTGACGCGCCAAGCGCTGCGCCGGCTGCAGACCCAGCCCCCAAGGCGGACGTAACCACGGACGCCTCGACGGGGTCGCTGTCGTCCATGGTGCTGCCCGAACTGCGGGCCCTGGCCAACTCGGTGGGCGTCAAGGGCGCCTCCGGCATGCGTAAGAGCGAGCTGATCGCCGCGATCCGCGAGAGCCGCGGCGAGTCGGTCGGTAACGCGAGCGAGGCGCCGAAAGCCGACAAGCGCGAGAAGGCCGCCGGCAGTACCGACAGCGCTTCGGGCGCCGAGAACTCGACCGACGCCGCGACTGAGAACGGCACGTCGGCCGATGCCGGCACAGAGCAGCCTTCGCAGCGCCGTGAGCGGCGCGGCGCCTCCCGCGACGCCGGTGCTCCCGGTGAGAAGGACAAGCAGGCCGGCGACCAGAACAAGGACGGCGCCACCGCGGAGAAGTCGGACAAGAACGCCGAGAAGTCCGACAAGAACAAGAACCAGCAGGACACCAAGGCAGACGCCAAGCAGGACGGCGGAGACCAGCAGGGCGGCGACCAGAACCGCGGCTCGAACACCGACGACGACGGTGACGGTCGGCAGGGCCGTCGCGGCCGGCGCTTCCGTGATCGCAGGCGCCGCGGTGAACGCGGTGGCGGCGACGGCGGCGGCGAGACCGAGCTGCGTGAGGACGACGTCGTTCAGCCCGTCGCGGGCATTCTCGATGTGCTCGACAACTACGCGTTCGTCCGCACGTCGGGTTACCTCGCAGGACCCAACGACGTCTACGTGTCGATGAACATGGTGCGCAAGAACGGCCTGCGCCGAGGCGACGCCGTCACCGGAGCGGTCCGCCTGCCCAAGGACGGCGAGCAGCCCAACCAGCGGCAGAAGTTCAACCCGCTGGTGCGGCTGGACACCGTCAACGGCGGTTCGGTCGAAGACGCCAAGAAGCGGCCGGAGTTCGGCAAGCTGACCCCGCTCTACCCCAACCAGCGGCTGCGGCTCGAGACCACGACCGAGAAGCTCACCACTCGCGTCATCGACCTGATCATGCCGATCGGCAAGGGTCAGCGTGCGCTGATCGTGTCGCCGCCGAAGGCCGGTAAGACGACAATCCTGCAGGACATCGCGAACGCGATCACCAAGAACAACCCGGAATGCCACCTCATGGTCGTCCTCGTCGACGAACGGCCCGAGGAGGTCACCGACATGCAGCGCTCGGTGAAGGGCGAGGTCATCGCCTCCACCTTCGACCGCCCGCCGTCCGACCACACCCAGGCCGCCGAGCTGGCCATCGAGCGGGCCAAACGCCTGGTCGAACAGGGCAAGGACGTCGTCGTGCTGCTCGACTCGATCACCCGCCTGGGCCGCGCGTACAACAACGCGTCGCCGGCGTCGGGACGAATCCTGTCCGGCGGTGTCGACTCCACGGCGCTGTATCCGCCCAAGCGGTTCCTAGGCGCGGCTCGCAACATCGAAGACGGCGGATCGCTGACGATCATCGCCACCGCGATGGTGGAGACCGGCTCGACCGGTGACACGGTGATCTTCGAGGAGTTCAAGGGCACCGGCAACGCCGAGCTCAAGCTCGATCGCAAGATCTCCGAGCGGCGCGTGTTCCCCGCCGTCGACGTCAACCCCTCCGGCACCCGCAAAGACGAGCTGCTGCTCTCGCCGGACGAGTTCGCGATCGTGCACAAGCTGCGCCGCGTGCTGTCGGGCCTCGATTCGCATCAGGCCATCGACCTGCTGATGAGTCAGCTGCGCAAGACCAAGAACAACTACGAGTTCCTGGTGCAGGTCTCCAAGACCGCCCCCGGCTCGATGGACGACGCCGACTGACAGCGATTTCGGCGTGCTGAGTTGCGCTCAGCGCAACCAGTCACGCCCAAGCCGCTACGAAGCCGGGTCTGCTCTGAAGCCGGGCATCACATAGCGACGTATGTGCCTGCGCACCTGCGCCTCGTCGCCGGGGTCCAGGGTGTCGCCGGGCACCGTCGCCAGCGAGATGAGCACGCGCGCCACCCACTCGGACGCCTCCGCGATGTCGGCACGGGCGTGGATCTCGCCGCGTTCCTGCGCAGCGACCAGATACGGCCGCCAGAAGTCGGCCAGATCCGGCACCAGGCCCTGCACACCTGCGCCTGCACAGGCAGCGAACTCCTCGGGTTCCTCGATGCGGAGCCGCATCAGCACTGAGCCGGGGTCCTCGTATGCGGTGCGAGCATTGACGACACCGGCGGCCATCTGTTCCTCGAGGGTGCCGAAGCGCTCCAGCATGGCGTGCGCCTCCGACCAGTAGGTCTCGTTGAGGCGGACGATTGCGGCACCCAGCAGCGACACCTTGTCCGGAAAATGCCGGTACAGCCAACCGCGCGACACCTGCGCCACCTCGGCGACCTCCGACACCGTGGTGGACCGAATTCCTTTGGCGCGCAAACATACTTCGGCCGCGTCGATCAGCCGATCGCGGACGGTCTTGGCGGCCGTGCTGCTCGACACTCGGTGATCTCCTCGTCGTTCACTCGCCCAGCCGGGCGAGATCAGAGCATTCTGTCAACTGGCAGGCGGATACTATCGACCAGGCCGGAGATGGTAGACAGATTTGCGATTCTGTTCACTCAGCGCGACGGACCGAGGTGAGCCATGGCGGACACACTCCAGCAGCTCTTGCGTGAGCGGTCCGAGCAAGACACCGTCGCGGTCAAGTACGGCAATCGGACGTGGACCTGGCGCGAGCACATCGCCGAGGCGCAGACGCAGGCCGCTGCGCTCATCGACATCGCCGATCCCGGCCGGCCGCTCCACATCGGGGTGCTGCTGGCCAATGGGCCCGACATGGTGACGGCGATGGCGGCCGCCGCACTCGGCGGATACGTCTTGTGCTGCATCAACAACACCCGGCGAGGCGAGGGTCTGGCCCGCGACATTGCACTCGTCGACTGCCAGCTCTTGATCACCGACACCGCGCATCGCCATCTGCTCGACGGCCTCGACCTGCCCGGCGTTCGCGTGCTGGATACCTCGAGCGACGAGTGGGCGCAGCTCACGGCAGAACCGAGACACTTGACGCCGCATCGCGAGGTGGGTCCCGACGATACGTTCGTCATGATCTTCACCTCGGGAACCAGCGGCGACCCCAAGGCTGTGCAGGTACAGCACATGATGCCGATCTTCTCGGGAAGCTCACTGGCGCAACGGTATTCGGTCGGCCCATCCGATGTCTGCTATGTCTCGATGCCGCTGTTTCACTCCAACTCCATCTACGCGGGCTGGGGGGTGGCGGTCGTGTCCGGCGCCGCGATGGTTCCCGCGGTCTTCTCCACGTCGCGGTTCCTCGACGACGTCCGCCGCTACGGCGTCACGTTCATGAATTACGTCGGCAAGCCGCTCGCCTATCTTCTATCCACCCCTGAGCGGCCCGACGACCGCGACAACCCGCTGCGGGTCGCATTCGGCAACGAGGCCAGCGACCGTGACATCGCCGAGTTCTCCCGTCGCTTCGACTGCACGGTGTGGGACGGCTTCGGATCGACCGAGAACGCCGTCATCATCACCCGCGAGGAGGGCTGTCCGCCGGGATCGCTGGGCAAGGGCTTTCCCGGCGTCGCGATCTATGACCCCGATACGTTGCAGGAGTGTGAAGTCGCGCGGTTCGACGACAGCGGGGATCTGCTCAACCGCGATGCCGCGGTGGGGGAGCTGGTGAACACCGATGGCGGCGGCCTGTTCCGCGGTTACTACAAGGACGCGACCGCCACCGACCACCGGTTACGTCACGGCATGTACTGGTCGGGCGATCTGGCCTACCGCGACGCCGACGGCTGGATCTACTTCGCGGGCCGCACGGCCGACTGGATGCGGGTCGACGGCGAGAACCTGGCAGCCGCACCGATCGAGCGAGTCCTGATTCGGCTGCAGGAGATCAGCCGCGTCGCGGTGTATCCGGTGCCGGACGAGTCCGTCGGTGACCAGGTGATGGCGGCCATGGTGCTGCGCGATGAGGCGACTTTGACGCCCGAGGCGTTCGAAGAGTTCCTGGCCGGCCAGGCCGACCTGTCGCCGAAGGCGTGGCCGCGATACGTCTGGGTCGCCGAGGACTTGCCCTCGACGGCGACCAACAAGATCCTCAAGCGAGAGCTCGTTACCTACGGCACCACGCCGCCCGGCGGCCAACTCTGGAAGCGGGACGGGTCTCGGTACGAGCGCGTCAGCGGTACGGATCGGTGATCTCGCGCAGCGAGACCAGCCCCGCACGCAACTGCTCGTAGGCCCTGACGCCTAGATGGTCCCGCCATTCGCTTTCCACCTTTGCGATTTCGGAAGCGGCTGCCGCACAAAGATTTTCACCCCGGTCAGTGAGGACGACCAGGCGCGCGCGGGCGTCGGCGGGGTCGGGCTTGCGCGTGACGTAACCTGTTGCCGCCAATTCGTCGACGAGCGCGCCCGCGGTCTGCTTGGTCACCCCTGCCTGCTCGGCGAGGTCGGTGACGCGGATCCCGTCGCGATTCAGGCGCTGCGCAATGCGGCTCTGCGCGAGGGTCAGGTCTTCGAAGCCAGCGCTGCGCACGGCCTCGATGACCCGGGCTTCGGCCGCGCGATGCGCAACGAACATCAGCAATGCGGAGGGCGGTTCGTCGCTCACCCGTCG
Source organism: Mycobacteriaceae bacterium 1482268.1 (assembly GCA_001665255.1). GTDB lineage: Bacteria > Actinomycetota > Actinomycetes > Mycobacteriales > Mycobacteriaceae > Mycobacterium. Next base: position 4,731 of record LZSH01000040.1, on the reverse strand, counting down.
AGTATAGGGTTGATTTAGTACGGTTTCCTGTCTATATTCGTCAGGAAGGCTTACTAAATCGGAGGCGGCATGGACGATGCGCAGACTTGGGCCTACATCGACGAACAACGCGCCGACCTCGCCGACTTCCTCGACACCCTGACCCCCGATCAGTGGGAGACGCCGTCGCTGTGCGCAGGCTGGACGGCGCGGCAGGTGGCCGCGCACATCACCCAGTCGACGACGAGCTGGGGGCGCATTGGCCTGGAGGGTCTGCGCTCGGGATTCCAGTTCAACAAGGCCGTCAAGCGCATGGCTCAGAAAGATCGCAGGACGCCAACGGAGATCACCGCAGCGATGCGGGCCATGGTCGGCGTTCGCCGCAAGCCACCGGGTGCGGCCGTGGTCGATCCGTTGATGGACGTGCTGGTACACGGCCAGGACATCGCCGTCCCGCTGGGGATCGACCGTCCGATGCCCATCCCGGCGGCGGTGGTCGCCGCCGAGCGGGTGTGGTCGATGGGTTTTCCGTTCCATGCGCGCAAACGCTTCCCGAACGTGAGATTCACCGCGACAGACGCCGATTTCCAGGTCGGCGAGGGCGCCGAGGTGCGCGGGCCTATCCGCGACATCCTCATGACTCTGGCGGGCCGTCGGGCCGGATTGCCGGTGGAATAGCTGCCCTCGTCGGCGCGTTTAGGATGCTGGCGGTTGACCTGGCATAATGGTCCGCTGACCTTCGGTTCCGGTTCACGCTCGATAGCTCCAGGTAAGGCACGGGCGACCCGGCGGCCAACGAATGAAGAGGACACCAATGAAATCGGGTATTCACCCTGACTACGTCGAGACGACGGTGCATTGCGGCTGCGGCGCGACGTTCACCACTCGCAGCACCAAGCAGAGCGGACAGATCCACGTCGAGGTCTGCTCGCAGTGCCACCCCTTCTACACCGGCAAGCAGAAGATTCTCGACAGCGGCGGTCGTGTGGCCCGCTTCGAGAAGCGCTACGGCAAGCGCAAGGCTGCAGACAAGTAGCTTCACGATCGACGCCCGATCTGTCGCATATGCGCAGGCCGGGCGTCGGTTTGCGTTACGGGGAAGGAGGCTGAATTGACGGACACTGCGCCGGCGATCGACGCCATCCTGTCCGAGCACGCCGATCTCGAGCGCCAGCTGTCGGATCCCGAACTGCACTCCGATGCGGCCAAGGCCCGCAAGGTCGGTCGGCGGTTCGCGCAACTGGCACCGATCGTGGCGACCTACCGCAAGCTGGAGACGGCCCGCGGCGATTTGGAGGCTGCCCGCGAACTGGCGGCCGACGACGAGTCGTTCGCATCCGAAGTCGACGAGCTCACCCAAACCGTCGATGACCTCGACACACACCTGACCGATCTCCTGGCCCCGCGCGATCCGCACGACGCGGACGACATCGTCCTCGAGGTGAAGTCGGGTGAGGGTGGCGAGGAGTCGGCGCTGTTCGCCGCCGACCTCGCCCGCATGTACATCCGGTACGCCGAACGGCACGGGTGGAACGTGACGATGCTCGACGAGACGACGTCTGATCTCGGCGGCTACAAAGACGCCACGTTGTCGATCAGGAGCAAGGGCGATTCGGCCGACGGCGTCTGGTCGCGGCTGAAGTTCGAAGGCGGCGTGCACCGCGTGCAGCGCGTGCCGGTCACGGAGTCGCAGGGCCGCGTGCATACCTCGGCGGCAGGTGTCCTGGTCTATCCCGAGCCGGAAGAGGTCGAAGAAGTCCAGATCGACGAATCCGACCTGCGCATCGACGTATACCGGTCATCGGGCAAAGGCGGTCAGGGCGTCAACACCACCGACTCGGCGGTCCGCATCACGCATTTGCCCACCGGCATCGTGGTCACCTGCCAGAACGAACGCAGCCAGCTGCAGAACAAGATCCGCGCGATGCAGGTGCTCGCCGCTCGGCTGCAGGCGCTGGCCGAGGAACAGGCGCAGGCCGACGCGTCGGCTGACCGCGCAAGCCAGATCCGCACGGTCGACCGCAGCGAGCGCATCCGGACCTACAACTTTCCGGAGAACCGCATCGCTGACCACCGGATCAACTTCAAGGCGCACAACCTCGACCAGGTCCTCGACGGTGATCTCGACGCGCTGTTCGATGCGCTGGCGGCCGCCGACAAGCAAGCGCGTCTGCAACAGGCATGAGTCGGACATTGACGCCGACAGCGCGGTTGCGGCACGAGATCGATCTCGCGGCGGCCGAACTCGCCGAAGCCGGTGTCGGCGCTCCACGCGCCGACGCCGAGGAATTGGCCGCCCTCGCCGCCGGGACCACCAGGGGCCGGCTGTCTCTTCTCGATGATGTCGACGACGAATTCTTTCGCCGCTATGCCGATCTGGTCGCCGCTCGCGCGCGCCGAATTCCGTTGCAGCACATCGTCGGTTCCGCACCACTCGGGCCGGTGACCGTCTCGGTGGGGCCCGGTGTGTTCATACCCCGGCCCGAAACAGAGGGCCTGCTGGAATGGGCCGCGATGCAACCGCTACCGCCGCAGCCGCTGGTCGTCGACCTCTGCACGGGCTCGGCAGCGCTGGCGCTCGGTCTTTCGAAATTCTGGCCCGACGCACGCATCGTCGCCGTCGACGACTCTGACGACGCGCTGACCTACGCCCGCCGAAACGTTGCCGGATCGACGGTGGAGCTTGTGCGCGGCGACGTCACCGACAGCATGCTGCTACCTGAATTGGACGGACAGGTCGATCTCCTGGTCGCCAACCCGCCCTACATTCCCGACGGCACTCCTCTGGAGCCCGAAGTGGCTGAGCATGATCCGCCGCACGCATTGTTCGGTGGCCCGGACGGCATGACGGTCATCCATGCGATCGTGGAGCTGGCAGCCCGCTGGCTGAAGCCTGGTGCCTGCTGCGCCGTCGAGCATGACGACACCACATCGGCCGCCACCGTCGGCTCGTTCAACGCCGCAGGGGAGTTCGTCGGCGTGACGGCTCACCGCGACCTGGCCGGCCGACCCCGATTCGTCACCGCGACACGCGCGAGGGCCGCATGAGTGAAATCTTCGATTGCTCCGACGCTGAATCGCGCGCAACGGGAATCGCTTCTGCCGTTAGCGCGGTCAAGGGCGGACGTCTCGTGGTGCTGCCCACCGACACGGTGTACGGCATCGGCGCCGACGCGTTCGACAACACCGCGGTTGCTGCCCTGCTGTCAGCCAAGGGCCGCGGACGCGACATGCCTGTTCCGGTGCTTGTCGGGTCCTGGCACACCATCGAGGGTTTGGTCTATACGGTGCCCAACACGGCGCGGGAACTGATCCGCGCGTTCTGGCCGGGTGCGTTGAGCCTGGTTGTCCAGCAGGCGCCGTCGCTGCAATGGGATCTCGGAGACGCTGCGGGCACCGTGATGTTGCGGATGCCGCTGCATCCAATTGCAATAGAGGTGCTGCGCGAAGTCGGCCCGATGGCGGTGTCCAGTGCGAACATCTCCGGCCAACCCGCCGCGATCACCGCCGAGCAGGCCCGCAACCAGCTGGGCGATGCCGTTGCGGTCTACCTCGACGCCGGCCCGTCCCAACAGCAGGCGGCCTCCACCATCGTCGACCTCACCGGCGCACATCCGCGCATCCTTCGCCAAGGCCCGGTGACCGCTGAAGCGATCGCGGAAGTGCTTGGCGTCGATGCCGATAGCCTGACGACCACGAACTGACGAACTGACGGCTCCGGCCGCTCTCATTCTCGTCCAGTACGGTTCATCCAGTGGTGGGCGATGTGCACGACGTAGCCGGCGGGCTGCTTGCGCTCTCCGATCGAGGCGCGGGCGTGCCGCTGCGCGAGCTGGCGCTGGTCGGCCTCACCGCGGCCATCATCACGTACTTCGCAACGGGCTGGGTCCGTGTGCTCGCCACCCGGGTCGGCGCGGTGGCCGTCCCACGGGAACGTGACGTGCATCTGCAGCCGACGCCGCGGATGGGCGGCCTGGCGATGTACGTCGGCGTACTGGCAGCCGTGCTGCTCGCTTCACAATTGCCAGCGCTGACCCGTGGCTTCGTCTACTCGTCTGGTCTGCCCGCCACCGTCGTAGCCGGCGGTCTGATCATGGCGATCGGCCTGATCGACGACAAGTGGGGCCTCGATGCGCTCACCAAGTTCGCCGGTCAGATCACCGCAGCCAGCGTGCTGGTCACGATGGGAGTCGCGTGGAGCGTGCTCTACATCCCGTTCGGGGGGGTCGGCACCATAGTTCTCGACCAGGTGTCGTCGATCCTTCTGACCCTTGCGTTGACGGTGGCGATCGTCAACGCGATGAACTTCGTCGACGGACTCGACGGCCTGGCTGCGGGTCTGGGTCTGATCACCGCGCTGGCGATCACCATCTTCTCCATCGGATTGCTCCGCGACCACGGCGGCGACGTTCTGTTCTACCCGCCCGCGGTGATATCTGTGGTGCTGGCCGGCGCCTGCCTCGGCTTCCTGCCGCACAACTTCCACCGCGCCCGGATTTTCATGGGCGACTCCGGCTCGATGCTGATCGGGCTGATGCTGGGCGCGGCGTCGACCACCGCAGCGGGGCCGATCTCGCAGAGCGCCTACGGCGCCCGCGATGTTTTCGCGCTGCTCTCGCCGTTCCTCCTGGTCGTTGCCGTCATGTTCGTGCCCGCACTGGACATGTTGTTGGCCATCGTGCTGGCGGCACCGAGCGCGACGATGCCCACCCACAAATAGATCAGCAGCACCACCCGTCGGTGCGAGTGGCC
>LZSH01000039.1 GCA_001665255.1 Mycobacteriaceae bacterium 1482268.1 | reverse complement strand
GAGATCATCGCACGCACCGAAGAAGCCGCATAAGACGCCGATTGCAGTGGATCTGGGCTTTGCGGCCGCGGGCTCGAAGGCCAGCCGGACGGAAGGGCGCGATGAGACCCTTGACCCGGTTGCCGCCGCGCCCCACCACGCCGTCATCACGCATCGAGGAAGATGTGCCGGTGCTCGTCACGGAGTAAGCGTCGCTTTCAGCATCGTCTTCGATGTCTAGATCGATCCATTACGTACGGGATTTGCTCGGGGCGAGAGACTCGGCGAACTCAGGACGGCGTCGGGGGCGGCGTCTCGGATGCAACGCAGATGACCGGTATCGCTACCGTCAAGGTGACGCCGTACGTGCCGGTATACCTTATATACCGTCTCGCCGTTCACATAACGTGTTCCTCGGTGCGAGCGATGATCTCGGCCTGCTGCTCCGGTGACAGGTCGACGAAGTAGGCGGAATAGCCCGCGATCCGCACCACGAGATCGCGGTACTTTTCCGGGTCCTTCTGCGCTGCCACCAGGGTTGCGCGATTGAGGATGTTGAACTGGACGTGCCAGAGCTTGAGGTTGCTCCAGGCCCGGATCACCTGCATCAG
>LZSH01000038.1 GCA_001665255.1 Mycobacteriaceae bacterium 1482268.1 | reverse complement strand
CCCGAGCCGCTGTGTCGCACGGGTGAGGGCCACGTACAGCTCGGCCGCACCCCGCGGGCCTTCGCCCAGGATCCGATCTGGCTCCACCACCAGCACGGCGTCGAACTCCAGGCCCTTCGTCTCCGACGGCGAAACCGTGCCGGGCATACCGGCGGGCCCGATCACGATGCTGGTGCCAACCTGTCGCGCCTCGCTGTCGACGAATTCCGCAATCGCAGCGGACAATTCGTCGGCGCTGACCCGTCGCGACCACGGTTGCACACCCGTCGCGCGCACCGATTCGGGTGGCTGCACCCCCGGGGCGAACTCGTCGAGCAGCGCGGCGGCCACCGACATGATCTCGGCGGGCGTGCGGTAGTTCACCGACAGCGACCGGTACACCCAGCGCCCGGGCACGTACGGTTCCAGCATCGTGGCCCACGATGTCGCGCCGGCGACCGACCGTCGCTGCGCGAGATCCCCGACGACGGTGAACGACCGGCTCGGGCAGCGTCGCATGAGCACCCGC
>LZSH01000037.1 GCA_001665255.1 Mycobacteriaceae bacterium 1482268.1 | reverse complement strand
CGTCGCTGTGGCTCGACGCGACCGGAAAACGGCTGCCTGCACCGCTGTACCCGGGCTTCGACACACTCGGCACGCTGGAATACATCGCCCGCACCGGACAGGACTACACCTGGTTCGTGCTGAACGCCCGGATCATCGCCAAGGAGTTCGCGCTGTCGGGGCAGGAGCAGAACCCCGACCTCACGGGCCGCAGCGTGCGCGACGTGCTCGCGCGGGTACGGCCGGGCGCACCGGCGCCAGTGCAGGCGTTCGTCGACAAGGGCGTCGACTTCGTCAGCGCAAAGACGTTGCGGGAGTTGGTATCTGCGATGAACGCCGTGCCCGACGTCGTTCCCCTTGACTATGCCACGGTCGAAGCGGAGGTCACCGCGCGCGACCGCGAGGTCGCCAACCGGTTCACCAAGGACACTCAGGTGACGGCGATCCGCGCGGCGCGCGGCTATCTCGGCGACCGCTTCACCCGCGTCGTCGCTCCGCACCGGCTGACCGACCAGAAGGCCGGACCGCTGATCGCGGTGAAGCTGCACATCCTGACCCGGAAATCGTTGGGCGGACTGGAAACTGATCTCGATTCACGCGTGCTCCGCGCGGACGGGGCCGTGTTCCCGGGATTCTATGCCGCGGGCGAGGCGGCGGGTTTCGGCGGTGGCGGGGTGCACGGCTACCGCTCACTGGAGGGCACCTTCCTAGGCGGCTGCATCTTCTCGGGCCGGGCGGCGGGCCGCGCCGCCGCGCGCGACACCGCCTAGCCCGCGCTAGAACTGGGTGCCGTTTTCCTCGTCGAGGACTTGGAAATCGGTGTCGGTCATTTCCGTCAACCTGCCGTAGTAGATGCCGCGGGCGTTGGGGTCGATGATCGCCTGGTGGATCGGCACCGCGCGCGCGGGTGCCACGGCGCGTAGAAAGTCAACGGCCTCAGAGATTTTCATCCACGGTGCGGCCGCGGGTGCGGCCAGAACATCCACCGGTTCGCCCGGCGTGAAGAGCGCGTCGCCGGGATGCATCAGCCGGGCCGGGTGATCGCCGTCGCCGATCAGGTAGGAGATGTTGTCGATCACCGGGATGTCCGGATGGATCACGGCGTGCTTACCGCCGACGCCGCGAACGGTCAACGCGCCGACGGTGAATTCGTCGCCGACGTGCACGGCTTTCCACCGCCCACCCAGCTGCGAAGCCGTCTGCGGGTCGGCATACAGCGCCGCTTGCGGATTGGCGTCCACCAGCGCAGGCAACCGTTCGGTGTCAGCATGATCGGGATGCTGGTGGGTGATCAGGATCGCGTCCAGACCCGTGATGCCCTCGAAGCCGTGCGAGAAGTTTCCGGGGTCGAACAGCACCGTGGTCGTGGCGGAATCGTTTTTGAACTCGGCGAGAAGGCACGAATGGCCGAAATGCGTCAGCTGCATGTCTATATTTTGCGCTCAGGGGTGGTACGCGATGCGACTGATGCTGGCAGCGGTGTTGGCTTCCTGCGGGCTGGCGCTTGCTGGCGCGATCAGCCCTGCGTATGCGGCCCCGATGAACTGCCCGCCGAACTGCGATCGCATCCCGAGCTCGGCGTGGATTGATCCGATGGCGATACCGCTGTACCCGGTGTACCGCTGGCCGGGCCTGGCGGGGGTCGCCGTCACCGCCAACAACCCCCGTTTTCGGTTCGAGGAGGCGTGCAGCTCGCCCCCAGCGACCGATGACCCCCGCAGCTACGCCGTCGCCGCACGGGCGACCGTCCCGCAGCCCGACGGGCAGTGGCAACTCCAGGTGCAGGTTCTGCATTGGCGCGGCGAGACGTGGCGCGGTGGTCAGCTCGCGTCGGCCGTCTTCGACAAGGCCGTGGCGGCCTTGCGCTCGTGTCAGCTGACCTCCCCGCTGACGTCGCCGTCGATCACCACCTCCAGCGCCGTCCGGATGGCGGCCGTTGTCAGCGGCGTGCTACCCGGTCAAGTGGTGCTGCACGAATACCTGCTGGTGAACCCGTCGAACAGCACCGTTGTGGAGCTGGCGATGTGGGCCAGCAGCCCGCCACGCGTCGAGTGGCCGTCGGTCGCCGACGCCCAGGTGCTCGACGCGATGAACGCCCCGCTTTGTACGGCGTACATCGATTCGTGCCGGTGAGGCGGTCCGCCCGTCGCCGCCGGTAGAGTGAGCGCGTGGCAAAGGTGGTTGTGCATGTGATGCCGAAGGCCGAAATTCTCGATCCGCAGGGTCAGGCGATCGTCGGCGCACTGGGCCGCCTCGGCTACGACGGGATATCAGATGTACGGCAGGGCAAGCGGTTTGAGCTGGAGGTCGACGACAGCGTCGCCGACGAAACTGTCGCCGAGATCGCCGAATCGCTGCTGGCGAACATCGTGATCGAGGACTGGTCAGTCAGTAGGGAGCCATCATGACCGCACGTGTGGGGGTCATCACATTTCCCGGCACGCTCGACGACATCGACGCGGCGCGGGCGGTCCGGCTGTCGGGCGCCGAGGCCGTGAACCTCTGGCACGCCGACGCCGACCTCAAGGGTGTCGATGCCGTCATCGTCCCCGGCGGCTTCTCCTACGGTGACTACCTGCGGTGCGGCGCCATCGCGAAATTCGCGCCGGTGATGAAGTCGGTGGTCGACGCGGCGAACGGCGGAATGCCGGTGTTGGGTATCTGCAACGGCTTTCAGGTGTTGTGCGAGGCGGGCCTGCTGCCGGGCGCATTGACCCGCAATGCCGGCCTGCACTTCGTATGCCGTGACCTCTGGCTGGAGGTGGTGTCCAACACCTCGGCGTGGACCACCCGCTTCGAGCCCGGCGCCGATCTGCTGATCCCGTTGAAGTCCGGCGAGGGCCGCTTCGTCGCCACCGATGCCGTGCTGGACGAGCTCGAGGGCGACGGCCGCGTGGTGTTCCGCTACCGCGACAACCCCAACGGCTCGATGCGCGACATCGCCGGGATCTCGTCGGCCAACGGCCGGGTGGTCGGATTGATGCCGCACCCCGAGCACGCCACCGAGGCCCTCACCGGGCCGTCCGACGACGGGCTCGGGCTGTTCTACTCCGCGCTCGACGCGGTGCTCGCGAGCGTCTAGGCCGCCGGGCGGATCGCGACCGCGCCGCCATCGACAGGGAGCACCACGCCGTTGATGTAGCTCGCCGCGGGTGAGGCGATAAACGCGACCGCGCGTGCGATCTCGTCCGGTTCGCCTATCCGCTGCAGTGCCCTGGTGCGGCCAAGCCCCTCGATGACCTCGCCGAGTTGCGAGGTCCCTTCCGTCGCGGTGGGGCCCGGTGCGATGGCGTTGACGCGCACCCCTGCGGCGCCGAACTCGTCGGCCCAGAGCTTGGTCAGCAGGTCCAGCGCCGCCTTGCTGGCGCCGTAGATGCCCGCATCGGCCGACGGTGTGGTGGCAACGAGCGTGCTGATGTTGACGACGCTGCCGTTGCCGCGCGCAATCATGCCCGGCACGAGCGTCTGCACCAGGATGAACGGGGCGCGCAGATTGACGTCGAGATGGTTGTCGAAGACGCTGTCGTCGGTGTCGAAGGTTGAGCCGAACTCGTAGATACCGGCGTTGTTCACCAGAATGTCCACCGCGCCGGCATCGGCTGCAAGTCTGCGCACATCATCGGCGTCCGAGAGGTCGGCAGCGATGAAACGTGCTGTACCGCCGTCATTTTCGATCTGCTGTACTGCTTTGGCGCCGCGCTCTGCGTCGCGCCCGTGAACGATGACCTCCGCCCCGTGGCGTGCGAGCTCGCGCGCGATCGCGTAGCCGATGCCCGACGTCGCGCCGGTGACCAGAGCCGTGCTGTCCTCAAAATTGATCATGCCCCAACAAGGCGGATCGCCGGCGGATTATTCCGCGCGGTCGCCCCCTTTTGCGCAGCAGCTGACGGCGTGTCGCCGTACAAACACGCCCGCTCGCGGTGAGGTCCCTACGGCGTCAGCGCGACCGAGGCCTCGGCGGTGTAGCACAGGAACGTCAGCGTCTCCTGCAGGTACAGCTGCACGGTCTCGGCATCATGCGACAGGTAGCCGATCGACACGTCGGTGCCCAACTGTAGATCGAAATCCCCTCCGCGGGTGGACAATACGAACGCGCCGTCGATCGCGGGCGCCCAGATGATGTCCCCGTCGACGAGCCGGTTGAGGTGCTCGCGGATCGGATAGCCGTGCTCGGTGGTCTCGCTGACCGCGGTGTACACATCGGCCGACAGCAGAACGGAATAGGGCCCGTCGACACCGGCCAGCCGCAGCTCCGACAGTGCTTGGGCGATCACGTCGGGAATCTCACGCGCATCGCTTGGCAGCGCCAGTGCGGGGTTGGAGCTGCAGGCGCGGATGCCGCCGATCGAGGCGGCCTCGTAGCCCTCGAAGATCGCCCGGTCCTCGACGAACGCCAGCTTCTTCGCGGCCTCTTTGACCGGATCCCAGTCCGAGTCCTGCGACCCGCGCTCGACGTCGTCGATGTCGGTACGCGACAACGTGAATGGCACCCGCAGCCGGACCAGCGGCCTGCTCTCGCGAAGGTGTGCGACAACCCCGTCGCCGGGCGCGGCCACGTCGAGCAGATGCCCCGTGCTGACGGCCGCCGTCACCGGTCCGCCCGGCTCGCTCACATCCACGACGCGCCGCCCGGCGATGTGGCGCTTGAACGTGCGTGTCGCCTCCATTTCGATTTCGGCCCAAGCCTCTTCGGTGACCGGAGCCAGATCGCGATACAGGTTGTTCATCTACTCAAGTTCCTTTCAGGCTGCCGATGCGCAGTGATCCGTCACGGGGTACGACGCCGACTGCCGGAGGTTCGACCACGTCCTCCGCGGGCGCCGAATCCGCCAACGGAGGTGGGTCATCGAGGAAGTCGACGGTGGGGGTGAAGAACATGCTTCCGGTCAGCGCCGTGGAGAAGTCCAGTATTCGGTCGGTGTTACCCGGGGGGTCGCCGATGAACATGTTGTCCAGCATGCGTTCGGTGACTGCGGGGGTCCGCGAATAGCCGATGAAATACGTGCCGAATTCGCCCTTGCCGATTTCGCCGAACGGCATGTTGTGGCGCACGATTTTCAGCTCGGTCCCGTCGTCGTCGGTGATGACGTTTAGCGCGACATGGGAATTGATCGGTTTCACCGCGTCGTCGAGCTCGATGTCGTCGAGCTTGGTGCGACCGATCACCCGCTCCTGCTCCTCGGTCGACAGCGCATTCCACGACGCCATGTCGTGCACGTACTTCTGCACGTGCACATAGCAGCCACCCGCGAAATCGGGGTCCTCGTCGCCGATCTGGGTGGCCGATATCGCAAGCGTCCCGTCGGGGTTCTCGGTGCCGTCGACGAACCCCATCAAATCGCGGTTGTCGAAGAACTTGAAGCCGTGCACCTCGTCCACCACGGTGACGGCGCCGGCCATCGCCTCGACGAGCTTGGTGGCCAGTTCGAAGCACACGTCCATCGACTCGGCGCGGATGTGGAACAGGATGTCCCCCGGCGTCGAGGGGGCATGGTGGCGGCCACTGCGGATCTCGACGAACGGGTGCAGCTCGGCCGGCCTCGGCCCGGAAAACAGTCGGTCCCACGCGTCCGACCCGATCGAGGTGACCACCGACAGCCGCTTCGCCGGGTCGCGGAAGCCGATCGCGCGCACCAGACCCGAGATGTCGGCCAGCGCATCGTGGACGGTCGACTCGCCGTCCTCGTCGATCGTGACGACCAGGAAGACGGCCGCGGGCGTCAGGGGCGCCAGGACCGGTTGCGGCAGAACTGCGGGCACCGTTGAACCCTAAATCAAGATCTTCGGCGAAGATGGTGAACCATGTCGCAAGCAAGTGCCCGGGGATTGTGCGAGTTCATCGACGCGTCGCCGTCCCCGTTCCATGCGTGCGCCACTGTCGCAGCGCGGCTTCGCGACGCGGGCTTCCGGGAACTGGCGGAAAGCGCGCCGTGGCCGGAGCACGGCGCCTTCTTCATCGTGCGTGCCGGATCGCTGGTCGCGTGGCGGGCAGGAGCCGAGCAAGACACGCCGTTTCGTGTGGTCGGCGCCCACACCGACAGCCCGAACCTGCGGGTGAAGCAGCATCCGGACCGGTTCGTGTCCGGTTGGCGGGTCGTCGCCCTGCAGCCCTACGGCGGGGCCTGGCTGAATTCGTGGCTCGACCGCGACCTCGGCATCAGCGGCCGGCTGTCGATGCGCAACGCAAACGGCATCGAGCACCGCTTGATCCGGATCGACGAACCGATTCTGCGGGTGCCGCAACTGGCCATCCACCTCGCCGAGGACCGCAAGGCCGTCACGCTGGACCCACAGCGCCACGTCAACGCGGTATGGGGCGTCGGCGACCGACCGCGGTCGTTCCTCGACTACGTCGCCGGGCAGGCCGGGGTGGACGCCGACGAGGTGCTCGGCTTCGATCTGATGACCCACGACCTCACCCCCTCGACGTTGGCCGGGGTCGACGGCGATCTGCTCAGCGCGCCGCGACTGGACAACCTGTGCACGTGTTACGCGGGCCTCGAGGCGTTCCTCACGGCGGAGCCGACGGGTTACCTGCCGGTGCTCGCGCTGTTCGACCACGAAGAGGTCGGCAGCCAGTCCGGCCACGGCGCGCAGTCCGAACTGCTGGTGACGGTGCTCGAGCGCATCACGCTCGCGGGGGGCGGCGGCCGCGAAGACTTCCTGCGCCGGTTGCCGGACTCGATGGTGGCGTCGGGCGACATGGCGCACGCCACGCACCCGAACTACCCCGAGCGTCACGAGCCGTACCACCTGATCGAGGTGAACGCGGGCCCGGTGCTCAAGGTGCAGCCCAATCTGCGCTACGCCACCGACGGTCGCACGGCCGCGGCGTTCGAGCTGGCGTGCCGGCAGGCCGGGGTGCCGCTGCAACGCTACGAGCACCGCGCCGACCTTCCGTGCGGGTCGACGATCGGGCCGATGACGTCGGCGCGCACCGGTATTCCGACGGTGGACGTCGGCGCCGCGCAACTGGCCATGCACTCGGCACGCGAGGTGATGGGTTCTCGTGATGTGGCCGCGTATTCCGCGGCGCTGCAAGCGTTCTTGTCACCGGGCTGACGTAGGGTCGGCGCATGGCGCTGAAGACCGAGAACATCACTTTCGATTCGACCGATCCCGAGAAGCTGGCCGACTGGTGGGCCAAAGCGCTCAACGGGCAGGTAAACCCTGTTGCACCACCGTTTTTCGTTGTGGTGTCGCTGCCGGAAGGGCCTGGTCTGGCATTCCAGAAGGTCGAAGATCCGACACCTGGCAAGAACCGCGTGCATATCGACTTCAGCGCCGCCGACATGGACGCCGAGGTCAAGCGGTTGGTCGACCTCGGTGCCAGCGAAACCGGCAGGGGAAACTTCGGCGACTTCGAGTGGGTGGTGCTGGCCGATCCAGACGGCAACGCGTTCTGCGTGGGGGGCGGCTAAAGGCACTCGTTGACGGTGGTGCCGCTGTTGCGGGTGATGGCTGTGGTGCTTAGCAGGCTTGGCGCGCCTGCAGCCGCCCGCGGATATTGCAGGTCGCAAACTAGACTGGCGGGGTGACCTCGGAGCCCAGTCATTCGGTCGACACCGTCGAGAGGGCCGCGTCCACTCCCGATCAACCGCAGCCGTTCCGCGAGCTCGGCCTCAAGGACGACGAGTACGAGCGCATCCGGGAGATCCTTGGCCGCAGGCCGACCGACGCCGAACTGGCGATGTATTCGGTGATGTGGAGCGAGCACTGCAGCTACAAGTCGTCCAAAGTGCACCTCCGCTATTTCGGTGAGACCACCACCGAGACGATGCGCTCGGCGATGCTGGCCGGCATCGGCGAGAACGCGGGCGTTGTCGACATCGGCGACGGCTGGGCGGTCACCTTCAAGGTCGAGTCACACAACCATCCGTCGTATGTGGAGCCGTACCAGGGCGCTGCGACCGGTGTCGGCGGAATCGTCCGCGACATCATGGCGATGGGCGCCCGTCCGGTCGCCGTGATGGACCAGTTGCGGTTCGGCGCCGCCGACGCACCCGACACCCGCCGCGTCGTCGACGGTGTGGTCCGCGGCATCGGTGGATACGGAAACTCGTTGGGTCTGCCCAACATCGGCGGTGAGACCGTCTTCGACGCCTCCTACGGCGGCAACCCGCTGGTGAACGCGCTGTGTGTCGGCGTGCTCCGCAAGGAGGACCTGCATCTGGCGTTCGCGTCGGGCACCGGCAACAAGATCATCCTGTTCGGGGCGCGCACCGGGCTCGACGGCATCGGCGGGGTGTCGGTGCTGGCATCGGAGACCTTCGGTGGTGATGAGGACGGAGCCGGCCGCAAGAAGCTGCCGAGCGTGCAGGTCGGTGACCCCTTCATGGAGAAGGTGCTCATAGAATGCTGCCTCGAGTTGTACGCCGCCGGCCTGGTGATCGGCATCCAGGATCTTGGCGGTGCCGGATTATCCTGCGCGACATCGGAACTCGCCTCTGCCGGTGACGGCGGCATGGCCGTCGAACTGGACAAGGTTCCGCTGCGGGCGGCCAACATGACGCCCGCCGAGATCCTGTCCAGCGAATCGCAGGAACGGATGTGCGCCGTCGTCGCACCCGAGAACGTGGACGCGTTCATGACGGTGTGCCGCAAGTGGGAGGTGCTCGCCACCGTCATCGGCGAGGTCACCGACGGTGACCGGCTGAAGGTCACCTGGCACGGGCAGACCGTTGTCGACGTGCCGCCCCGCACGGTCGCGCACGAGGGTCCGGTCTACCAGCGGCCCGTGCAGCGGCCGGAAACCCAGGATGCTCTCAACGCCGACACGTCCGAGCGGCTACCGCGCCCGACAACCGGCGACGAGTTGCGGGCGACTTTGCTTGCGCTGGTAGGCAGCCCGCACCTGTGCAGCCGCGCGTTCATCACCGAGCAGTACGACCGCTATGTGCGCGGCAACACCGTGCTGGCCGAGAACGCCGACGGCGGAGTGCTGCGCGTCGACGAGTCCACCGGACGCGGCATCGCGGTATCCACCGACGCGTCCGGCCGCTACACGCAGCTGGACCCGTACACCGGAGCGCAGCTCGCCCTCGCCGAGGCGTACCGCAACGTCGCGGTCACCGGTGCCACCCCGATCGCGGTCACCAACTGCCTGAACTTCGGCTCGCCGGAAGACCCCGGCGTCATGTGGCAGTTCTCCGAGGCCGTCCGCGGCCTAGCAGATGGCTGTGCCGCCCTTGGCATTCCGGTCACCGGTGGCAACGTGAGCTTCTACAACCAGACCGGCACGACCGCCATTCTTCCGACGCCCGTCGTCGGGGTGCTGGGTGTGCTCGACGATGTTCGCCGACGCATCCCGACGGGACTGGGTACCGAACCCGGAGAGACGCTTCTGCTGCTGGGTGACACACGCGACGAGTTCGACGGGTCCATCTGGGCGCAGGTCACCGCCGACCATCTCGGCGGGCGCCCGCCCCAGGTCGATCTGCGCCGGGAGCAATTGCTCGCCGACGTGCTGACCGCGGCATCTCGGGACGGGCTCGTCTCGGCCGCCCACGACCTGTCGGAGGGCGGCCTGATGCAGGCTGTCGTGGAAGCGGCGCTGACCGGCGAAACGGGTTGCCGCATCATCATTCCCGATGGATGGCAAGAGGGCACCGCCCCGTTTTCGTTCCTTTTCTCGGAGTCGGCGGGCAGGGTATTGGTTGCCGTTCCGCGCACCGAGGAGAGCAGGTTCCGGTCAATGTGCGAGGCCCGCGGTCTACCGGTCACCCGTATCGGGGTGGTGGACCAAGGCAGTGACGCCGTCGAGGTGCAGGGTCAGTTCACGGTGTCGCTGGAGGAGTTGCGGAGCACGTCGGAGGGCGTGCTGCCCGGGTTGTTCGGGTGAGTGTTCCGACCGAGGACATCACCGGCGAAGCGGTCGCCGCGAATCACGAGCGCAGGCAACGTCATCCCCTGCTGGTGTGGGCGTGGGGCCTGGTGCGGCTGGACTTCATCGGCATCGTCTTCGGAGCGGGTTTCTTCTGCCTGTCGTTGACGCCGTCGCTGCTGCCGCGCGACTGGCTGTTTCAGGGACTGGTCGGCGGACTCAACGCCGCCATCGGTTACGGGATCGGTGTGTTCGTCGGAAAAATGATGCGGCGCTTTGTGTTACGTCACCGAGATTGGTGGCCGCCGCCGAAGCGGGTGGTGTACTGGGCCAAGGCCGCCGCCGTGACGTTCTCGACCGCCGCGAGCCTGCTGATACTGATTCCAGCAGCGGCCTGGCAGAGACGGGTGTCGGAAGAGATGGGCTTGGAGGGCCCCGCCACCGTCGGCTATCTGCGCACGCTGCTCATCGCGATACTCGTCACCGGCCTGTGCGTCTCGACGGCACGGGTCATCATCGACTTGATCAAGACGATGGCCCGGTTTTTCATTCGGCGCTGGCATCTGCACGACGAGGTCGCGTTGTTCATCGGCACAGCGATCGTCGTCGTGCTGGCGATTACGTTGATCAACGGCGTGCTGATCCGTGGGTTCCTGGCGGGCGCCAATCGGTTTTTCCAGCCGCAGAACACCACCACGAGAGAGTCCATCACTGCGCCGCCGCAGTCCGAACGATCCGGCAGCCCAACGTCTTTCGCCGCCTGGGAGACGCTGGGCTACCAGGGACGCAACTTCGTCGCCAGCGGGCCGCATGTCGATGAGCTGAGCCGGCTCAACGGCGCGCCGGCAAAGGAGCCGATCCGGGTGTACGCCGGCTTGCAGACCGCTGACACCGATCAGGGGCGCGCCGACATACTGGTGCGCGAATTGGACCGCACCCGCGCCGCCGACCGCAAGGTGCTGGTGATCGTCCCGACGACGGGCACCGGGTGGATAAATCCTGTCGCCGCTCGTGCTCTGGAGCTCATGTACAACGGCGACACCGCGATGGTCGGGTCGCAGTATTCCTATCTGCCGAGCTGGATTTCGTTTTTGGGCGACCAGCAGAAGTCGATGGAGTCGGGCCGGGCGATGATCGACACGATCCATGACTGGTGGCTGCGGCTGCCGCCCGACCGGCGGCCCAAGCTGATGCTCTACGGCGAGAGCCTCGGCTCGATGGCCGGACAGGGCGCCTTCAATTGGCTGCCCGACATCTCCCGGATGGGCTTCTCCTCGGTGCTGTGGGTGGGCCCGCCGAACGCCAGCCCGCTGTGGAAGGCCATTACGGTGCGGCGAGATCCGGGAACACCTGAGGTGCAACCCCGCTACGACAACGGGCGCACGGTGCGGTTCTCCCAGGCCAACGGCGCCGCCGAGATCGCGGCCGACGCCGAGGGGGAGTGGGAGGGCACGCGTGTGCTGTTCCTTCAGCACGCGTCGGACCCCATCGTGTGGTGGTCGCAGGATCTGTTGTTCAACCGGCCGGACTGGCTGAGAGAGCCGCCTGGCCGCGACCGCTCGCCGGTGATGCGCTGGTATCCGATCATTACGTTCTGGCAGGTCGCCGCGGACATGACGAACGCGAGCTCCGTCCCCGGCGGCCATGGCCACAACTACGGCGAGTACGTATTGGACGGCTGGGCGGCCGTCGCGCCGCCCGACGGTTGGACCGCCGAGGATACCGACCGCATCCGCAATGCCCTGGAGAAGACCGTAGCCAAGGACGGACCCGAGTACTAGTGCGCCGCAAGCAGTTTCGTGCGGCGGCGCTCGCGGCCGGGCTGGTGGCCTGGAACGGGCTGATCGATCCGCGGATACCGGCGCGCGTGCAGCCCCTGGTTCGTGCAGCGTTGGGGGCCGTCCTCGTTGCGGTGACCCGCGCACCGCTGGGTCTGCGTCCGCCACCACTGTGGTCTGGGCTGCGGCTCGGGTGCGCCGTCGCCGTACCGGTGGTCGTTGGCGTCGCCGCGTCGACGGGGGCGTCGCCCGTGCGGTCTGCGATGGCCGGGCGCGACCTGCCCGCTTCGCCGTCGGGCTGGCTGGTGGTGCGAATTCCCATCGGCACGGTGTGGTCGGAGGAGGCCGCGTTCCGCGCGGCGCTGGGGACGCTGGCCGCCGACGCGTTCGGCCCGACGCGCGGCCGGCTGCTGCAGTCGCTGGCATTCGGACTGTCCCACATCGCCGACGCCCGAAGTACGGGCGAACCGGTCGCGGGCACGGTGCTCGTCACCGGCGTCGCGGGCTGGCTCTTCGCGCTTCTGTACGAATGGTCGGGCAGTCTGGCCGCGTCGATGCTCGCGCACCTCGCGGTCAACGAAGCGGGCGCGGTTGCCGCGGTGGTGGTGCAGCGGCGGGCCCGCTAAATCTCCGCGAAATGGCATTCCAGCAGACCCTTTCTCGCACTTCTCCTGCTGGAATGCCATTTCGCGGAGAAGGGGAGCGCACGCGTCGGTGGCGAACGTCCAATCGATGTGGGCGAGGTAGTCGTCGGGACCGAAGCGGTAGCCACTGGCATCCTCACGCGGCATGCGCTCGCGCGCTGGTATCGCCCGTTCTACCCGAATGTGTACGCGCCTCGCCGTCATCACATGACCGTCCGCGACCGTGCAATCGGCGCGTGGCTGTGGTCCAAACGACGCGCGGTCATCACCGGGGTCGCGGCGTCAGCAATGCACGGCGCGGACTGGGTCGATGCGGACATCGACATCGAATTGATCCACGATTGCCCTCGGCCGCCCGTCGGCATCATCACGCGCAAGGAACGCGTCGCCGACGACGAGATCACCGCCGTCGACGGGATTCCCGTGACGACTGTCGCGCGCACCGCGCTCGACTTGGGCCGGCACCAATCGCGAGGGCAAGCGATCGCACGGATGGATGCCTTGATGCGGGCCGCGCCCTTCGCGGGTGAGGAGGTGTTGATGTTGGCCAAGCGATATCGCCGGGGCGCGGGGTGTGAAACGACTCAAGGAGGCCATGCCGTTGGTCGACGGCGGAGCCGCCTCGCCACGAGAAACGTGGCTGCGGCTGCTTTACGCCGACGCCGGCCTGCCCAAACCGAAGACTCAGATACCGATATTCGATGTCGACGGGACGTTGCTGCGTACGGTCGACATGGGCTGGGAGGATTTCAAGGTCCTATCCGAGTACGACGGCGATCAGCACCGCACAGACCGCCTGCAGTACGTCAAGGACTTAAGGGTGATCCCGAAGATCGAGCGCCTCGGCTTCATCGTGCAGCGCGTTATCAAGGAAGATCAGCCGGCCGCGATCGTGCGCCGTGCCTGGGATGCGCTGGTTTCGCGCGGCTGGCGTCCGTAGTACCCGCGAAATGGCATTCCAGCAGGCCCCTTCTCGCACTTCTCCTGCTGGAATGCCATTTCGCGGAGAAGGGGCTAGGGGTTGATTGTGTTCTCGCCGATCTGCCTGCCCCAGATGTAGTCCGACGACAGAGGCGTCGCGAGCCCGAAATGGTTATAGGGCGCAAGGCTGTAGCCGGTGTCCATCACCAGATAGGGGAACGGCCACAGGTCTTTGGTGACTTTCTGCCAGCAGCCCGGTCGCCCCTCAGGGCCGCCGCGCGCGTTCACCCGCGGCAGGTTGTCGGGATAGATGAACGGGTTGCCGGGCAACAGCACGGCGCCGTACGACCGGAGCGCAAACATCGACGCCGCACTTATGGCCGCCATCGGGTTCGGCGATACGGCCGCCGAGAGCTTCGAACGCGGCGGGCCGTACTTCGTGCGGGCCGCCGAGGATCTGCTGCCAACGACCAAGCTGCTCGACGACTACCGGGCCATGATCTTTTGCACCATCCGCAATTACGACGAGGTGCGTCCCCGGCTGTCCAAGGTGCTCGGTGGTGACAACGGGTTTGCGCTC
>LZSH01000036.1 GCA_001665255.1 Mycobacteriaceae bacterium 1482268.1 | reverse complement strand
GATCGGCTGGGTCTGCCCGTAGTCGTAGTCGATGACGTCGGCGACGACCACCGTGACGTTGTCGCTGCCGCCGCCGCCCTCCGAACCGGGCAAGACCTGCCGGACCGTGTCATGACGACACAACCCCAGCCGCCCGTCACCGTATTGCCGCCGCTTCCGAACCGGCGCAATGCGGAGTTGCTTCTGCTGGGGTTCGCCACGGTCATCACCACCGTCGCGCTTCTCATCGTCGAGGCCAACCAGGAGCAGGGCCTGAGCTGGGACCTGGCCTCCTACACGCTGGCCTACATGGGGCTGTTTGGCGGCGCACACCTGGTGATCCGGCGGTTCGCGCCGTACGCCGATCCGCTGCTGCTACCGGTCGTCGCGCGACTGCCCGGCGCTGATGAGCGACAGGTCATTTCGGTCGTTCAGGCATCCAAGGAGATACGGCTCCTGCAGCTGGTAGCCGAGAAAGGAACCCTGCACGCCGCGCATGATCGACACCGTGCCGTCGTGCTGGGTGACGTAGTAGTTGCTGCGGACGATCTCCCTGCCGACGGCCAGGCCGGCCAGCACGATCAAGATGATGACCGCTGCGGCGATGAGCATCTTGCGCCGTGACCGCGGCGGCCGGGTGACCTCCTCTGGTTGCGGCACAACGCGTTTCGCCTCGTTGCGCCGCGGGTTGAACGCTGACGCACGACCGGCCGCGGTGTTCGGCGGGGCGGCGTGGTCGTCGTCACCCGATACTGCGCCGGCAAGGATCGGCTGGGTCTGCCCGTAGTCGTAGTCGATGACGTCGGCGACGACCACCGTGACGTTGTCCGGGCCGCCGCCGCCCTCCGAACCGGGCAAGACCTGCCGGACCGTGTCATGACGACACAACCCCAGCCGCCCGTCACCGTATTGCCGCCGCTTCCGAACCGGCGCAATGCGGAGTTGCTTCTGCTGGGGTTCGCCACGGTCATCACCACCGTCGCGCTTCTCATCGTCGAGGCCAACCAGGAGCAGGGCCTGAGCTGGGACCTGGCCTCCTACACGCTGGCCTACATGGGGCTGTTTGGCGGCGCACACCTGGTGATCCGGCGGTTCGCGCCGTACGCCGATCCGCTGCTGCTACCGGTCGTCGCGCTGCTGAATGGGTTGGGGCTGGTGATGATTCACCGTCTGGACCTCGCCGCGAGTGACGTCACCTCCAGCGGCCTGCGCGGTCCGAGCGCCAATCAGCAGATGCTGTGGACGCTGGTCGGCGTGATCGCCTTCTCGTTGGTCGTGGCCTTTCTGCGCGACCACCGGATGCTCGCTCGGTACGGCTACGTCTGCGGTGTAAGCGGCTTGATACTGCTGGCGATTCCCGCTGTGCTGCCGTCGTCGATGTCGGAGCAGAACGGAGCCAAGATCTGGATTGAGTTGCCGGGCTTCTCAATTCAGCCGGCGGAGTTCTCCAAGATCCTGCTGCTCATTTTCTTTGCGGCCGTTCTGGTGTCCAAGCGCAGCGTGTTCACCAGCGCCGGTAAGCACGTGCTGGGCATGGACCTGCCCCGGCCCCGCGACCTCGCGCCGCTGCTGGCGGCGTGGATCCTCTCGGTCGGCGTCATGATCTTCGAAAAGGACCTCGGCACGTCGCTTCTGCTCTACGCATCGTTTCTGGTGCTGGTGTACGTGGCCACCAACCGGTTCAGTTGGGTAGTCATCGGTCTCGCGCTGTTCGCGGCGGGAAGCGTTGCGGCATATTACATTTTCGGCCATGTCCGGACCCGGGTGCAGAACTGGCTCGACCCGTTCGCCGACCCCGACGGCGCCGGCTACCAGATGGTGCAGTCGTTGTTCAGCTTCGCCACCGGCGGCATCTTCGGCACCGGTCTCGGCAACGGTCAGCCTGGCGTGGTACCCGCCGCGTCGACGGACTTCATCATCGCCGCGGTCGGCGAGGAGCTCGGGCTCGTCGGCCTCGCCGGCGTGCTGATGCTCTACACGATCGTCATCATCCGCGGCCTTCGCACCGCGATCGCCGTGCGCGACAGCTTCGGCAAGCTGCTGGCCGCGGGGTTGGCTTCCACCCTGGCAATCCAGCTGTTCATCGTCGTCGGCGGTGTGACCAAGCTGATCCCCCTGACGGGGCTGACGACGCCGTGGTTGTCCTACGGCGGCTCGTCGCTGCTGGCCAACTACGTGCTGCTGGCGATCCTGCTGCGGATCTCGCATGCCGCGCGCCGCCCGATCGTCACCCGGCCGCCGAACAAGTCGCCGATCGCGTCGGCGAGCACCGAGGTGATCGAGCGCGTATGAACACCTCACTGCGCCGCATCTCGGTCATGATCATGGTGTTGATCGTGCTGCTGCTGGCCAATGCCACACTCACCCAGGTCTTCACCGCCGACGGCCTCCGCGCGGACCCGCGCAACCAGCGCGTGCTGCTCGACGAGTACTCCCGTCAACGCGGCCAGATCTCGGCGGGCGGTCAGCTGCTGGCCTACTCGGTGTCGACCGACGGCCGATTCCGGTTCCTGCGCGTGTACCCGAACCCGATGACGTATGCGCCCGTCACCGGCTTCTATTCGTTGCGGTTCTCGAGCACGGGGCTGGAACGCGCCGAGGACACCGTCCTCAACGGCTCCGACGAGCGCTTGTTCGGCCGCCGGCTCGCCGACTTCTTCACCGGTCGGGATCCGCGCGGCGGCAACGTGGCCACCACGATCAACCCGCGGGTGCAGCAGGCGGCCTGGGATGCGATGGAGGACGGCTGCAACGGCCCGTGCACCGGCGCCGTCGTCGCGCTGGAACCGTCGACGGGAAAGATCCTGGCGATGGCGTCGGCGCCGTCGTACGACCCCAATCTGTTGGCCAGCCACGACCTCAACGAACAGGCCGCCGCATGGCAGCAGCTGCGGGACAACCCCGGCAACCCGCTGCTGAACCGCGCGATATCGGAGACCTACCCGCCGGGATCGACGTTCAAGGTCATCACGACCGCCGCGGCGCTGGGCAGTGGCGTGACGCCGGACATCCAACTGCCGTCGGCGGCCCGAATCTCCTTGCCGGACAGCACCGCAACGCTGGAGAACTTCGGCGGGGCGACGTGCGGCAACGGCCCGTCAGCCTCGCTGCACGACGCATTTGCCAAGTCGTGCAACACCGCGTTCGTCCAGTTGGGCATCGACACCGGCGCCGAGGCTCTCAGAGACACCGCGCAGGCCTTCGGCCTCGACACCAGTCCCGAGCCGATTCCGCTGCAGGTCGCCGAGTCCACCGTGGGCCCGATCAGCGACGCCGCCGCCCTGGGGATGTCCAGCATCGGACAGAAGGACGTCGCACTCACACCTCTGCAGAACGCGCTGGTAGCCGCCACCATCGCGAACAAAGGGATAACGATGCAGCCGTACCTGGTCGACAGCCTCAAGGGGCCCGACCTGTCCAATATCGCGACGACGGTGCCGCACGAACAGCGCCGTGCAGTGTCCGAGCAGGTCGCCGATACAATTACTGACTTGATGGTCGACGCCGAGCAGGTGACGCAGCAGAAGGGAGCCATCGCCGGCGTGCAGATCGCATCGAAGACAGGCACCGCGGAGCACGGGACCGACCCGCGCAATACTCCGCCGCACGCGTGGTACATCGCGTTCGCGCCCGCGCGTGCACCCAAGGTCGCGGTCGCGGTTCTGGTGGAAAACGGTGGTAACCGGCTCTCGGCGACCGGCGGCGCGCTGGCCGCCCCGATTGGCCGGGCGACGATCGCCGCGGCATTGCGGGAGGCTGCATGAGCCCCCGAAGGCGAGCGCGAGTGAGGATCGCAGCGCGGAACGCGCGAGGACCGGTGGGCCCACGCCCGCAGGGCAGGGGACGAGCGGGAGGCGAGCAATGAGCCCCCGCGTTGGAGTAACCCTTTCGGGCCGATATCGGCTGCAGCGGCTGATCGCCACCGGCGGCATGGGCCAGGTGTGGGAGGCCGTCGACTCACGGTTGGGCCGCCGCGTCGCGGTCAAGGTGCTCAAGGCCGAGTTCTCGTCTGACCCGGAGTTCGTCGAGCGGTTCCGCGCCGAGGCCCGCACGGTCGCGATGCTCAACCATCCCGGCATCGCCAGCGTGTATGACTACGGCGAGACCGACATGGACGGCGAAGGCCGCACCGCGTATCTGGTGATGGAGCTCATCAACGGCGAGCCGCTGAACTCCGTGCTCAAGCGCACCGGCCGGCTGTCCCTGCGGCACTCGCTGGACATGCTCGAGCAGACGGGCCGGGCCCTGCAGGTCGCCCACTCGGCCGGGCTGGTGCATCGTGACGTCAAGCCGGGCAACATCCTGATCACGCCGACCGGCCAGGTGAAGCTCACCGACTTCGGTATCGCCAAGGCCGTCGACGCCGCGCCCGTCACCCAGACCGGCATGGTGATGGGCACCGCCCAGTACATCGCACCGGAACAGGCGCTGGGTCACGACGCGACGGCTGCCAGCGACGTGTACTCACTGGGAGTCGTTGGCTACGAAGCAGTTTCGGGCAAGCGTCCATTCACGGGCGACGGCGCGCTCACCGTGGCGATGAAGCACATCAAGGAGACACCCGCGCCGCTGCCGGCCGACCTGCCGCCGAATGTGCGGGAGCTGATCGAGATCACTCTGGTGAAGAACCCTGGCATGCGCTACCGCTCCGGTGGCCCGTTCGCCGACGCGGTGGCCGCCGTGCGGGCCGGGCGACGGCCGCCGCGGCCCAATGCCGCACCGACACTCGGCCGGGCGGCGCCCACCGCCGTCGGGTCTGCCCCGCCGAGCGCTGCCATGACGGCGCGGGGGCCTGCCACCGCGGCCCGATCGCGGCCCATGACCGCCGGGCACCGCCCTCCCCCGCCGCGTCGGACGTTCTCGTCGGGTCAGCGGGCGCTGCTGTGGGCCGCCGGCGTGCTGGGCGCGCTCGCCATAGCGATCGCGATCCTGATCGTGCTGAACGCCCAAGACAAGAAGGAGCGGGAGTCGCCGCCGCCGACCGTCACCGACACCGTCACCCAGACCACTCCGCAGGGGGCTCCGCCGCTGGTCACAGTGCCAGGCTGGACCGATGAGGGATCCGTCGGCCATCGTGGAGAGCAAATCGGGGTATACCGACTCGACGCGATCACGCCGTCCGCACCGCTGCGGGCGGCGCCCTTGGATCCAGAACAGACATAGCAATGACGACGCCGCAGCACCTGTCCGACCGCTACGAACTGGGCGAGATTCTCGGCTTCGGAGGAATGTCCGAAGTCCATCTCGCGCGCGATGTGCGCCTACACCGGGACGTGGCGGTCAAGGTGCTGCGCGCAGATCTGGCCCGCGACCCGAGCTTCTATCTCCGCTTCCGTCGGGAAGCCCAGAACGCGGCGGCACTGAACCACCCCGCGATCGTCGCCGTGTACGACACCGGCGAGGCCGAGACCACAAACGGCCCGCTGCCCTACATCGTGATGGAGTACGTCGACGGGGTGACGCTGCGCGACATCGTGCACGGCGACGATCGCGGGGTGGTTCAGTGCCGCCGCGTTCTGGGCTTCCCGACGGAAGCGGAGATAGAAGCTCGGGT